>NZ_JTKF01000035.1:0-189620 GCF_000828175.1 Pseudomonas sp. W15Feb9B | reverse complement strand
GATGGGGCCAGTACGAGCAGTGAAGAAATCAGGCCGGGGACATTTCCTGAGCCAACCCCAGAAACGCCGCCGGCAACCGCGCACCCTTGCGCTCCTTGAGGCAATAGAGGTACTCGGGAATCTGCGGCGCATTCTCGATGGTCAGCACGCGCAACTGCGGATCATGCGGCACTTCCTGGCGGGCGATGATGCTGATGCCGATATTGCGCAGCACCGCCTCGCGGATCGACTCACGGCTGCCGATCTCCAGCAACGGGCCAAAACTGACCCCGGCGCTTTCAAGCAACTCTTCGGTCAGGCGCCGGGTGGTCGAACCGGACTCGCGCATCAGCAAGGTATGACCGGCCAAAGCACTCAACGCTACATGCTCCTGCGCCGCCAGCGGATGGTTGCGATGCACCGCCAGCACCAGCGGATCGCTACCCAATACCCGGCGAATCAACCGCGCATCCTCGAGCAACTGCGACGACGCCGCGACATCCACCCGGTAATCCTCCAGCGCTTCGAGCACCTGCTGCGAGTTGCCGATTTCCACCGACACTTCCACCTGCGGCAGGCGCTCGCGGAAGGTCTTCACCAGATCGAGGATGTAATACGGCGCAGTGGCAGCGATGCGCAACGTGCCCTGCACCTGACCGCTGTTGCGCAGGAAGAACTCGATGTCGGCCTCCTGCTGCAACAGCGCCTTGACCATCGGCAGCAGTCGCGCGCCTTCGTCACTGACACTCAGGCGGCGACCGCCACGGTAGAACAGCTCCACCGAATACTGGCTTTCCAGATTGCGGATCTGCGTGGTCACGGTGGGTTGGCTGAGGCCGAGCTTTTTCGCCGCCAGCGTAATGCTGCCCAGGCGGGCGACCATGTAAAACGCTTTCAGCTCGGCACTCAGCACAACCATCCCTCATCGTTTATTTGCGCAGCAGGCGCAAACCGTTGAACACCACCAGCAGGCTCACGCCCATGTCGGCAAACACCGCCATCCACATGGTGGCGAGTCCGGCGAAGGTTACCCCAAGAAAGATAGCCTTGATCACCAAGGCCAAGGCGATGTTCTGTTTCAGTATGCTCGCGGTGTCGCGCGACAGGCCGATGAACGCGGGTATCTTGCGCAGATCGTCGTCCATCAGGGCGACATCAGCGGTTTCAATCGCGGTGTCGGTACCAGCCGCCGCCATGGCGAAACCAATCTCGGCCCGCGCCAGTGCCGGGGCGTCGTTGATGCCGTCGCCAACCATACCCACCCGATGACCCTGTGCATAAAGCGCTTCGATGGCTTGCAGCTTGTCGGTTGGCAGCAAGTCGCCTTTGGCCTGATCGATACCCACCTGCGCGGCGATCGCCTGCGCGGTGTGTACGTTGTCGCCAGTGAGCATCAACGTTTTCACGCCCAGGGCATGCAACTGACGGATCGCTTCGCGGCTGGATTCCTTGACCGTGTCGGCCACGGCGAACAGCGCCAGCGGACCAGAACTGTCGAGCAGCAACACCACGGACTTGCCCTGTTTCTCCAGCGCAAACAGCTTCTCTTCCAGTTGCGGCGAGCACAGGCCCAGCTCTTCAACCAGACGGTGGTTGCCCAAGTGATAGGTCTGGCCGTTGACTTGGCCCTTCACACCACGCCCGGCCAGCGCTTCGAAGTTATCCACAGTCAGCACGGCGAGGTTTTTATCCACAGCCGCATTGGCGATGGCCAGCGACACCGGATGATCGGAACGCCCCGCCAGTGCGGCAGCGATTGCCGGAGCAGTGGCGTCGGCGGTCGGATCGAGCGACAGGTAATCGGTCTGCACCGGTTTGCCGTGGGTGATGGTGCCGGTCTTGTCCAGCGCCAGATAATCGAGCTTGAAACCGCCCTCCAGATAAACGCCGCCCTTGACCAGAATCCCTTTGCGCGCCGCCGCCGCGAGGCCGCTGACGATGGTCACCGGGGTGGAGATCACCAGTGCGCACGGGCAGGCCACCACCAGCAACACCAGCGCGCGGTAGATCCAGTCGAACCACACCGCGCCCATGAACAGCGGCGCAATGATCGCCACGGCCAGCGCCAGCACGAACACCACCGGGGTGTAGATTTTCGAGAATTGATCGACGAAGCGTTGGGTCGGAGCGCGCGCCCCCTGAGCCTGCTCGACGGCGTGGATGATCCGCGCCAGGGTCGAGTTGTTCGCCGCCGCAGTCACCGTGTATTCCAGCGAACCGGCTTGGTTGATGGTGCCGGCGAAGACTTTGTCGCCCACGGTTTTCTCCACCGGCAGGCTTTCACCGGTGATCGGCGCCTGATCGATGGTCGAACTGCCGCTGACGACCTCGCCGTCCAGCGCAATGCGCTCGCCGGGTTTTACCCGCACCCGGGCGCCGAGTTCGACGCTTTTAACCTCTTGTTCGACCCAATTGCCGTCGGCCTGCTGCACCGTGGCCTGTTCCGGGGTCATCTGCATCAGGCCGCTGATGGCGTTGCGCGCGCGATCCAGCGAGCGCGCCTCAATCAGTTCGGCCACGGTAAACAGGAACATCACCATCGCCGCTTCCGGCCACTGCCCGATCAACACCGCACCGGTCACCGCGATGCTCATCAGCGCATTGATGTTGAGGTTACGGTTCTTCAGGGCGATCCAGCCCTTTTTATAGGTGGTCAGGCCGCCGCTGAGGATCGACACCAGCGCAATGATCGCCACCACCCAGGTCGGCGCGGCGTTGGTGAAGTGGATCACTTCGGCGGCGAGCGCACCGACACCGGACAGCGCCAACGGCCACCAGTGTTTTTTTACTGGTGCCGGGGCCGGGGTTTCGACGCCCGCCTCCAAAGGCTCGGCGTGCATGCCCAGCGAGGTGATCGCCTCGGTAATCGGCGCGGTGTCGGGCAGATTGTGGGTCACGCCGAGCACGCGGTTGATCAGGTTGAATTCCAGTTGCTGCACGCCGGCCAGTTTGCCGAGTTTGTTCTGGATCAGTGTCTGCTCGGTCGGGCAGTCCATCGCTTCGATGCGGAAGCTGCTCAGTCGGGCGTCAGCGCTGGTCTTTTCGCTCAGTTGCACCAACGCAGGCGCAGCCGCTGTCGACGAGCAGCAAGAATCTTCGTGCGAATGAACCGGTGCCGGTGCTGCGGCTTTCGACCCGCAGCAGGAATCGCCGCCATGTTCGTGCTTATGCACAGGCTGCAATTTATGGCTGTGGCTATGATCGTGCCCGTCGCCGGGCTTGTGAGTGTGCTGGGAATCGCTCATTGGTCGCGTCCATGAAGGTGCCTGTTGCCAAGTAAAGACCCTGTAGCCACTATAGGGTCAAGCACCCATTTGGAGATGGCCGTCATGAAGATCGGAGAACTGGCGAAACTCACCGACTGCGCCGTGGAAACCATCCGCTATTACGAGCGCGAAAACCTGCTGCCGGAACCGGCGCGCAGCGATGGCAACTACCGCGTCTACACCCAGGCCCACGCCGAACGCCTGACGTTCATCCGCAACTGTCGCACCCTCGACATGACCCTCGAAGAAATCCGCAGCCTGCTGGCCATGCGTGACAGCCCGCAGGATCAGTGTGCAAGCGTCAATACGCTGATCGACGAGCACATCCAGCATGTGAAAGCGCGGATTGATGGCTTGCTGGCGTTGCAGACACAACTGCTCGACCTGCGCCAACGCTGTGGCGAAGGGCCGGGGGCGGATCAGTGCGGGATTTTGCAGCGGCTGGAGGTGAGTGGTGGCGTCGTCGCAACCGAAGTCGAACATTCCCACGTAGGCCGCAGTCACGGCCACTGACAACACCACAAAATATTGTGGGAGCTGGCTTGCCAGCGATAGCGGTTTTACAGACACATCAATGTTGAATGTGCTGCCGTCATCGCTGGCAAGCCAGCTCCCACAGGTTTAATGGCAGTCTGTCAGACCGCCATCGGCGCGGTCATCGGCGCATGGTGCTCATAACCTTCCAGCGAGAAGTCGCTCGGCTCCACCAACTCCAGCCACTCCGGCTGGTACACACCGGTTTTGGCAAACTCCGGTACGCGGTCGGAGATTTTCAGTTTCGGCATGGCGAACGGCTCGCGCTTGAGCTGTTCGTTGAGCATGTCCAGATGGTTCTCGTAGACGTGCGCATCACCGATGAAATAGGTGAACCAGCGCGGCGTGTAACCGGTCAGGCGCCCGATCAGGCTCAGCAGCGCAGCGCCTTCGGTGAGGTTGAACGGCGTGCCCAGACCCAGGTCATTGGAGCGGATGTACAGGGTCAGGGAGATCTCTCTGGTCTCGACGTTCGGGTGGAACTGGTACAGCAGATGGCACGGCGGCAGGGCCATTTCATCGAGCTGGGCGCAGTTCCAGCCGTGGAACAGGATGCGGCGGCTGCCTGGATCGTTGATGATCGTGTCGACGCACTGGCGCACCTGATCGATGGCTTTGTACAGCACCACGTAGGCCTGACCATCCTCTTCGCCTTGGGCGATCTGCTTGTAGCCGTTGTTCAGGGTTTGTTCGATGGCGGCGGTGTTGCTCAGCGGGATCTGCTTGTACGCCGGCCACTTGCGCCACTGCACGCCGTAGATTTCGCCGAGGTCGTCTTCGCCCTGACGGAACGGGTTGGCCAGCCACTGCGCGTTTTCGTTGGCGTTCTGGTCCCAGACCTTGCAGCCCAGCGCTCGGAATTCAGCGGCATTGTTCACGCCACGCAGAAAACCGCACATCTCGCCGATGGCCGATTTGAAAGCCATCTTGCGGGTGGTGATCGCCGGGAAACCTTCCTGCAGATCGAAACGCAGCATCGCACCCGGGAAACTGATGGTGTTGATGCCGGTGCGGTTGGCCTGTTTGGTGCCGTTCTGGATAACGTGCGAGACCAGTTCGAGATATTGCTTCATGAGTTACCTGTGTCCTTTGAGCCCCGGCGTCGCGCGCCGGGGTTCGTAGTTTAAGCGGTCGGCGCGAGCGGCGCTGCCGGCGCACGACGATAGGCCAGCCAGATCAGGAACAGCCCGCCGACGATCATCGGTACGCACAGCACCTGACCCATGGTCAGCCAGTTCCAGGCCAGGTAGCCCAGTTGCGCGTCCGGTACGCGGACGAACTCGACGATGAAACGGAAGATGCCGTAGAACAGCGCAAACATGCCCGATACCGCCATGGTCGGACGCGGTTTACGCGAGAACAGCCACAGGATCAGGAACAGCGCGACGCCTTCGAGCGCGAACTGATACAACTGCGAGGGGTGACGCGGCAGCTGCGCCGGATCGCTGAACGGCGGGAAGATCATCGCCCACGGCACGTCGGTCGGCTTGCCCCACAGCTCGGCGTTGATGAAGTTGCCGATACGCCCGGCGCCCAGACCGATCGGCACCATCGGCGCAACGAAGTCCATCAGCTGGAAGAAGGTCTTGCCGTTACGCTTGCCGAACCACAGCGCGGCGAGCATCACCCCGATGAAGCCGCCGTGGAACGACATGCCCCCCTTCCACACTTCGAAAATCAGCATCGGGTTGGCGATGTAGGCACTCAGGTCATAGAACAGCACGTAACCCAGACGTCCACCGACAATCACCCCCATCGACAGCCAGAACACCAGATCGGAGAGCTTCTCCTTGGTCCAGGTCGGGTCGAAACGGTTGAGCCGGCTCGACGCCAGCAGCCATGCGCCGCCGATGCCGACGAGGTACATCAGGCCGTACCAGTGGATTTTCAGCGGACCGATGGCCAGGGCCACCGGGTCGATCTGCGGGTAAGGCAGCATTGCGACTCCTCGTTAGAGTTGAAACCAAAATTCCCGGGCGACGCTGCCACCTCAGGATTAAGCCAGGATTGCGGCCTGTTCTGAACCAGAGGCTCAGAGCAGGAAATTCAGACCCACGCAGAACAGCAAAGCGGCGAACAGCCGTTTCAGCAAGCGCGGCGACAACTTGTGCGCCAGACGCGCGCCGAGACGGGCGAACACCATGCTGGTCAGGGCAATGCCCAGCAGCGCCGGCAAATAAACAAAACCGAGACTATGCGGCGGCAACAACGGATCATGCCAGCCCAGAATCATGAAACTTAAGGCACTGGCCAGCGCAATCGGCAGGCCACATGCCGAGGACGTCGCTACGGCTTGCTGCATCGGCACGCTGCGCCAGGTCAGGAACGGCACGGTCAGCGAACCGCCGCCGATTCCGAAAATCGCCGAGGCCCAGCCAATCACACTGCCGGCCACGGTCAGACCGAATTTGCCCGGCACCGTTCGACTGGCCTTGGGTTTGACCTCCAGCGCCAGTTGCACGGCAATCACCAAGGCGAACACGCCGATGATCTTCTGCAGGTTCGGCCCGGAAATCGCCTCGGCGGTCAGCGCCCCAAAACCGGCGCCGAGCAGAATGCCCACGGTCATCCACATGAAGATCGGCCAGCGCACCGCACCACGTCGATGGTGTTCACGCACGGCATTGACCGAAGTGAAGATGATGGTCGCCAGCGATGTCCCTACCGCCAGATGCGTGAGGATCGACTGATCGAATCCCTGCAAGGTAAAACTGAACACCAGCACCGGGACAATAATGATCCCGCCGCCCACCCCGAACAGCCCGGCCAGCACGCCCGCACAGGCGCCCAACGCCAGATAGAGCAGAAATTCCATGACCGTCTCCCAGACGCATCCCCAAAACCGGAGCGGCATGGTAACGGATGCATGCCCTCCGGCTCCACTTGCGATGGATGCACGGACGCCGACTGCGTAGAGTGAGCAAAAAACACACAAGGACCACCTTATGTGCCTGATCGTTTTCGCCTGGCGTCCGGGCCATGCCCAGCCGCTGATCGTCGCGGCCAACCGTGACGAGTTCTACGCCCGCCCGAGCCTGCCGCTGGCGCCATGGACCGACGCGCCGCACGTACATGCCGGGCGCGATCTTGAGGCGGGCGGCACCTGGCTGGGGATCGGCGCCAGCGGGCGCTTTGCCGCGCTGACCAATATCCGCGATCCACACCAGCCTCCGGCGCGTAAATCGAGGGGCGAGCTGGTGGCGCGGTTTCTCGCGGGCGATGCGTCGATTGATGATTATTTAAGCGATGTGGTCGCGCGCTCGCCGGAGTACGCCGGGTTCAACCTGCTGCTGGGCAATGCCCACGAGCTGTGGCACTTCAATGCGCGAACGTCCGAGCCGGTGATGCTCCAACCCGGGGTTTACGGGCTGTCGAATGCCGGGCTGGATACGCCGTGGCCGAAACTGCTCAAGGCCAAGGCTGCCCTGAGCGCGGTGCTGGACGATCCACAACCTGCGCGGTTGCTGGAGTTGCTGGGCGATGCGCAAACCGCACCGTTTGCCGAACTGCCGGACACCGGAGTCGGGCTGGCGACCGAATCACTGCTGTCGAGCGTGTTCATTGCCAGCCAGAGTTACGGGACGCGGGCGAGTACGGCGTTGATTGTGCAGGCGGACGGCACGCGGCGGATGATCGAGCGCAGTTTCGGGCCGTATGGCGGGCATTTGGGGGAGGTGGAGATCAATACCTGAAAGTGAGCAACCATTGTGGCGAGGGAGCTTGCTCCCGCTCGGGTGCGAAGCAGCCGCAACCCAGCCAATGCGATCTCTCAGAAGAATCTCATTGACCGAATTGGGAGCGCTCCGCACTCCAGCGGGAGCAAGCTCCCTCGCCACAGGGCCATCAGCCTTTTAAAGGGCCTTGTTGACCGCCGGCGGATTCATCTTCGACAAGCCGAGATTCTTCAGCGCCAGTTGCAGCGAGCTGTGGATAACCTGCGGATTGTCGATGGTCATCAGCTCGGCCAGCAGGTCCTTGGCCTTGCTCAGGTTGATTTGACGCAGCATCCACTTCACTTTCGGCAGGTTGGTGGCGTTCATCGACAGGCTGTCGAAGCCCATCGCCATCAACAGCACCGCCGCTGCCGGATCACCGGCCATTTCGCCGCAGATGCTCACCGGCTTGCCTTCGGCATGCGCGTCGCGCACCACAGTCTGCAGGGCTTGCAGCACCGCCGGGTGCAGGTAGTCGTAGAGATCGGCTACTCGCGGGTTGTTGCGGTCAACCGCCAGCAGGTACTGAGTCAGGTCGTTGGAGCCGACCGACAGGAAGTCCACCTGGCGCGCCAGTTCCCTGGTCTGATACACCGCCGCCGGAATCTCGATCATCACCCCGATCGGCGGCATCGGCACGTCGGTGCCTTCGTCGCGCACTTCGCCCCAGGCCCGGTGGATCAGGTGCAGGGCTTCTTCGAGTTCGTGGGTGCCGGAGATCATCGGCAGCAGGATCCGCAGGTTGTTGAGGCCTTCGCTGGCCTTGAGCATCGCACGGGTCTGCACCAGGAAGATTTCCGGGTGGTCGAGGGTCACGCGAATCCCGCGCCAGCCGAGGAACGGGTTGTCTTCCTTGATCGGGAAGTACGACAGCGATTTGTCACCGCCGATGTCCAGACTGCGCATGGTCACCGGTTGCGGATGAAACGCGGCGAGCTGCTCGCGATAGATCGCCAGTTGTTCCTTCTCGCTCGGGAAGCGCTGGTTGATCATGAACGGCACTTCGGTGCGGTACAGGCCGACACCCTCGGCGCCGCGCTTCTGCGCCCGCGCCACATCGGCCAGCAGACCGGTGTTGACCCACAACGGCATGCGGTGCCCGTCGAGGGTCACGCACGGCAGGTCACGCAGGGTATCGAGGCCCAGCGCCAGTTGTTTCTCTTCTTCGACCACCTCGGCGAACTGCTTGCGCAGCACGTCGCCAGGGTTGGTGTAGACCTCGCCGCGGGTGCCATCGACGATCACTTCGATACCGTCGACCTTGGCGTACGGCAGATCGACCAGGCCCATCACCGTCGGAATGCCCATGGCCCGGGCCAGGATCGCGACGTGGGAGTTGCCCGAACCGAGGACCGACACCAGACCGACCAGCGTGCCTTCCGGCACCTCGCCGAGCATCGCCGGCGTCAGTTCTTCGCTGACCAGAATGGTTTTTTCCGGGTAGACCAGGTTCTGCTGACGCTCTTCCTGCAGGTAAGCCAGCAGGCGCCGGCCGAGGTCTTTGACGTCCGACGCACGCTCGCGCAGGTAGGCGTCGTCCATCAGTTCGAAACGGTTGACGTGCTCAGTGACCACCTGGCGCAGCGCGCCCTGGGCCCACTGGCCGGTCTTGATCACGGTGGTGATTTCGCTGCCCAGCGAGGCATCGTCGAGCATCATCAGGTAGACGTCGAACAGCGCGCGCTCTTCCGGACGCAACTGGGTCGCCAGTTTGGCGGACAAGGCGCGCATGTCGGCGCGCACGCCTTCGATGGCGGTCTTGAACAGCGCCAGTTCGGCGTCGATGTCGGTGATGTGCTTGTCCGGCACCACGTCCAGATCCGCTGGCGGCAGCATCACCACCGCAGTACCGACGGCAGCACCCGGCGAACCCGGTACGCCGACGAACTTGGCTTCCTGAATACCCTTGCCCTGACGGCCCAGGCCACGGATCGAACCGGTGGCCTCGGCGTGGGCGATCACGCCGGCGAGCTGCGCGCTCATGGTCACGAGGAAGGCTTCTTCACCTTCATCGAACTGGCGGCGTTCTTTCTGCTGGATGACCAACACGCCGACGACGCGGCGGTGGTGAATGATCGGCGCCCCGAGGAAGGAGGCGTAGCGCTCCTCGCCGGTCTCGGCGAAGTAGCGGTAGCGCGGGTGATCCGCGGCGTTTTCGAGGTTCAGGGGTTCTTCACGCGTGCCGACCAGACCCACCAGACCTTCGTTGGGTGCCATGCTGACCTTGCCGATCGAGCGCTTGTTCAAGCCCTCGGTGGCCATCAGGACGAAGCGGTTGGTCTCGGGATCAAGCAGGTAGACCGAGCAGACCTGGCTGCCCATGGCCTCTTTGACGCGCAACACAATAATCCCCAACGCCGCCTTGAGATCCTTGGCGGAGTTAACTTCCTGGACGATCTTGCGCAGCGTATTGAGCATGGCTCGGGGTCGAACTCCGTCGTCAGTCGCGCGCTAAAAGGCGCGGGGCAAGCTCTTTGAGGGCGCGTCGATACACCTCGCGCTTGAATGTCACCACCTGGCCCAACGGATACCAATAACTGACCCAGCGCCAGCCATCGAACTCCGGTTTACCGGTCAAATCCATCCGCACCCGCTGCTCGTTGGAGATCAGGCGCAGGAGAAACCATTTCTGTTTCTGGCCGATGCACAGCGGTTGGCTGTGGGTACGCACCAGACGTTGCGGCAAACGATAGCGCAACCAGCCCCGGGTACAGGCCAGTATTTCAACATCTTCACGTTCCAGGCCAACTTCTTCGTTCAGCTCGCGGTACAAGGCGTCTTCCGGCGTCTCCTCGGGGTTGATTCCCCCTTGCGGAAACTGCCAGGCATCTTGATTGATACGGCGAGCCCATAGCACCTGGCCGGCGTCATTCGTCAGAATGATCCCGACATTGGGGCGGAAACCATCGGGGTCGATCACGGCAACAACCTCGCAAACGCATGTCGCCGCATTGTTCCACAAAGCTTGATAAGGCGGCAACGAAGGTTCCTACCTTATGTGCACTCTTGTGAAAAGACCGTATTCTTGTCGCCTTTTTACTGACTTTTCAGCGGGTAACTGCAATGCGCCTGGCTCTATTCGATTTGGACAACACCCTTCTGGGCGGCGACAGCGATCACGCTTGGGGCGACTATCTGTGCGAGCGCGGCTTCCTCGATCCGGTGGCGTACAAGCAGCGTAACGACGAGTTCTACCAGGATTACCTGGCCGGCCAGCTGGATAACGCCGCGTACCTGAACTTCTGCCTGGAAATCCTCGGTCGCACCGAAATGGCCGTGCTTGAGCAGTGGCATAACGATTACATGCGCGACTGCATTGAGCCGATCATGCTGCCCAAGGCGCTGGAGTTGCTGAAACAGCACCGTGACGCCGGTGACAAACTGGTGATCATCACCGCCACCAACCGCTTCGTCACCGCGCCGATTGCCGTGCGCCTGGGCGTTGAAACCCTGATCGCCACCGAGTGCGAGATGGTCGATGGCCGCTACACCGGGCGCAGCACCGACATTCCGTGCTTCCGCGAAGGCAAGGTGACGCGCCTGAATCGCTGGCTGGAGGAAACCGGGCATTCGCTGGATGACAGCTATTTCTACAGCGACTCGATGAATGACCTGCCGCTGCTGGAGCAGGTGGCGAACCCGGTGGCCGTGGATCCGGATCCGAATCTGCGGGCCGAGGCCGAGAAGCGCGGATGGCCAGTCATTAGTCTGCGCGGCTGATATAGCTATCGCTGGCAAGCCAGCTCCCACAGGTTTTTCAGGTGGTCACACCATTTGTGTTCGCTACAGATCCTGTGGGAGCTGGCTTGCCAGCGATTGAAGCAACGCGGTCTCAAGCCTTAAACAGGCTTGGCGCCCATCAACCCGGCAATCGCGATAAAGCAGACAACACTGAACAACGCCAAGGCAAAAGTGAACCTGCCAACCCCGCCAGGCGCCTTGCGCAAGCGATTCAACCGCACCAGCAACCAGAACCACGCCAGCGCCGCCACGGTATACAGCACGCTGGAGGCCAGCAGCCAGGTCTGCCCCAGCGGCCAGCCGACCAGATGCACCATGCCCCAGCCGGTGAACGGCATGCTCAACAACGCCAGGCCCATCAACAGCCAGATGAACACCCGAGGCCGTTGCAAGGTGCGGCTGCCCGCCGTTGCATCACCTTTGCGTTTTGCCAGAAAAACCCAGACTCCCAACCCCAGCGCACCGGCCAGCAACACTACAGTGGCGACCATGTGCGCGGCTTTCAGGGCAGTTAACGTTTCCATTGTTCGATTTCCTCAGGGCCTGCCCATCAGCGTAGCCGCTCAGCCAAGAAACAACTGATAGGCCGGGTTTTCGCTTTCATCCCAGTACGGATAACCGATTTCCTCAAGCGCCGCCGGCACCAGATGGCGCTCGTCATGCGGTACTTGCAGGCCCGCGACCACCCGGCCGTCAGCTGCGCCGTGGTTGCGGTAGTGGAACATCGAAATGTTCCAGCGCCCGCCGAGCTTGTTGAGGAAGTTGAACAGCGCGCCCGGACGTTCCGGGAATTCGAAGCGGAACACCACTTCGTCGATCACGTGCGCCGCATGGCCGCCCACCATGTGACGAATGTGCAACTTGGCCAGTTCGTTGTCGGTCAGGTCGAGTACCGGGAAACCCTGCTCGGTCAGGCTCGCCAGCAGCGCGCTGCGCGGGTCGTTTTCCGGGTGCGTCTGCACGCCGACGAAGATGTGTGCTTCGCTGCCGGTGTTGTAGCGATAGTTGAATTCGGTGATCTGGCGCTTGCCAATCGCTTCGCAGAAGGCTTTGAAACTGCCGGCCTTCTCAGGAATGGTCACGGCGATGATCGCCTCGCGACCCTCGCCCAGCTCGGCGCGCTCGGCGACGTGGCGCAGGCGGTCGAAATTGACGTTGGCTCCGGAGTCGATGGCGACGAAGGTCTGGCCACTGACGCCGCGCAGTTCGACGTACTTCTTGATCCCGGCCACGCCCAAGGCGCCGGCAGGTTCGGTGATCGAGCGGGTATCGTCGTAGATATCCTTGATTGCCGCGCAGATCTCGTCGGTGCTGACAGTTATTACTTCGTCGACGTAGTCTTTGCAGATGTCGAAGGTGTGCTGGCCGATCTGTGCCACCGCCACGCCGTCGGCGAAGATGCCCACGGTCGGCAGTACCACGCGCTCACCGGCGGCCATGGCCGCTTGCAGGCAGTTGGAGTCGTCCGGCTCGACGCCGATGACCTTGATGTCCGGACGCAGGTATTTCACGTACGCCGCGATACCGGCAATCAGACCGCCGCCGCCGACCGGCACGAAGATCGCGTCCAGCGGTTGCGGGTGCTGGCGCAGAATTTCCATCGCCACGGTGCCCTGCCCGGCAATGGTGTGCGGATCGTCGTACGGGTGGATGTAGACGTAGCCCTTTTCATCGACCAGTTTCAGCGAGTAGGCCAGCGCTTCCGGGAACGAATCGCCGTGCAGCACGACTTTGCCGCCGCGCGAGCGCACGCCTTCGACCTTGATCTCCGGAGTAGTCTTGGGCATGACGATGGTCGCTTTCACGCCCAGCACTTTCGCCGCCAGCGCCAGACCCTGCGCATGGTTGCCCGCCGACGCGGTGACCACGCCACGGGCACGTTCTTCGTCAGTCAGCTGGGTCAACTTGTTGTAGGCGCCGCGAATCTTGAACGAGAACACCGGCTGCAAGTCTTCACGCTTGAGCCAAATGTCATTGCCCAGCCGCTCGGAGAGCTGGCGAGCGTTCTGCAGCGGGGTTTCTACGGCAACGTCATAAACGCGCGAGGTGAGGATCTTTTTGACGTACTGTTCGAGCATCGGAAAGCATCACTGAGCGGTTGGGCAGGGCCAAGGAGTCTAACCCGGCTTTTGCCCGTGCGACCACACTGAACAGGGGGTTTTAGGGTGTGGAGACCTATTGTGGCGAGGGAGCTTGCTCCCGCTCGGCTGCGCAGCAGTCGTAAATCAGAACATACGATTTTTCTGAAAGAATGCAAAAGGACCGCTTCGCGCTCCAGCGGGAGCAAGCTCCCTCGCCACAGGAGTGTTTCCCCCTGCCTTGTCGCGAGGCCTATAATGCCGGCCTTTCCGAACTCACCTTGCCCGCTTCCGGAGCCCGCATGACCCAGGATCAACTCAAACAGGCAGTGGCTCAGGCCGCCGTCGACTTCATCCTCCCGAAACTCGATGACAAGAGCATCGTCGGGGTCGGCACCGGCTCCACCGCCAACTGCTTCATCGATGCGCTGGCCCAGCACAAGGGCGCGTTCGATGGCGCGGTCGCCAGTTCCGAAGCCACTGCCGCACGCCTCAAGGGCCACGGCATTCCGGTGTATGAGCTGAACACTGTCAGCGACCTGGAGTTCTACGTCGACGGCGCCGACGAGAGCGACGCGCACCTGAACCTGATCAAGGGCGGCGGCGCCGCCCTGACCCGCGAGAAGATCGTCGCGGCCGTGGCCAAGACCTTCATCTGCATCGCCGACGCCAGCAAACTGGTGCCAGTGCTGGGCGAATTCCCGCTACCGGTGGAAGTGATCCCGATGGCCCGCAGCCACGTCGCCCGCCAACTGGTGAAACTGGGCGGCGACCCGGTGTACCGCGAAGGCGTGCTGACCGACAACGGCAACATCATCCTCGACGTGCATAACCTGCAGATCACCAACCCGGTGGAGCTGGAAGCGCAGATCAACGCGATCGTCGGCGTGGTCACCAACGGCCTGTTCGCGGCGCGCCCGGCGGATCTGCTGTTGCTGGGCACCAGCGAAGGTGTAAAAACCCTGAAGGCTGAGTAAGTCAGCCGCCCACCAGTTATGGGCAGGCGAGTAAACCTGTGGGAGCTGGCTTGCCAGCGATGAGGCCGTCAGATTCAACAACAATGTTGACTGACAGGCCGCCATCGCTGGCAAGCCAGCTCCCACAGTGTTTTGTGGTGTTAGTCAAGGCTGTGCAGGTTTCCTGAAGACGTAAAACAGGTTCGGCTCACTCACCAGATACAACGTTCCGTCATCATCCATCGCCATGCCTTCGGCTTGCGGCACGCTCTTGTGCAAACCCTGCCGGCCCTTGTTCAGCGACAAGGTGCTCAGCGGACGTCCATCAACATCCAGTTCAAGAATCAGCCCCGACTCGTCGGACAGCGCCAACAAATGGCCGCTGCGCTCGTCGTATTGCAGGCTCGACAGATCGCGCACGAACATCCCCGCATCGCGCTTGGGATTATTGATCACGTGCACCGCGTAGGATTTTTCCGGATTGAAGTGCGGAAATCCGTGCACTTCATAAATCAGCATCGGGTCGCGCTCCTTGGCCACGAACAGGCGTTTGCCCACCGAGTCATACGCCAGGCCCTCGAAGCCCTTGTTGCCGCTCATGTGCACGCCAAGTGTCATCTGTTCGGCATCCGCCGCATCGAGGAAGGTCGTGTCCTGCTCAAGATGCACCTTGATCAGCCGTTGCTCTCGCTCGTCGGTGATCACATAGGTGTCGGCACTGATGAACTCCACCGCTTCGGCATCGCCAAAGCCGATCAGTGCGATGCGCCGCAGGATCTTGCCGTCGAGCGACAACTCGACCAATTCGGCGTGCTTATTGGTCACGGTGAACAGGCTTTTGCGCAGCGGATCGTAGGTCAACGCCGACACATCGTCGTTCAACCCGTCGATGACCCTGGCCTCCACCTCGACCCGGTACTGATCCAGACCGATGGCCTGGCTGCTTAACGGTTGCCACACACTGTGCAGGTTGAACCAGGCGCGCTCGAACAGGCGCAGGTATTGGCCGATCGCGATCAACGCGATCAGGGCAATCACTGACAGGATGGCAAACAGGGGCTTGGGACGGGCAAGTCGACGCATTCAGGCAGGCTCGGGATCAAAACAGGCGGATGAAATATCACGCCTGTCTGAACTGAAGCTTAATGGCCACTTGCCTGCGACCACAAGCCGACCGCGATGGGCTTACTTCTGCTTTTCGAAGCGATAGAACAGGTTCGGCTCACTGACCATGTACAGCGTACCCGCGTCGTCCATGGTCACGCCTTCGGCGCGGGGAATGGTGCTCTTCAAACCGTTGAAGCCGCCCAGCAGGGTCATGAAGCTGACCTGCTCGCCCTTCTCGTCCAGCTCCAGCAGCAGGTGCGAGTCGGCGGACAGCACCAGGGTGTGGCCGGTACGCGGGTCGATGGCCAGTGCCGAGAGGTTGCGGATATCCAGTTCATCATTGGCCAGCTTCTGCTTGTCGCCCTTGAGGATCTGGCTGCCGTCGCTTTTCCAGGTGAACAGCGCTGGCGGCCGCTCTTCGCCCAGCAGCAACTGCTGGTTGCGCGGATCCCAGGTGATTGCCTCAAATGCCTTGTTCTGGTTTTTCGACGGACCGAGGTCGTATTTCGGGAAATCGGCGATATTCAGCTCGCGGGTGCTGGCATCGACCTTGACGATGGTCAGCAGATGCTCGCGCTCATCGACGATCGCCATCAGGCCGTTTTCCAACACGGTCACACCTTCCGGATTGCTCCAGCCCACCAGCGGCATCTTGCGTAGCACATCACCCTGCAGGGTCAGTTCGACCAAAAACGGGTTCTTGCCCATCACTGAAAACAGGGTTTTGGTCTGCGGGTTGTAGGACAGGTCAGAGGCCTCGTCCTTTTCCATGCCCGGCAGCAGTTTGCCGTCGATGACCACACGATAGTCCGGCAACCAGATGCTCGCTTTTTGCTCGGCCTGGCTTTCGAAACGCTCGCGCAACCAGAGCAGGCCACGGTCGTCCCAATGCATGGCAAACGCCAGGCCATACGCGGCGGCAAGCACCAGCAACAGCCAGACATACCAGCGCAGGGCAAAACGTGAGCGACGAGGAGGATTGAGCTGTGTTTGAGCTGACATCAGGGACGCGTTCCGAAAATTCAGGCTATGGGTAATAGCACAAAGAGGCCGGCTCAGACGCCAGAATGAGAGGAATTATCCGGACAGAATGTGAAAAAAACGGCAAATGACGGGATTGCCCCTGCCTTATAAAGCCGGATCAAAAGATCGCAGCCTGCGGCAGCTCTACAGAGACAGGTGTAGGAGCTGCCGAAGGCTGCGATCTTTTGCCCTTAGCGCACGCTGCTGCTGAAGCGGCTCGCGCCAACCAGTTCCAGCACGATGTCGTCGCCGACGTTCAGCGGGCCGACGCCCACTGGCGTGCCGGTGAGGATCACGTCGCCGGCCTGCAGCGAAAAGCAGCCGGCCATGTGCTGGATCATCGGCACGATCGGGTTGAGCATCGCGCTGCTGTTGCCGTCCTGACGCACTTCACCGTTGATGGTCAGGCGAATGCCGATGTCGGTCAGGTCTGGGAACGTGCTGCCGACCACGAACGGCGCGATCACCGCCGCGCCGTCGAACGACTTGGCGATTTCCCATGGCAGGCCCTTGGACTTGAGCTCGGCCTGCTTGTCGCGCAGGGTCAGATCCAGCGCCGGGGCGAAACCGGAGATCGCATCCAGTACTTCTTCGCGGCTCGGTTTGGTCGACAGCGGCTTGCCGATCAACACGGCGATTTCCGCTTCGTAGTGCACCGAACCGCGCTCGGTCGGAATGCTGAACCCACCTTCCAGCGGCACCACGCAACTGCCCGGCTTGATGAACAGCAACGGTTCGGTAGGCACCGGATTGTCCAGTTCCTTGGCGTGCTCGGCGTAATTACGGCCAATGCACACCACTTTCCCGATCGGGAAGTGAATGCGCGTGCCGTCGACGTACTGGTGCTGATAGCTCATTTACCGACTCCTGCCTTCATTGATTCAGGGGATTGCCAATCAAACCGCGAAGATCTTGCCCGGGTTCATGATGCCGTTCGGGTCGAACACCGCTTTGACCGCCTTCATGTACTCGATTTCGACCGGCGAACGGCTGTACGTCAAGTAGTCGCGCTTGGTCATGCCCACGCCATGTTCGGCGGAGATCGAACCGTTGTATTTCTCGACGGTTTCGAACACCCACTTGTTGACGGTCGCACACTTGGCGAAGAACTCGTCCTTGCTCAGGGTATCCGGCTTGAGGATGTTCAGGTGCAGGTTGCCGTCACCGATATGGCCGAACCAGACAATTTCGAAATCCGGGTAATGTTCACCGACGATCGCGTCGATTTCCTGCAGGAATGCCGGCACTTTCGACACAGTGACCGAGATGTCGTTCTTGTACGGTGTCCAGTGCGAGATGGTTTCGGAAATGTACTCGCGCAGCTTCCACAGGTTCTGCAGCTGGGTTTCGCTCTGGCTCATCACGCCGTCCAGCACCCAGCCCTGCTCGACGCAGTGCTCGAAGGTTTCCAGCGCGGTGTTGGCCACTTCTTCGCTGGTGGCCTCGAATTCCAGCAACGCATAGAACGGGCACTCGGTGTCGAACGGCGCCGGTACGTCGCCACGGCCCAGCACTTTGGCCAGGGCCTTGTCGGAGAAGAATTCGAATGCGGTCAGGTCAAGCTTGCCCTGAAAGGCGTGCAGCACCGGCATGATCGAGTCGAAATCAGCGGTGCCGAGGACCATCGCCGTAAGGTTTTTCGGCGCGCGATCCAGACGCATGGTCGCTTCGACCACAAAACCCAAAGTGCCCTCGGCACCAATGAATAACTGGCGCAGGTCGTAACCGGTGGCGTTCTTGATCAGGTCTTTGTTCAGCTCCAGCACATCGCCCTTGCCGGTGACCACTTTCAGGCCGGCGACCCAGTTACGGGTCATGCCGTAGCGAATCACCTTGATCCCGCCGGCATTGGTGCCGATGTTGCCGCCAATCTGACTGGAACCGGCCGACGCGAAGTCCACCGGGTAGTACAGGCCGTTTTCTTCGGCGACGTTTTGCAGGTGTTCGGTGACCACGCCGGGCTGGCACACGGCGGTGCGATCGGTGAGGTTCACGTCGAGAATCTGGTTCATGTAGTCGAACGACACCACCACTTCGCCATTGGCGGCGACGGCGGCGGCGGACAGCCCGGTGCGCCCGCCGGATGGCACCAGCGCCACTTTGTGGGTATTGGCCCAGCGGACGACGGCCTGCACCTGCTCGATAGTCTTGGGAAACACGATGGCGCTTGGCGCGGGAGCAAAGTGCTTGGTCCAATCCTTGCCGTACGCATTCAGGGAGTCGGCGTCGGTCAGGACCTTGCCAGGCTCGACCAGGGTCTTCAGTTCATCAATCAGGGCAGGATTGGTCATCGACAGAACTCTCGAACAATTCATGGTCATCCTGAAGACGCTTCACGTCGCAGGAATGAGTGTTTCGCGGGGTGGCTATGCTAGCATACCGACCCCGCAGGCCAGTGCCCAAGGCCAGTTCTGCGGTGACGGCTTTCTTGCCGTGCGGGTCAGCTCCAGGCTGCTCCCCTCCCTGCCATTTTTCTCCGGGATACAGGTTTACGCAGATGAGCAAGACTTCTCTCGATAAGAGCAAGATCAAGTTCCTTCTTCTCGAAGGCGTCCACCAATCGGCTGTCGACGTCCTCAAGGCGGCGGGCTACACCAGCATCGAATACCTGACAGGCTCCTTGCCGGAAGCCGAGCTCAAGGAAAAGATCGCTGATGCTCACTTCATCGGCATTCGTTCGCGCACCCAACTGACCGAAGAGATCTTCGATCACGCGAAGAAGCTGGTCGCGGTCGGCTGTTTCTGCATCGGCACCAACCAGGTTGACCTGAGTGCTGCCCGCGAGCGCGGTATCGCCGTGTTCAACGCGCCGTACTCCAACACCCGCTCCGTCGCGGAACTGGTGCTGGCCGAAGCGATCCTGCTGCTGCGCGGCATCCCTGAGAAAAACGCTTCCTGCCACCGTGGCGGCTGGATCAAGTCCGCAGCCAACTCCTTCGAGATCCGTGGCAAGAAACTCGGCATCGTCGGCTACGGCTCGATCGGTACGCAGCTGTCGGTTCTGGCGGAAGGCTTAGGGATGCAGGTGTTCTTCTACGACACCGTGACCAAGCTGCCGCTGGGCAACGCCACTCAAGTCGGCAACCTGCACGAGCTGCTGGGCATGTCCGACATCGTCACCCTGCACGTTCCGGAAACCGCTGCGACCCAGTGGATGATCGGCGAGAAGGAAATCCGCGCCATCAAGAAGGGCGGCATCCTGATCAACGCCGCGCGCGGCACCGTGGTCGAGCTGGACGCCCTGGCGGACGCGATCAAGGACAAGCACCTGATCGGCGCGGCCATCGACGTGTTCCCGGTAGAGCCACGCTCCAACGACGAAGAGTTCGAAAGCCCGCTGCGTGGCCTGGACAACGTGATCCTGACCCCGCACATCGGTGGCTCGACTGCCGAAGCCCAGGCCAACATCGGTCTGGAAGTGGCGGAGAAACTGGTCAAGTACAGCGACAACGGTACTTCGGTGTCGTCGGTGAACTTCCCGGAAGTGGCCCTGCCGGCTCACCCTGGCAAGCACCGTCTGCTGCACATCCACGAGAACATTCCGGGTGTAATGAGCGAGATCAACAAGGTCTTCGCCGAAAACGGCATCAACATCTCCGGTCAGTTCCTGCAGACCAACGAGAAAGTCGGTTACGTGGTGATCGACGTCGACGCCGAGTACTCGGAGCTGGCGCAAGAGAAGCTGCAACACGTCAACGGCACCATCCGTAGCCGCGTACTGTTCTGATCGAACGCCGAGCAATGAAAAAGGGAGCCTTCGGGCTCCCTTTTTCATGCACCACCGGAAACTTATTTGACGTTGACGGTGATTTTCTTCGACACGATTGGCGGATCGAACGGCATGTGGCCGCTGTCGCCCAGTTCCAGCTGCAAGGTGTGCTTGCCCGGGGCCAGTTTGATCGTGGCCTCGGTCTGCGCCTTGCCGAAGTGCATGTGATTGGCGTCATTCGGAATCGGTGCGCCCGCCGCCGGCATTTGGTCGACGTCGATCAGCAGGTGATGGTGACCGGTGTTCTTGGTAACGTCACCGGCCGGTGCCAGCGCAACGTCCTTGACCCCGAACTTGACCTTGAACTCCTGAGAAACCGTGGCCCCGTCTTCGGGAGAAACGATGAACACTTCGGCACCTTTAGGCGCCGGGGTCGCTGCACTGGCCAGCACTGAAACACCCATCAACAGGCCAGCCAAGGCTGCTCGTGACATAAACGTTTTCATTCTCTTCTCCAGTTTTTCCGTAAAATCCGCGCGGTCATGACAACTTCATGACCATTCGTTGTCGAAGGCACTCGACAACCATAGCAAAGCGAGCCTGACTCAGAGCATCGCAATAATGATTTCAAAGGAGTGACCATGCGCCTTCTGCCTGGCCTGATCTGCCTGCTACCCCTTCTGAGCCCCTTGGCTCACGCCGAACTGATTGATGACGTCAACGACCGTGGCGAGTTGCGCATTGCCCTTGAGGCTAATACACCGCCCTTCAATTTCAAGGATGGCGACACACTCACGGGGTTCGAGGTCGAGCTTGGGCAACTGCTGGCCAACGAGCTGGATGTACGCGCCGACTTCATCGTCACCGACGAAGCCGACCTGCTCCAGGGCGTTGAAAGCGGCAAGTACGACGTCGCGCTCAACCACATAGCACTGACACCTGAACTCAAGGATCGTTTCGACTTCAGCGAGCCTTACGGCAAGGTCGACTCGCAGCTATGGGCGAAGAAAGATGAGCAGCCACGGCCAATGGTGCTGGTGCAGGCGCTGACCGAAGAGAAGCCGAAAGCGACCCCGGTGGAGCTGGCGATTCCGTTTCAGAAGGGTAATCCGGCATTTCACGCCAGCCTGGAAGGTGCGTTGCAGCGGATCAAGGCCGATGGGCGGTTGGCGGCGCTGTCCGCGAAGTGGTTCACCGAACCATAGGAGCTGCCGCAGGCTGCGAGCTCTTGATCTTGATCTTGTAGATCAAAAGATCGCAGCCTCGTTTCACTCGACAGCTCCTGCAGACGGTCTTTGGTGGGCTTTTAGTCGAGGTGGGCCAGGGCCATGGAGGCTTGAGAAAGTTCGAGTTCACTGAAGACTTGAACCCCATGGCGTTTGAGCAGCGCAGCCGTCACGCCTTCTCCCGAGACCTTCACCCCACTGAACGTCCCGTCATAAGTCAGCAGATTCCCGCAGGAAGGGCTGTTGGCCTTGAGCACCGCGACGCGGATGCCATGCTTTTGCACCAGTGCCAGCGCCTGCCGCGCGCCGTCGAGAAACTGCGCGCTGACGTCCTCGCCCTCGCTGGTGATCACCGCCGCCTGGCCATCGAGCACGTCGGTGCCCTGCCCGCCCGGGATTTCCGCCGCGGCACGCGGGGTCGGCAAACCACCGGCCACTTCCGGACACAGCGGCACCACACGGCCTTCGGCGATCCACTGTTCGAGCACGTCGAACGGCCCGCTGGCCCCGCCGTCGTAACGCACGCGGTGGCCCAACAGGCAACGGCTGACCAGAATCTTCTGCATCTCAGAACGGCTCGTTGCCACGGCGACGAAACCAGCCGGTCAGCGACAGGCGTTCGCGCTGCGCCGGCAACACTTCATGCGGTACTTCGCCAGAGAGGAACACCACCAGGCAGCCGCCGGTGGGTTGCACGTCATGCACCCGGTCTTCGCTCAGGTACATGCGCAACTGACCGCCGTCTTCCGGCAGCCAGGCGTCATTGAGATAGACCACCGCCGAGACCATGCGCCGGTCATCGTCGCGAAAACGGTCGACGTGCTTGCGGTAGAACGCGCCCGGCGGATACAGGGCGAAGTGGCACTCGAAATCCTCAAGCCCGAGGAACAACCCGCGATTGAGCGCCTCGCGCAGACTCTCCATCAGATTCAGATAACGGTCGCTGGCCTCGGCCTGGCCCGGGTCGATCCACTGGATGTGGTCGCCACGAATGCCCTCGCGAATCTCCGAAAACGGCCCACGGCCTACCGCTGCCGGCGCCAGTTCGCCCTCGGCCTCACGTTTGCGGCACTCGGCCGCCAGCTCACGGGTCAAACCCGCGGGCAGGAAAATGTTCTGCTGCGACCAGCCATGCTCGGCCAGGTCGTCGACGATGCGTAACAGCAGCGGGTGTTCAGAGGATATTTGCATGGCGCGCATAGTATGCCGGCGGCAGGAAATCCGACAGAGCCACGCGGCGGCTTGATACGAATTCTCGACAAGTACCGGCACCGCACGGAGAATAGTCCGCTGCTGACAGGAGTCCCTATGCGCCGTTTGCTTTTTTCACTGTTGATGTTCTGCGTTTTGCCCGCCTGGGCGGACGGCCACGATCAGCTGTACAAGATCGCCGGCTGGCCAGATCAACGTGCGCATTTCAACGATGCCCTGAGCGCCGCGCAGCAGCGCTACCAGAACAACCTGCCGCCGGCGGTGTTTCAAGCCCTGGTCAACAACAGCAACCAGCGCTTCGCCCCCCAAGCCATGGATCAGCGTGCCGAAGCGCAGCTGCGCCAGCACCTTGCCGATCCACAACCGGCGCTGACCTTTTTTCAATCGCCGCTGGGCAAGAAAATCGTCGCCGCTGAATTGCTCGCCACCCGTAGCGATCAGCTGGCGAAGAACGCCAAAGGCTTGCCGAAGATGCAGGTCAGCGACAGCCGTCTGCTGGTCATCGGCCATCTGGCGCAAGCGCTGCCGGCGCGCGAGGCCGGCGCCGAAGTCAGCCTGGCGATAGCCGGCGTGGCGGCGGACAGCTTGAGTTCGATGATTCCCGGCCTGCTCGGCGGCGGTCAGGCGCAAGGCATGCTGAACGGCCAGCGCCAGCGCCTGATGGAGCAGATCGGTGCCGATTTGAACAACACGCTGCTCTACGTTTATCGCGATCTGTCGGACGACGAACTGGAGCAGTTCGCGACCTTTGCCGAGTCTGCCGAGGGCAAGGCGTATTACCAGGCGGCGCTCGCAGCGATCCGGGCCGGGTTGGCGGTGGGGCAAAGCTCTTCGAACCTTGGCCAGTAAGCTTTATCACCTTTCAGACCGCCATCGCTGGCAAGCCAGCTCCCACAAGGATTTTCATCGAATACAGAATTTGTGAACGCCGGAAAACCTGTGGGAGCTGGCTTGTCAGCGATGAGGCTAGCAACTCCCCTAGAGATTCCGCCCCCTGATCCGCTTGTTCAGAAACTCGAAATACTCCTCGCGCATCTCCAGCGTCTCGTTCGCCAGATGATGCCGCGCCTGCGGCAGCAACAGAATCTGCGGCCGGTCGAATTTCCACTTCAGCACCTGCAAGTTGTGCTGCCAGTCCACGGTCATGTCCGCCTGCCCCTGAATGATCAGCGGCCGTCGCGGACTTTTTTTCGCGTGCTCGACGCGGATAATCCAGCGCGACAGCGCACCGACCCACGCGGTCGGCAAGCGCTTTGGCTGCAACGGATCGGCCTGCAGAAATGGCAGGAAATCCGGGTCGTTGGAGTTCTCGCTGAAGCGCCGGGCGATGCCTCGCACGAAAGGTCTGAGCAGGTAATAACTGAGCTGCGACCAGCCCCAGGCACGCGGACGTACCAGCGGCGCCAACAGAATCAAATGGCCTTGCGCCGGGCTGCCCTCGCCATGATTGAGTACATGGTCGACGACGATCGCGCCGCCGGTGCTTTGCCCGCACAGGTGCCAGGGTTGCGGCAGGGCAATCGAACCGGCTTCGGCGAACAACGCCTGCAAGGCGTCCTGATATTCAGAGAAATCACGGATGCTCGCCCGCGGCCCACTCGACAAACCATGCCCCGGCAAGTCGCAGGCGATAACAGCAAAATCCTGATCCAGCGCCCACTCGATGACATGCCGATACAGCCCGGTGTGATCGTAAAAACCGTGCAGCAGAAACAGCGTGCCCTTGACCTTCTCCGGCCACCAGCAATGGCTGACCAGCTCATATCCGTCCACTTCGAACCGGCCCATGCCGCGCCAGACATCGCGCTCGGGGAAATCGGTTTTATAAAACCGCTGATACGCCTTCGCCTCGTCCGACAACGGCTGCCACTGGGCCAAAGGCTTGAGGCTGGCGCGTAAATGATCGGCATCGAAAGTGTCAGGCATGCGGGTATTCCAAAGCGGTAAACAGACTTTATCGGCCTGCGATATTCATCTGTTGCGGCAAGCATGGCAAGCTAGCCCCCCTTCGAGGATCGAAAAACCATGCGCTCGCCCTACCGCACCGCACTGTTTGCCAGCCTGCTCGCGCTTGTGTGTGCCGGGGTACTGTGGGCGGCGTACGACTGGTTTCAGGGGCGTTATCTGCGTGCGTTCAGTCAGCACACCGCGGTGTTTTCCGGTGATTCGCTGCGTCTGCCGGATGAACTGGCCGGGCCCGGCAAAATCCGTCTCGTGCACTTCTGGGACCCGGCCTGCCCATGCAACGTCGGCAATCAACAGCACCTGACGGAAATGGTCGAACAGTTCGGCCCGCGCGGCGTGGAATTCTTCGCCGTGCAAAAAGCTGGCAGCCACGGCCAGTTGCCCGCGACCCTGAGCAATCTGAAAAACATCACGGTGTTGCCCGGTTCCGAGCAGGTACCGGCCAGCCCCGCCGTGGCGATCTGGGACCGCAGCGGCAAACTGGCGTACTTCGGCCCCTACAGTGAAGGCCTGACCTGCAACTCCAGCAACAGCTTTATTGAACCGATCCTCAACGCGCTGATGGATGATCGACCGGTCAACGCCACCCACACCCTGGCGGTCGGGTGTTACTGCCCTTGGCCGGTGGTGGTGCAGTAAGGCATTCCGGACTTTTCGAGGACAGCGATGCACGGCACGGAAGGTCTGTGCTAATTGTTTGCAGCCCGACGGGCGGCAATCCCGCATGCACAAGGAGTCACCATGAAACGCGTCTTCACCGTTCTTGCCTTGCTCATCGTTGTCCTGCTCGCCAGCGTCGGCGCCTACCTCTACAGCAAGCAACCGACGCGTCAGGGCCAGGTGGAGCTGCGCAACCTGCAGGGTTCGGTGACCGTGCGTTACGACGAACGCGGGGTACCGCATATTCGTGCCGAGAACGAAATCGATCTGTATCGCGCCCTCGGCTACGTGCACGCTCAAGATCGCCTGTTCCAGATGGAAGCCATGCGCCGCCTCGCGCGTGGCGAACTGGCCGAAGTGCTAGGGCCGAAGCTGCTCGACACCGACAAACTGTTCCGCAGCCTGCGCATCCGCGAACGCGCCGCCCGTTATGTCGCCAGTCTCGATAAGCAGTCACCGGCGTGGAAGGCCCTGCAAGCCTATCTGGACGGCATCAACCAGTATCAGGACAGCCACGCCGCGCCGATCGAGTTCGACGTGCTGGGCATCCCCAAGCGGCCGTTCACCGCCGAAGACAGCATCAGCGTCGCCGGTTACATGGCCTACAGCTTTGCCGCCGCGTTTCGCACCGAGCCGCTGCTGACTTACGTGCGCGATCAACTCGGCACCGATTACCTCAACGTCTTCGACCTCGACTGGCAGCCCAAAGGCGTGCTTGCCAAAGGTCACGCCAACAAGACGCCGGCCCTCGCCGCCAGCGACTGGCAAGACCTCAACGCCCTCGCCCGCCTCAGCGAGCAGGCGCTGATTGAAAACGGCCTGCCGCAATTCGAAGGCAGCAATGCCTGGGTGATTGCCGGCAGTCGCAGCCAGAGCGGCAAACCGCTGCTGGCCGGCGACCCGCACATTCGTTTCTCGGTGCCTTCGGTGTGGTACGAAGCACAACTGTCGGCGCCGGGGTTTGAGCTTTACGGCCATCATCAGGCGCTGGTGCCGTTCGCGTTCCTGGGGCACAACCTGGATTTCGGCTGGAGCCTGACCATGTTCCAGAACGACGATCTGGATCTGATCGCCGAGAAGGTCAACCCGGACAACCCGAATCAAGTCTGGTACCACGGCCAGTGGACCGATCTGCTCAGCTCCGAGCAGCAGATCGCGGTGAAGGGCCAGGCGCCGGTGACGCTGACCCTGCGCCAGTCGCCCCATGGCCCGATCGTCAACGACGCCCTCGGCACTGCCGCCGGCAAGACACCGATCGCCATGTGGTGGGCGTTTCTCGAAACACCGAACCCGATTCTCGAAGGCTTCTACCAGCTCAACCGCGCCGACACCCTGGCCAAGGCCCGCACTGCGGCGGCGAAGGTGCAGGCGCCGGGGCTGAACATCGTTTACGCCAACGCCAAGGGTGACATCGCCTGGTGGGCTTCGGCGCTGTTGCCCAAACGCCCGGCCGGGGTCAAACCGGAGTTCATTCTCGACGGCAGCGGCAATCAGGCGGACAAGGATGGTTACTACCCGTTCAGCGCCAACCCGCAGGAGGAAAATCCGGCGCGCGGCTACATCGTCTCGGCCAACTTTCAGCCGCTGTCGCCGACCGGGATGGAGATTCCCGGTTACTACAACCTCGCCGATCGCGGCCAGCAGCTCAATCGCCAGCTCAGTGACAAGAACGTGAAATGGAGCAACGAGGCCAACCAGCAGCTGCAACTGGGCACCACCACCGGTTACGGCCCGCGCACTCTGGCGCCGCTGCTGCCAGTGCTACGTGAGGTCGTGAGTGATCCGGCGCAACTGAAACTGGTCGAGCAACTGGCGCAGTGGCCGGGCGACTATCCGCTGGATTCGGTGAGCGCCACCGTGTTCAACCAGTTCCTCTACGACCTCGCCGATGCGGCGATGCGCGATGAGTTGGGCAACGACTTCTTCGAAACACTGCTCTCGACCCGGGTGATCGACGCCGCCCTGCCGCGCCTGGCGGCGAACGCCGATTCACCGTGGTGGGACAACCGCACCACGCCGAACAAGGAGACTCGCGCCGACATCGTCAAAGCGGCGTGGCAGGCGAGCATCGCACACCTGAAACAGACCCTCGGCGACAATCCGTCGGGCTGGCAATGGGGCACGGCGCACACCCTGACCCATGGCCATCCGTTGGGTCAGCAGAAGCCGCTGGACCGGATCGTCAATGTCGGGCCGTTCGCTGCGCCGGGCAGCCACGAAGTGCCGAACAACCTCTCGGCCAAGCTTGGCCCGGCGCCATGGCCAGTGACTTACGGGCCTTCGACGCGGCGGCTGGTGGACTTCGCCGACCCGGCACACAGCCTGACCATCAACCCGGTCGGCCAGAGCGGTGTGCCGTTCGACAGCCACTATGACGATCAGGCCGAAGAGTACGTCGAGGGAATGTACGTGCAGGCGCACTTCAGCGAGGAAGAGGTGACGGCCAATACCCGCAGTACGTTGAAGCTGTTGCCGGCGCGGGCTGCGCAATAGATTTGTGCTGGCTGGTCTGGCCCCATCGCTGGCAAGCCAGCTCCCACAGGATTTTCAGTGAAGACAGATTATGTGAACACCCGAGAAACCTGTGGGAGCTGGCTTGCCAGCGATGGGGCCCTTAAGAACACAAGAGACCTTCAGAGCATCAACGCAAAATTCAGCCGAAACTGCTGCGGCGTCACCCCCAACCGGCGATTGAACACACTGCGCATGTGCTGCGCATCGCGAAACCCGCACTGATAGGCCACGGTCTTCAGTGGCGCCGTGGTGCTTTCGAGCAGCACCCGTGCCGCATCCACTCGCGCACTTTCGACGAACTCTGCCGGGGTGACCCGGGCCTCGCGGGCAAACACCCGGGAAAAATTGCGCGCGCTCATGTTCGCCGCATTCGCCAGATCGGCAATCGTCAGGTCGCCGGTGAGATTGGCCAGCACATACAGCTGCACCATCGCCACCGCCGAGGTCGGCTCCGCATGCGGCGTGAGAAACGGACTGAACTGCGACTGTCCGCCCGAGCGCTGGGTGAACACCACCAGCCGTTTGGCCACGCTCAGCGCCACGTCAGCGCCGTGATCGCGGGCCAACAGGTACAGCGACAGATCGATCCCCGCCGTAACCCCGGCCGAGGTATAGAGCGCACCGTCCTCGACATACAGGCGATCGGCTTCGACCCGCGCCGATGGACACAATTGCGCCAGCGCTTGGGCATCGTTCCAGTGAGTGGTCACCGTTCGCCCGTCCAGCAGCCCCGCCCGCGCCAGCATGAACGCGCCGTTGCAGATCGAGCCAAAACGCCGCGCACGGGCACTGGCCTCGCGCAGCCAGGTGTCGAAGCCTTTGCCGAAATCCAGAAACGGTAACTGCGGGCCGCCGGCGACCAGCAGCAAGTCCCAGGCGTCGAGCGCCTCGCTGAAGTGCCGGTGAGCGCTGAGGTTCAGGCCATTGGAGCAAGCCATCGGCCCGCGTTCGACGCCGATCACCTCCAGCCGATAGTGATCCTCGGGGGGCAGAAAACGATTGGCCTCGGCAAACACATCCATCGGCCCGCTGACATCCAGCGCCTGCACGCCGGGGAACACCACGATGGCGATGGTTCTGTTCATAAGCCTCCTTGGGGATCTTTGTGGCGAGGGGATTCATCCCCGATCGGCTGCGCAGCAGTCGTAGATCCTCACTGCGCGGTTTACCTGATTCGCCGAAATAGCAGGTTTTGGAACTGCTGCGCAGTCCATCGGGGATGAATCCCCTCGCCACAGGTTCGGTGTCTGCTGTTTTAAGTGAGTTGGCACGATTTGCAGGTCGATTGGCAAGGATCGCAGCCATGGGTTGATTGTCCGTGCAGTGCCTCGGGGAACAGACTTTGTCCATCAGCGCCACAACGGCGTTTTCGACGAGGAAACACCTTATGAGCACGACCATTGCCGGCATCAAAATCCCCGACAGCGCCCTCGCCCGGGCCACCACCGAGTACATTCGCGACATCGAATCCGACCTGCTCTACCACCACTCGCGCCGGGTGTTTCTGTTCGGTGCGCTGAGCGGCGAACGCCAACAACTGACCTACAACCCGGAGCTGCTGTATGTCGGCGCGATGTTCCACGACCTTGGGCTGGTCGAGGGCTATCGCAGTGCCGACGAGCGTTTCGAAGTGGATGGCGCCAACGCGGCAGCGGCGTTTCTCAAACCGTACGGGCTGAGTGATGACGACATCGAGCAGGTCTGGCTGTCGATTGCCCTGCACACCACGCCGGGCGTGCCCAAACATCTGCGGTCGACCGTGGCACTGGTGACGGCGGGTGTCGAGATGGACGTATTGGGGATGGATTACGCGGCGTTCAGCAGCACCCAGCGCGAGGCGGTGGTGCATGCGCATCCACGCGGGGAAGGTTTCAAGGAGTGCATCATCTGCGCGTTTGCCGACGGCTTGCGCCATCGTCCGCAGACCACGTTCGGCAACGTGAAGACCGATGTGCTGGTGGATCAGGAGCCGGGGTTCAGGCCGATGAACTTTGTCGAGGTCATCCGTACATCCCCTTGGATTTCCTGAGCTCCAAAAGCAAAAGATCGCAGCCTGCGGCAGCTCCTACAGAGATTGCATCCACTGTAGGAGCTGCCGCAGGCTGCGATCTTTTTGCCCGTCAGGCCGCTTCCGGTGCAGGCGCGCGGCGCACGTCCGGTTGTTTCCACGAATCGGCGGCGCCTTCTTCGATGGCTTGCTGGATGGCTTTCTTGCGCGCTTCTTCGGCGCGGCGGCTGAAGAACCACACCAGGAAGGTCACCAGCGATACCGCCAGCAGAATCAGGCTGGCCACGGCATTGATCTCCGGCTTCACGCCCAGACGCACCGCCGAGAACACTTCCATCGGCAGGGTCGTCGAACCCGGGCCGGAGACGAAGCTCGCCAGTACCAGATCGTCCAGCGACAGCGCGAACGACATCATGCCGCCCGCTGCCAACGAAGGCGCGATCATCGGGATGGTGATCAGGAAAAACACCTTCCACGGCCGCGCACCCAGATCCATTGCTGCCTCTTCGATCGACAGGTCCAGCTCACGCAGACGCGCCGACACCACCACCGCCACATACGCCGCACAGAACGTCGTGTGGGCGATCCAGATGGTGACGATGCCACGTTCCTGCGGCCAGCCGATCATCTGCGCCATGGCCACGAACAGCAGCAACAGCGATAGACCGGTGATCACTTCGGGCATCACCAAAGGCGCCGTCACCAGGCCACCGAACAGCGTGCGGCCCTTGAAGTGGGTGATGCGGGTCAGGACGAACGCGGCGAGGGTGCCCAGCGCCACAGCGGCAACCGCGGTGTAGCAGGCGATTTCCAGGGAGCGCACTACCGAGCCCATCAGTTGCGTGTTGTCGAGCAGGCCGACGTACCACTTGATCGACCAGCCGCCCCATACCGTCACCAGTTTCGAGGCGTTGAACGAGTAGATCACCAGGATCAGCATCGGCAGGTAGATGAACAACAGACCCAGAACCAGCATCAGGCTGGAGAAACGGAAGCGCTTCATTCTTTACCCTCCATTTCCTTGGCCTGACTGCGGTTGAACAGGATGATCGGCACAATCAGGATCGCCAGCATCACCACCGCCAGGGCGGACGCCACCGGCCAGTCACGGTTGTTGAAGAACTCTTGCCAGAGCACTTTACCGATCATCAGGGTTTCCGGACCGCCAAGCAGTTCCGGGATCACGAACTCGCCGACCACCGGGATGAACACCAGCATGCAGCCGGCAATGATCCCGTTCTTGGACAGTGGAATGGTGATTTTCCAGAAGCTGTTGAAGGTGCTCGAACCCAGGTCGGCAGCGGCCTCCAGCAAGCTGTGATCGTGCTTCACCAGGTTGGCGTACAGCGGCAGAATCATGAACGGCAGGTACGAGTAGACAACACCGATGTACACCGCGAGGTTGGTGTTGAGGATCTGCAGCGGCTCGTCGATCCAGCCCATGCTCATCAGGAACCCGTTGAGCAGGCCGTTGTTGCTGAGAATGCCCATCCACGCATACACACGGATCAGGATCGCGGTCCAGGTCGGCATCATGATCAGCAGCACCAGCACCGTCTGCAGCTCTTTACGGGCGCTGGCGATGGCGTAGGCCATCGGGTAGCCGATCAGCAGGCACAACAGCGTGCTGAAGAACGCCATCTTCAGCGAGCCAAGGTACGCGGCGATGTACAACTCGTCGTCGCCGAGCATTGCGTAGTTGCCAAGGTTCAGCAGCAGTTGCAGCTTCTGCTCGGCGAAGGTGTAGATCTCGGTGTACGGCGGGATGGCCACATCGGCTTCGGCAAAGCTGATCTTCAGGACGATGAAGAACGGCAGCATGAAGAACAGGAACAGCCAGATGAAGGGAACCCCGATGACCAACTGGCGGCCACCGGGAATTATTCGATTGAGCCGGCGTTTGAATTTGCGCATGTTCATGAGCGAAGTACCACGCCGCTGTCGTCTTCCCACCACACGTAAACCTGATCACCCCAGGTCGGACGCTGGCCGCGACGCTCGGCGTTGGCGACGAACGACTGCACCAGCTTGCCACTCGGCAATTCGACGTAGAACACCGAGTGCCCACCGAGGTAGGCGATGTCATGCACCTTGCCGCTCGACCAGTTGTATTCGCAGGTCGGCATCTCGGCGGTGACCAGCAGCTTCTCCGGACGAATCGCGTAGGTCACGGATTTGTCCTGCACCGAAGTGCTGATGCCGTGGCCGACATAGATCTGCCGGTCGAGGTCCTTGCAGGTGATGGTCGCGTGGCCTTCAGCGTCGTCGATCACTTCGCCTTCGAAGATGTTCACGTTGCCGATGAATTCGCAGACCAGACGGCTGGTCGGGGTTTCGTAGATGTCGATCGGGCTGCCGATCTGGGCGATCCAGCCCAGGTGCATGATCGCGATGCGCTCGGCCATGGTCATGGCCTCTTCCTGGTCGTGGGTCACCATCACGCAGGTCACGCCCACACGCTCGATGATTTCCACCAGCTCCAGCTGCATCTGCGAACGCAGTTTCTTGTCCAGTGCGCCCATGGGTTCGTCGAGCAGCAGCAGTTTCGGCCGCTTGGCCAGCGAACGCGCCAGGGCCACACGCTGCCGCTGACCGCCGGACAGTTGATGCGGCTTGCGCTTGGCGTACTGGCTCATCTGCACCAGTTTGAGCATCTCGGCCACACGCGCATCGATCTCGGCGTTGGGGATCTTGTCCTGCTTGAGGCCGAAGGCGATGTTCTGCGCCACGGTCATGTGCGGGAACAAGGCGTACGACTGGAACATCATGTTGATCGGTCGCTCGTACGGCGGCATGTCGGTGATGTCGACGCCGTCGAGGAAAATGCGCCCCTCCGTGGGCCGTTCGAACCCTGCCAGCATCCGCAGCAGTGTGGATTTGCCCGATCCCGAACCGCCGAGCAGGGCGAAAATTTCGCCCTTCTTGATTTCCAAGGACACATCGTCCACGGCAATCGTCTCGTCGAACTTCTTCGTGACCCGGTCGATTTTGACCAACACCTGCTTAGGTGTCTGGTCGCCCTCGAGGGCTTTCTTATAGGCGCCGGAGGCAACTGCCATTTACGAAACTCCCAGAAAAAAACAGTGCAGTTCGCCCCATGCGGACGAACCCAGGATAGTTTGTGCCTTACTTGCCCGACTTGACCTTGGTCCAGCTACGGGTCATCAAACGCTGAATATTGGGTGGCAACTCGACCGACACGTAAGTCTTGTCGAGGACTGCTTGCGGTGGATAAACCGCTTCATCGGTGCGGATGGACTGCTCCATCAGCTTGTCCGACCCCGGGTTGGGGTTGGCGTAACCGACGTAATCACTGACCTGGGCGATCACCTCAGGTTTCAGCAAATAGTTGATGAAGGCGTGGGCCTCTTTGACGTTGGACGAATCCTTCGGAATCGCCAGCATGTCGAACCACAGCGCGCCGCCCTCTTTCGGAATCGAGTAGGCGATGTTCACGCCCTTCTTGGCTTCCTCGGCACGGTGCTTGGCCTGGAAGATGTCACCGGAGAAACCGATGGCCACGCAGATGTCGCCGTTGGCCAGATCACCGATGTATTTCGAGGAGTGGAAGTAGGTGACGTAAGGACGCACGGCCAGCAGTTTGTCGGTGGCCTTGGCGTAATCCTTCGGATTGGTGCTGTTGGCGTTCAGGCCCATGTAGTTGAGCACGGTCGGCATCATTTCATCGGCCGAGTCGAGGAACGCGACGCCACAGCTGTGCAGCTTCTTGATGTTCTCCGGTTCGAACAGCACGCTCCAGGAGTCGATCTTGTCGATACCGAGCACGGCCTTGACCTTGTCGACGTTGTAGCCGATGCCGTTGGTGCCCCACAGGTACGGCACCGCGTACTGGTTGCCCGGATCGTTCTGCTCCAGGCGCTTGAGCAGCACCGGATCGAGATTCGCATAGTTCGGCAGCTGCGACTTGTCGAGCTTCTGGAACGCGCCTGCCTTGATCTGCTTGCCAAGGAAGTGGTTCGACGGCACGACCACGTCGTAACCGGTACGCCCGGCCAGCAGCTTGCCTTCCAGGGTCTCGTTGGAATCGAACACGTCGTACACCGGTTTGATCCCGGTTTCTTTCTGGAAGTCGGCCAGGGTGGTCTCGCCGATGTAATCCGACCAGTTATAAATATGCACCGTACCGGCGGCCTGGGCTCCGACAGCGATCGTCAGGCCGGCAGTGGCCAGCAGGGCTTTGCGCAAAGAAGAAAAAATAGGCAAGTGGAGGTCCTCTAATTTAGTTGGGCCCAAGTTGCCCCGTGCTGCATGACAGTCACGGTTGCCCGGCAACAAAACCGGCGCGCAACTTACCTTCGAAAAACCGATCCAGCAAAACTTTCTGTCATTTAATTGATCCGCTGACCGCCGTCATGGCGACGACAGCCAGCGGTTGCTGCTTCAAACCGGCTTATTTACCGGATTTGATCTTGGTCCAGCTGCGGGTCATTTCGCGCTGGGTAGCGGCCGGCAAGTCGGCGATCGCATACAGCTTGGCCTGCACGTCGGCTGGCGGGTAAATGCCTGGATCGCTGGTGATGTCTTTTGCCACCAGAGCGGTCGCAGCAGCGTTACCGTTCGGGAAGCGTACAGCGTTGGTGATGCCGGCCATGACTTCAGGCTTCTGCAGGAAGGTCATGAACTTGTAGGCGCCTTCGACGTTTTCGGCATCTTTAGGGATGGCGACCATGTCGAAGAAGCTGCCAGCGCCTTCTTTCGGAATGGCGTAGCTGACTTTCACCTTGTCACCGGCCTCGGCGGCACGGGACTTGGCCTGCTGCACGTCACCCGAGTAACCGACCGCTACGCAGATGTTGCCGTTGGCCAGGTCCGAGATGTACTTGGAGGAGTGGAAGTAGGTGATCGAAGGACGAATCTTGAGGAACAGGTCCTCGGCTTTCTTGATGTCTTCTTTCTTCTGGGTGTCGGTAGGCAGGCCCAGGTAGTGCAGCGCGACCGGGAGCATTTCGGTCGGCGAATCGAGGAAGCTCACACCGCAGCCCTTGAGCTTGGCAATGTTTTCCGGCTTGAGCAGCACGTCCCAAGAGTCGATGGTGTCGACGCCCAGCGCAGCCTTGACCTTCTCCGGGTTGTAACCGATACCGATCGAACCCCACATGTACGGGAAGGCGTGCTTGTTGCCCGGATCGCTCACCGACACGGCCTTGAGCAGGTCCTGGTTCAGGTTTTTCCAGTTTGGCAGCTTGGACTGGTCCAGCTCCTGATAAACACCGGCCTTGATCTGCTTGGCCAGGAAGTTGTTCGACGGCACAACGACGTCGTAACCGGATTTGCCCGCCAGCAGTTTGGCTTCCAGGGTTTCGTTACTGTCGAATACGTCGTAAACGACTTTGATCCCGGACTCTTTCTCGAAGTTGGCAATGGTGTCCGGAGCGATGTAGTCGGACCAGTTGTAAACGTGCAGTACCTTGTCGTCCGCGTGAACCGCACCCGCCATCATGCCCGCGACGGACAGCGCGAGAAGAGTCTTGCCAGCAAGCTTTTTACCTAATGCCTTCATGCGTCATGCTCCAAATTTTTCTTTTTTGAACCACTTTGTTCAGCGGCCGAACCCCGACAACTGGAACTGCGGCTAGTCTGGCAAGATCGGAGGCGGTCTTTCAAGAAAAGGCCCACCTTTCTGACACCTTCGAGCGAGAGCGCCGCAGCTCCCCCGCTCGAAGCCTAGCACTTAGGCTTGCAACGCACTGAGGGTCAGGTCCAGGCACTTGCGTGCCTTGGTCACCAGCTCATCGATCTCCGCCTTGCTGATCACCAGCGGCGGCGCAATGATCATGGTGTCGCCCACGGCGCGCATGATCAGGCCGTTATCGAAGCAGAACTGCCGGCAGATCATGCCCACGCCCCGGCCTTCGTAACGCTTGCGAGTGGCCTTGTCCTGCACCAGCTCGATCGCCCCCAGCAAACCGACGCCGCGCACTTCGCCCACCAACGGGTGGTCGTTGAGTTCGCGCAGACGTTTCTGCAAATACGGTGCCGTTTCGTTGTGCGCGTTCTCGATAATTTTCTCGTCGCGCAGAATCCGGATGTTTTCCAGACCCACCGCTGCCGCCACCGGGTGCCCGGAGTAGGTGAAGCCGTGGTTGAAGTCGCCACCTTCGTTGAGCACCTTCACCACATCGTCACGGACGATCAGGCCACCCATCGGGATGTAACCGGAGGTCAGGCCTTTGGCGATGGTCATCATGTCCGGTTTAAGGTCGTAGAAATCCGAACCGAACCACTCGCCGGTACGGCCGAAACCGCAGATCACCTCATCAGCGACGAACAGAATGTCGTACTTGGCGAGGATTTCCTTGATGCGCGGCCAGTAGGTATCAGGCGGAATGATCACGCCGCCGGCGCCCTGGATCGGCTCGGCAATGAACGCACCGACGTTGTCCACGCCGACTTCAAGAATCTTCTCTTCCAGCTGATTGGCGGCCCAGATGCCGAACTCTTCCGGCGACCTGTCGCCGCCCTCGGCGAACCAGTACGGTTGGGCGATGTGGACGATGCCCGGAATCGGCAAGTCGCCCTGTTCGTGCATATAAGTCATGCCGCCCAGGCTCGCGCCGGCCACGGTGGAACCGTGGTAACCGTTCTTGCGGCTGATGATGACTTTCTTGTTCGGCTGGCCCTTGATCGCCCAGTAGTGGCGAACCATGCGCAGCATGGTGTCGTTGCCTTCGGAGCCGGAGCCGGTGAAGAACACATGGTTCATGCCTTCAGGCGCCACGTCGGCGATGGCCTTGGCCAGTTCCAGCGCCGGCGGGTGCGCGGTCTGGAAGAACAGGTTGTAGTAAGGCAGTTCGCGCATCTGCTTCGCGGCTGCGTCAGCCAGCTCATCGCGGCCATAACCGATCGCCACGCACCACAGACCCGCCATGCCATCGAGGATCTTGTTGCCCTCGCTGTCCCACAGGTACACGCCCTTGGCGTTGGTGATGATCCGTGGGCCCTTCTCTTTCAGTTGCTTGAAGTCGCTGAACGGGGCCAGGTGGTGATCGCTGCTCAGGGCTTGCCACTCACGGGTTTGCGGGTTGTTGCTGGTCATGCCAATTCTCCTTGTTATCGGTGAAGGCGCGGCTGCTGCCAGCCGCGCCCGGCGTATCAGACGGCGAAGAGCAGGTACTCACGCTCCCAGGAACTGATCACGCGCTTGAAGTTTTCATGCTCGGCCCGCTTGACCGCGACGTAGCCGGTGATGAAGGTCTTGCCCAGGTATTTCTCGATGGTTGCGCTGTTTTCCATACGCTCCAGCGCGTCTTCGATGGTCAGCGGCAGGCGCAGGTTGCGGCGTTCATAGCCGCGACCGACCACCGGCGCGCTTGGATTGAGGCCTTCGACCATACCGATGTAACCGCAGAGCAGGCTCGCGGCAATCGCCAGGTACGGGTTGGCGTCGGCGCCCGGCAGGCGGTTTTCCACGCGGCGGTTCTGCGGGCCGGCATCCGGGACGCGCAGGCCCACGGTGCGGTTCTCTTCGCCCCACTCCACGTTCACCGGCGCCGAAGTGTCCGGCAGGAAGCGGCGGAACGAGTTGACGTTCGGCGCGAATAGCGGGAGCAATTCCGGGATCAGTTTCTGCAGGCCACCGATGTGGTGCAGGAACAGCTGGCTCATGGTCCCGTCTTCATTGGAGAACACGTTCTTGCCGGTCTCGATGTCGATGATGCTTTGGTGCAGGTGCATCGCACTGCCCGGCTCGCCGGTCATCGGCTTGGCCATGAAGGTGGCGGCCACGTCGTGCTTGAGCGCGGCTTCGCGCATGGTGCGTTTGAACACCAGGATCTGGTCGGCCAGCGACAGTGCATCGCCGTGACGGAAGTTGATTTCCATCTGTGCCGTGCCGTCTTCGTGGATCAGCGTGTCGAGGTCCAGCTCCTGCAGTTCGCACCAGTCGTAGACGTCTTCGAACAGCGGGTCGAATTCGTTCGCCGCTTCGATGGAGAACGACTGACGCCCGATTTCCGGACGGCCCGAGCGGCCGATAGGCGGCTGCAGCGGATAGTCGGGGTCGTCACTGCGCTTGGTCAGGTAGAACTCCATCTCCGGCGCCACGATCGGCTGCCAGCCCTTGTCGGCGTAGAGTTTCAGGACTTTCTTGAGCACGTTGCGCGGCGACAGCTCGATCGGGTTGCCTTGCTTGTCGTAGGTGTCGTGGATCACCTGAGCGGTCGGCTCTATGGCCCACGGCACCAGGTATACGGCGTTCTGATCGGGGCGGCAGATCATGTCGATGTCGGCCGGGTCGAGCAGTTCGTAATAGATGTCGTCTTCGACGTAGTCGCCGGTCACGGTCTGCAACAGCACGCTTTCCGGCAGGCGCATGCCCTTTTCGGCGATGAACTTGTTGGTCGGCGAGATCTTGCCCCGGGTGATACCGGTCAAGTCGCCGATCATGCATTCGACTTCTGTGATCTTGTGGTCTTTCAACCAATCGGTGAGCTGGTCGAGGTTGTTACTCATAAATGCCTCTGGGCTGAGTCTCCTGACATCGTGTCAGGCAAAGTTTGACGCCGTGGCGTCGCGTTAAAGGGGGTTTGCTTGCGCGCAGTGCCGGCTTACGCCTGGCACCGCGCATCGACAATGAAAGAGGAGCTTACCTGCCCTTTACGCTGGCGTTGCATTTCCTGTGCACATTCAAGGCGTGCAGAATCATGAGCACGGCTGGGGAAGCGGCACAGGCTTTGGGACTCAAAGGGATCTATATTGAAGGAAGGCGCCATAAACAGAATGCTTTGCCGTACGTCCAGAATAACGGACGCTGCCGTTTGGCCTGATGCGGACGAGGACATCGTCGACAGCCCGCGAGCCTTGCGGGCTGCACTCCGGACGGATTTGTCGCCACTGATGTGTTGAGCATGCAGACCGGACTGTTGCGAGCAGTCGGTGATGCCGATTAACGGCAGGCGAGACATGAAGCACCCCGGTATTATTGCTGTTATGGGTTTGATCGGAGCTTAGCCTTGTTCATTTTTTTACACAACACCCCCGTAAAAAATACAACACGGCCTGCTCAAGCCCGCGGGTGCCAAGCGTCCCAAGGACAAAAAACTGCCCCAAAGTGCCCCATAAATGCCCTTGCAGCGCTTTTTTAGGGCAAAAAAGGCCTCGCTTGACTTCGGCATGCCGTTCGGGTTGACTGAAACCAGAAAAGATCAATGATTGATATTTTTAACAACAAAGGTGTTGCATCATGTCGGTACCCCCGCGTGCCGTTCAGCTTAACGAAGCGAACGCGTTCCTTAAGGAACATCCTGAGGTTCTGTACGTTGACCTTCTGATTGCGGATATGAATGGTGTGGTGCGCGGCAAGCGCATCGAACGCACCAGCCTCCACAAGGTTTACGAGAAAGGCATCAACCTGCCGGCCTCTCTATTTGCTCTGGATATCAATGGTTCTACGGTGGAAAGCACCGGCCTGGGTCTGGACATCGGCGACGCCGACCGGATCTGCTATCCAATCCCGGATACCCTGTGCAACGAGCCATGGCAGAAGCGCCCGACCGCGCAACTGTTGATGACCATGCACGAACTCGAAGGCGACCCGTTCTTCGCCGATCCGCGCGAAGTGCTCCGTCAAGTTGTTGCAAAGTTTGACGAGCTCGGCTTGACCATCTGCGCAGCCTTCGAGCTGGAGTTCTACCTGATTGACCAGGAAAACGTGAACGGCCGCCCTCAGCCGCCACGCTCGCCGATTTCCGGCAAACGCCCGCACTCGACTCAGGTCTACCTGATCGACGACCTCGACGAATACGTCGACTGCCTCCAGGACATTCTGGAAGGCGCCAAAGAGCAAGGCATCCCGGCCGACGCCATCGTCAAGGAAAGTGCCCCGGCGCAGTTCGAAGTGAACCTGCACCACGTCGCCGACCCGATCAAGGCGTGCGACTACGCGGTACTGCTCAAGCGTCTGATCAAGAACATCGCCTACGACCATGAAATGGACACCACCTTCATGGCCAAGCCGTACCCGGGCCAGGCCGGTAACGGTCTGCATGTCCACATCTCGGTGCTCGACAAAGATGGCAAGAACATCTTTGCAAGCGAGGATCCCGAGCAGAACGCCGCGCTGCGTCACGCGATCGGCGGTGTGCTCGAGACCCTGCCGGCGCAGATGGCTTTCCTCTGCCCGAACGTCAACTCGTACCGTCGCTTCGGCGCGCAGTTCTATGTACCGAACTCGCCGTGCTGGGGCCTGGACAACCGCACCGTGGCGATCCGCGTACCGACCGGCTCTGCCGATGCCGTGCGTATCGAACATCGCGTGGCCGGCGCCGACGCCAACCCGTACCTGCTGATGGCTTCGGTTCTGGCCGGTGTGCATCACGGTCTGGTGAACAAGATCGAACCGGGCGCTCCGGTCGAAGGCAACAGCTACGAGCAGAACGAACAAAGCCTGCCGAACAACTTGCGCGATGCCCTGCGTGAGCTGGACGACAGCGAGGTGATGGCCAAGTACATCGATCCGAAATACATCGATATCTTCGTCGCCTGCAAGGAAAGCGAGCTGGAGGAGTTCGAACACTCCATCTCCGACCTTGAGTACAACTGGTATCTGCATACCGTTTAAGCGGTTTGCAGGAATAAAAAACGCTGCCGGCCATTACAGCCCGCAGCGTTTTTTTATGGCAGAACACAAACCCCTGTGTTTGGTGTGAAGGGCCGCCTGCGGCGGATCGCTGGCAAGCCAGCTCCCACATGCTCTTCGTCGAGCATAGATTCCAAGTACAAAAACATTGCTTGTGGGAGCTGGCTTGCCAGCGATGGCGTCCGGGCAGACAACATCGAACCCGGCTCGTACAATGCCCGCTGCCCCGCAGGAGACTTTCATGACGCGTCCCGCCCCCGTCCGCAAACCCCGTGCCCGCAGCCAGGCGCGCATCGACTCGATACTCGACGCCGCGCGCACGCTGCTGGCTGCCGAGGGTGTGGCCAGCCTGTCGATCTACAGCGTCGCCGAACGCGCGCAGATTCCGCCCTCCTCGGTCTACCACTTCTTCGCCAGCGTCCCGGCGCTGCTCGAAGCCTTGACCGCCGACGTGCACGCGGCGTTTCGCGCCTGCCTGCAAGCGCCGATCGACCACGACGCCCTGCGCGACTGGCGTGACCTGTCACGGCTGGTCGAGGAGCGGATGCTGGAGATCTACGACGAAGACGCTGCGGCCCGCCAGTTGATCCTCGCCCAACATGGCCTGACCGAAGTGACCCAGGCCGACCGGCAACACGACATCGAACTCGGCGACCTGATGCACAAGTTGTTCGACCATCACTTCGAATTGCCGCGACTGCCGAACGATGTCGACGTGTTTGCGCTGGCGATGGAACTGGGCGACCGCGTGTATGCGCGCTCGGTGCAGCAGCACGGACAGATCACGCCGCGCATGGCCGAGGAAGGGATGCGGGTGTTTGATGCCTATCTCGGGTTGTATCTGCCGCCTTATCTGCCCAAGAGACATCTGGTGAGCTGAATGGCCTCATCGCTGGCAAGCCAGCTCCCACAAGGAACTTCTGTGTATGCAGATTTGCTGACCGACAGATAACCTGTGGGAGCTGGCTTGCCAGCGATGGCCACGACACCATCCTCAGCGGATGCAGATAACAAAAAACCCCGAAGGGCTCACGCCTTTCGGGGTTATTTTTTACTCACAGGCTTACAACTTGGCGATCGACACCTCGGTGGATTTCACGAAGGCGATCACTTCGCTGCCTACCGCCAGTTCCAGCTCCTTGACCGAGCGGGTGGTGATCACCGAAGTGACGATGCCGGAGGCGGTCTGCACGTCGATTTCCGACAGCACGTCGCCGAGAACGATCTCCTTGATCGAGCCTTTGAACTGGTTGCGCACGTTGATGGCTTTGATAGTCATGGCTTTGATTCCTGTCGTTGGAGGTAACTTGAGTTATTGAGCCCAGCGCAATTGCGTAGGCAGTGGTGAAACAGGTTCCGGCTCCGGCGGCTCGCCGGGCAGGGACAGAACACGGTTGAGCACTTCGGTTTCCAGCGCCGCCAGTCGATGCGATCCGCGCACTCGCGGACGAGGCAACTCCACTTGCAGGTCGAGGCCAACTTCGCCGTCCTCGATCAGAATCACCCGGTCGGCAATCGCCACCGCTTCGCTGACGTCGTGGGTCACCAACAGCACCGTGAAGCCATGCTGTTGCCAGAGGCGTTCGATCAGTTGCTGCATCTCGATCCGGGTCAGCGCATCCAGCGCACCCAGCGGCTCGTCGAGCAGCAGCAGGCGCGGCTGGTGAATCAGCGCCCGGGCCAGCGCCACACGCTGCTTCTGCCCGCCGGACAAGGCGGCCGGCCATTCGTTGGCACGATCGGCCAGACCCACCGCTTCCAGCGCCTCCAGCGCTTGCGGGCGCCAGTTGCCGTTAAGGCCGAGGCCAACGTTGTCGATGATCTTTTTCCACGGAAGCAACCGTGCTTCCTGAAACATCAGCCGGGTGTCTTCGCGCGCATCGCTCAGCGGTGCGGCACCGGCCAACAGGTCGCCTCCAGTCGGTTGATCGAGGCCGGCGAGCAGACGCAGGAAGGTGCTCTTGCCGCACCCGCTGCGCCCGACCACGGCGACGAATTGCCCCGCTGGAATGTGCAGGTCGATGTCGCGCAGCACCTGCCGCGCACCAAAGGTTTTCTGCAGGTTGCGCACCACCAGCGGAATCCCGCGCAGCAGGCGTGGAGGTTGTTGAGCGGTCATGCCGCACCTCCCTTGGCAACCTGATAAGCCGGGTGCCAGCGCAACCACACACGTTCAAGTCCACGGGCCGCGAGGTCGGCGAGTTTGCCGAGCACCGCGTAAAGCAGGATCGCCAGCACCACCACATCGGTCTGCAAAAACTCCCGGGCATTCATCGCCAGATAGCCGATGCCGGAGCTGGCGGAGATGGTTTCGGCAACGATCAGCGTCAGCCACATGAAGCCCAGCGCAAAGCGCACGCCGACCAGAATCGAAGGCAGCGCGCCCGGCAAAATCACCTGCCAGAACAGGCTGAAACCGCTCAAGCCATAACTGCGCGCCATCTCTACCAACGCCGGATCGACGTTGCGGATGCCGTGATAGGTGTTGAGGTAGATCGGGAACAACGTGCCCAACGCCACCAGGAAAATCTTTGCCGACTCGTCGATGCCGAACCACAGGATCACCAGCGGAATCAGCGCCAGGTGCGGCACGTTGCGAATCATCTGCACCGAGCTGTCGAGCAGGCGTTCGCCCCACTTCGACAGGCCGGTGATGAAGCCCAGCACCAGGCCGATGCTGCCGCCGATGGTGAAACCCAGCGCCGCGCGCCAGCCGCTGATTGCCAGGTGAGTCCAGATTTCGCCGCTGCGCACCAGGCTGACACCGGCCTCGATCACCGCCACCGGTGCCGGCAGAATCCGCGTCGACAACCAACCGGCCGACACCGACAACTGCCACACCGCCAGCAGGAGCACCGGCAACGCCCAGGGCGCGAGGCTGTGGATAAATTTGTTCATGGCGCGCCTCAGCTCTGCGACGCGGCTTTGGGAAGAATGTCGTTGGCCACCATCTCGCCGAACGGGCTGACGTAACCGGCGCTTTTCGGCAGCTCCGGACGCTCGATGTCGAGGTGCGGGAACAGCAGTTCAGCGACGCGATACGACTCTTCGAGGTGTGGATAACCGGAGAAGATGAACGTATCGATGCCCAGATCCGCGTATTCCTTCACACGGGCGGCCACGGTCGGGCCATCGCCGACCAGCGCCGTACCCGCACCGCCCCGCACCAGACCGACGCCGGCCCACAGGTTCGGGCTGACTTCGAGGTTGTCGCGACTGCCGCCGTGCAGCGCGGCCATGCGTTGCTGACCAACCGAATCAAAGCGCGCCAGTGACGCCTGCGCACGCTTGATGGTGTCGTCGTCCAGATGCGAGATCAGCCGGTCGGCTGCTTGCCAGGCTTCGGCGTTGGTTTCGCGCACAATCACATGCAGACGAATGCCGAAGCGCACGGTACGTCCGAGCCTGGCGGCTTTGGCGCGCACCTGCTCGATTTTCTCGGCCACCGCCGCTGGCGGCTCGCCCCAGGTCAGGACCATCTCGACCTGTTCGGCAGCGAGATCCTGCGCCGCCTCCGAAGAGCCACCGAAGTACAGCGGCGGACGCGGTTGCTGGATCGGCGGATAGAGCAGTTTGGCGCCCTTCACGCTGATGTGCTCGCCGTCGTAATCGACGGTTTCGCCTTCCAGCACGCGACGCCAGATGCGGGTGAATTCCACCGAAGCCTGATAACGCGCTTCGTGATCGAGGAACAGACCATCACCGGCCAACTCTTCCGGATCGCCACCGGTCACCAGGTTGAACAGCGCACGGCCGCCGGACAGACGATCCAGGGTCGCTGCCTGCCGCGCCGCGACCGTCGGGGAAATGATCCCGGGGCGCAGGGCGACAAGGAATTTCAGACGCTGAGTTACCGGGATCAGCGACGCGGCCACCAGCCACGAGTCTTCGCACGAACGGCCGGTGGGAATCAGCACGCCGCCAAAACCCAGACGATCCGCCGCTTGCGCGACCTGTTGCAGATAACCGTGGTCAACGGCGCGGGCGCCTTCGGCGGTGCCAAGGTAATGGCCGTCGCCGTGGGTAGGCAGGAACCAGAAGATATTAAGGCTCATGGAGTGGTCTCCTTGGGGATTCGATTTACTGGGCTTGGCTGACCGAGCTTTGGGCCACAGCGGCCGGTGGCGTCCAGATCACGTCCTTGATGCTCAACGGCTTGGGAATCAGCTTGAGCTGGTAGAAGGTGTCGGCGATTTTCTGTTGCGCGGCGACCACGTCCGGGGTCAGGAACAGCGCACCGTAGCCTTGGCGCTTCACCGAGGTCAGGGTGATGTCCGCCGGCAGGCCGAGCAGTGGCGCGACCTGTTGGGTCACGTCTTCAGGATTGGCTTTGGACCACTCGCCCACGGCGCGCACTTCTTCGACGAGGGTCTTGATCACCTCGGGATTTTTCTGCGCGTAGGGTTTGGTCGCGAGGTAGAACTGATGGTTGTCGACGATGCCTTTGCCGTCACGCAGGGTGTGCGCTTGCAGCTGTTGCTCGGCAGCGGCCTGGTACGGGTCCCAGATCACCCAGGCGTCGACGCTGCCGCGTTCGAACGCGGCGCGGGCATCGGCCGGCGGCAGGAATACGGTCTGGATATCGGCGTATTTTAGGCCGGCATCTTCAAGGGCGCGCACCAGCAGGTAGTGCACGTTGGAGCCTTTGTTCAGCGCGACTTTCTTGCCCTTCAGATCGGCGACCGATTTGATCGGCGAGTCTTTCGGTACGAGGATCGCTTCGCTGTTCGGCGCTGGCGGCTCGTAGGCGACATAGAGCAGGTCAGCACCGGCAGCCTGAGCGAATACCGGTGGGGTCTCGCCGGTAACACCGAAGTCGATCGAGCCGACGTTCAGGCCTTCGAGCAGTTGCGGGCCGCCGGGGAATTCAGTCCATTGCACGTCCACGCCTTGCGCGGCCAGACGCTTTTCCAGAGTGCCTTTGGCTTTGAGCAGCACCAGCGTGCCGTATTTTTGATAACCGATCCGTAGAGTCTCGGCCTGAGCTTGAGTAATGGCGCCGAAGGACACAGCCGCAGCAAACAGAGCGACCAGACCACGACGCAAAAATACAGTGCGCATAGCGCTCTCCTTTTTGCTGTTGGGTTTTGGCTGCACCTGCTTGGCCGTTAGCGGCTGAGTAAGGTGAGTGGAGCAAATTCGGGTAAGGCTTAAATGCTCCAGCGAGCACTCAATAAACGTTCATTCAACAGGCCCGGCTCCAGCGGTTTCGGCCGGCGAGCCATGGCACTGACAAACTGCTCCAGTGCTTCGTGCAGACGCTGCTCCAGCGCCGGCGCCAGTTGCGCCTGGGCACTGCCTTCGCCGTAAGCAATCTGGCTGTCCTCGGCAAAAATCCCTTGCAGCATTTCCTGGGCTTTCAATGCCGACAGCACGGGCTTGAGGGCGTAATCGACCACCAGCATGTGGGCGATGCTGCCGCCCGTGGCCATCGGCAGCACAATCTTGTGGTTCAGGGCGCGTTCCGGGAGCAGATCGAGCACGGTCTTCAGTGCGCCGGAAAACGACGCCTTGTACACCGGCGTGGCGATCAGCAGACCGTCGGCGTTTTCAATCTGCGCCAGCAGGTCGAGCACCTTCGGGCTGTCGAAGCGGGCGTGAAGCAAGTCTTCGGCCGGGAAGTCCCGCACCTGATAACTCACCACTTCCACCCCCTGCTCCTGCAACCAGCGTTGCGAGCGCTCCAGCAACACCCCGGAACGGGAGCGCTGGCTGGGACTGCCACCGAGTGAGACGACCAGCATTCAGACAATTCCTTGCGCGTTACAGGCGATTCGCGGGTTGCGATCTCGCTTCAATGGAGTGACCTTACCAGCTGATTTATATATCCATAAATCATATTTATTCATTTGGTTATGCATTTAAGAGATATGAGGTTTGCTTTGTTCCGGGCAAAAAAACAGGCCGTGAAAACGGCCTGAAATCCCCTGCTTTGTGGTTCTGAATTCTGTACTGCCCGGACTGACGCCTTCGCGAGCAGGCTCGCTCCCACAGGGAGACTGCATTTCAAATGTGGGAGCGAGCCTGCTCCGGGCGGCGTTCCGACGAAAGCGCCGGTAGTTACAAGAAATATCTCACTGGATTCACTTATTCGGCTGCGGCGTCAGGCGCAGGTATGGTTTCACCGCACGATAGCCTTTGGGGAAGCGCCGCTTGATCTCTTCCTCATCCTTGAGCGACGGCACGATCACCACCTCCTCACCGTCCTGCCAGTTGGCCGGGGTGGCCACCTTGTAGTTGTCGGTAAGCTGCAGCGAATCGATCACCCGCAGGATCTCGTGGAAGTTGCGTCCGGTGCTCGCCGGGTAGGTGATGGTCAGGCGGATCTTCTTGTTCGGATCGATGACGAACAGCGAACGCACGGTCAGCGTGTCGTTGGCGTTCGGGTGGATCAGATCATAGAGATCGGACACCTTGCGGTCGGCATCGGCCAGGATCGGGAAGTTGACGATGGTGTTCTGGGTTTCGTTGATGTCTTCGATCCACTTGTGGTGCGAGTCCACCGGGTCCACCGACAGCGCAATGGCTTTGACGCCGCGCTTGCTGAACTCATCCTTGAGCTTGGCGGTGAAGCCCAGCTCGGTGGTGCACACCGGGGTGAAGTCGGCCGGGTGGGAGAACAGCACACCCCAGCTATCGCCCAGCCACTCGTGAAAACGAATCTTGCCGGCGCTGGAATCCTGTTCGAAATCGGGGGCGATGTCGCCGAGTCTGAGGCTCATGGTGCTGCTCCTGATGAGTTGTTGGAGAACTCAACTGTAGCTTGGGATTTGCCATCATGAAAAAGAATAAATAACTAGATATCTAGCACCTAAAGGAATATTAAACATCGTTCACTGGACGCTCGCCGCCATCGCGACGAACATCGACCCCAAGGTTCGAGAAGGCCTTGAGTAGCTGCAAAAGAGGGGAATTTCGGGAAGGGCTTACGGGGGTGAGCCTGACCCGAAAATGCAAAAGCCCCGTCCGGCGCGATGCCGGACGGGGCTTTTTTACATCAGCCGCTTGAGCGCGCTATTACAGCAGCGGGATCGAGTAGCTGACGATCAGGCGGTTTTCGTCCTGGGAACGGGTGTTCGCCAGGTCGGTACGCCACATCGCGTTTTTCCAGGCAACGCCGAGGTTCTTCAGCGGACCTTCCGGAATCACGTAACCGATGGTCAGGTCACGTTCCCACTCGGTTTTTTCGCCCAGCGGAGTGTCGATGTTGTTGCCACGCAGGTAGATCACGTTGGCGGTCAGGCCAGGAACGCCGATCTTGGCGAAATCGTAGCCGTAGCGAGCCTGCCAGGTACGCTCGCCAGCACGGGCGAACTTCTGGATCTGCATGTCGGTGATGGTGCTGTTCGACGAGCCGTCACCCTGGTTCAGCCAAGGGAAGTCGCTGTCGCCTTTGGTGTACTGGTAACCGGCACCGAAGGTGTGACCTTCAACCGAGTACAGGGCCAGGTAGCTGTACAGATCGTTGTCGACTTTGCCCTTGACGGTTTTGCCACCGTAGTAGCCGCTGGTGTAGTAGGCAGCGGTATCGCCGTTGGCACCGTTGTCGCGGCTGCGGTAGTAACGCAGGTCGCTTTTCAGTACGCCCGGGCCGATTGCCCAGTTGTGTACCAGACCCAGGAAGTTCTGCGAGTAGAAGTCTTTCAGCTCACCGTAGTAGTACGAAGCGGTCAGGTCTTTGGTGACCTTGTAGTCCGCACCACCGTAGTAGAACTTGTTGCTGAACACGCCTTTGTCATAGTTCGAACCAGCGTTCGCACCGGCAATCGACATGTTCTCGTTGTTGCTGGAGTTACGACCTTTCACGGCCTCGACCTGACCGGCAGTCAGGGTCAGATCCTTGAACTCGTTCGAGGTGATCGCTTCACCCTGGAAAGTTTGCGGCAGCAGACGGCCGTCGTTGTACTTGATGACCGGGTTGTTCGGCATCAGGGTACCGACTTTCAGTTCGGTCTGAGAGATCTTGACCTTGCCGGTCACGCCCAGGCTGGCGAAGTCATGCACGGCACGGTTGCCATCGCTTGGGAACACGGTGCCGCCCGACGCGGTACCGGCGGAGTTGCCACTGGTGGCCGGGCTGGAATCCAGACGCACGCCGTACAGGCCGATCGCGTCAACACCGAACTGCACGGTGCCTTGGGTGTAGCCGGAGATGAAACGCAGATCGAAGCCTTGGCCCCACTCTTCGTTCTTGTTCGCACCAGCGCCATCACGGTTGTCGGTGTTGATGTAGAAGTTACGCAGCCCCAAGGTGGCCTTGCTGTCTTCGATGAAACCGGCGGCGCCTGCCTGCTGCGCCAAAACCCCTACGGCCACAGCCAGGGCCAAGGTGGACTTGTTCATGTAAAGCTCCTCTCGTTTCTAATTCTTGTGTTCCTGGCCCGGGGTCTGATGCCCTGGATCCTAAGATGCGCGATTAGCGCCAGACCGTGACTGACAAGTCAATCGTAACCTTGTGTGTCTACGACCAAGGTCTAATCGCAGTGATTTGGTCCGTGCAGAGTAAAGATTTCCTGATAAACCCAAAAAGAATTTATTCATTCTTTTTCATATCATTTCGAAATATGGCCAGTATCGGCCACCTCCGCCGGGAAACAGCGTATCGGCGACTAAGCTCATTCCTAAATGGTATTTGTTAGCCTTTTTTTATATCGATTAGCTTTGGCGCAACCCCGATTCGTCAAACCCTATCGAAAAGGCGACGCCATGATGGCCAAACGCGCACTATCTAGTCAATTTGTTACAGTTTGTGTATCAGCGCTGATTTCTTTTTCCGTCCATGCCGCCAACCTCACCGTTGGCTATCAAACCGGTATCGACCCGAGCAAAGTCCCTCAGGCCGACGGCGTCTACGAGAAGACCATCGGCGAGAAAATCGACTGGCGTCGCTTCAATAGCGGCCCGGAAGTTGTGACAGCCCTTGCATCGGGCGACGTACAGATCGGCAACCTTGGCTCCAGCCCTTTGGCAGCGGCCGCTTCTCGCAATCTGCCGATCGTCGCTTTCATTGTTTCAGCGCAGATCAACGCCGCCGAGGCGCTGGTGGTGCGCAATGGCAGCGGGATCAATACCCCGCAGGACCTGGTCGGCAAGACCATCGCCACGCCTTTCGTTTCCACCTCCCACTACAGCTTGCTCGGCGCACTCAAGCACTGGGGCCTGGACACCTCGAAAGTCAAAGTGGTGAACCTGCAGCCCGCAGAAATCGCAGCGGCGTGGAAGCGTGGGGACATCGACGGCGCGTTTGTCTGGTCGCCGGCGCTGGGGGAAATCCGCAAGACCGGCAAGACCCTGACCGATGCCGCACAAGTCGGCCAATGGGGCGCACCGACCTTCGAAGTCTGGGTCGCGCGCAAGGACTACGCCGAGAAGCATCCTGAGGTGGTGGCCAAGTTTGCCAAGGTCACTCTAGACGCATTTGCCGATTACGCCAGCCATAAAGACAGCTGGACGGCGGACTCGGCGCCGGTGCAGAAAATCGCCAAATTGACCGGTGCCAATGCCGCCGACGTGCCGGAGCTGCTGGCTGGTTCGGCCTTCCCGGATGCCAAGGCGCAGCAAACCACCGCACTGCTGGATGGCGGCACGGCCAAAGCGATAGGTGAGACGGCGAAGTTTTTGAAGGAACAGGGCAAGGTCGAGACGGTGCTGCCGGATTATTCGCCGTACGTGAGCGCGAAGTTTGTAACCGAATAAAGATACATAGGTGGCGAGGGAGCTTGCTCCCGCTGGAGGCCGAAGGACTCCCAATTCCGGCAAACACCGGTTTGGGGCCGCTTCGCAGCCCAGCGGGAGCAAGCTCCCTCACCACAAGAATCACCCGCTAATCTTCAGAGAGTCTTTTCGAAGATCTTCGAATTGCGCTGATAGTTGTACAGCGACGCCCGCGCCGCCGGCAGGCGCTCGACGCTGCTAGGCTCGAAGCCACGTTCGCGGAACCAGTGCGCGGTGCGGGTGGTGAGGACGAACAGGGTTTTCAACCCTTGCGCCCGGGCACGGGTCTCGATGCGCTCCAACAGTTCATCGCCGCGACCGCCATGACGGTACTCCGGATTCACCGCCAGGCACGCCAGCTCTCCGGCATCCGAATCGGCAATCTGGTACAACGCCGCACAGGCGATGATCATGCCTTCACGCTCGACCACGCTGAACTGCTCGATCTCGCGCTCCAGCACTTCGCGCGAACGACGCACCAGAATCCCCTGCTCTTCCAGCGGGCTGATCAAATCGAGCAAACCACCGACGTCTTCAATCGCCGCCTCGCGCACCAGTTCGAATTGCTCCTGAGCGACCAGCGTACCGCCACCGTCGCGGGTGAACAGTTCGGTCAGCAGCGCGCCGTCTTCGGCGTAGCTAACGATATGGCTGCGCGCGACACCGCCACGGCAAGCCTCGGCGGCGGCATCCAGCAGTTCGGCCTGATAGTTGTTGCCCAGACGCGCCAGATGCGCAGGCACCTGTTGTGGCCGCAGTTCGCGCACCAGTTTGCCGTTTTCGTCGATCAGACCGAGGTCAGCGCCGAACAGCAACAGTTTGTCGGCACCGAGGTCGATGGCGGCGCGGGTGGCGACGTCTTCGCAGGCGAGGTTGAAGATTTCCCCGGTCGGCGAGTAGCCCAGCGGCGACAGCAGCACGATCGAGCGCTCGTCGAGCAGGCGATTAATGCCTTTACGGTCGACCCGGCGCACTTCGCCGGTGTGGTGATAGTCGACGCCTTCGAGCACGCCGATCGGCCGCGCCGTGACCAGGTTGCCGCTGGCCACCCGCAGACGCGAGCCTTGCATCGGCGACGAGGCCATGTCCATCGACAGCCGCGCTTCAATGGCGATGCGCAACTGACCGACTGCATCGATCACGCATTCCAGGGTCGCTGCATCGGTGATGCGCATGCCGTGGTGGTAGTGGGGGGTCAGGCCGCGAGCGGCGAGGCGGGTTTCAATCTGCGGACGCGAACCGTGGACCAGCACCAGACGCACGCCGAGGCTGTGCAACAGCACCAGGTCGTGGACGATGTTGCCGAAGTTCGGATGCTCCACGCCGTCGCCGGGCAGCATGACGACGAACGTGCAGTCGCGGTGGGCATTGATGTAAGGGGACGCGTGACGAAGCCAATTGACGTATTCGGGCATGAACCTGGGCCTGTAATAAATAGCAGCCGAAAAAAGGGCGAAACGGAAAATGCACAGCGGGCTGATGGTTATCGTCGGAACAGGCTTGGCGACACGCGCGCTCTCCTCATGAATACGGGTTCGATTCCCACTAATTTAACGACTTTCCCTGTAGGAGCTGCCGCAGGCTGCGATCTTTTGACTTTGTTTTTAAAAGACAAGATCAAAAGATCGTCCGAACGCGGCCCGAGCCTTCGGCAGCTCCTACAAGGGATGTGTTCAATTCTTCAGGCAGTAATGTTCAATCAACTGCCGCAATAGGTGCACGGTAGGCTGCAAACGTGACATTTCGAGGTATTCGCCGGGCTGGTGGGCACAGGCGATGTCGCCGGGGCCGAGCACGATGGTTTCGCAGCCAAGGCGCTGAAGATAAGGCGCTTCGGTGCCAAACGCCACTGCTTCAGCACGATGGCCGGTGAGCTTTTCGGCGATGCGCACCAATTCGGCGTCTTCGGCCTGTTCGAACGGCGGCACTTCCGGGAACAACGGTTTGTAATCGATCTTCACCTGATGCCGCTCAGCCACCGGGTTGAGCTTGCGCAGGATTTCCGCGCGCAGGACTTTCGGGTCCATGCCCGGCAGCGGGCGCAGGTCGAACTCCAGCGAACACTGGCCGCAGATGCGGTTGGGGTTATCGCCGCCATGAATACAGCCGAAGTTCATGGTCGGCTGCGGCACGCTGAACTGCGGATTGTTGAATTCACGCTGCCACAGCAGGCGCAAACCGCGCAGCTCGCCGATGGCATCGTGCATCGCCTCGAGGGCGCTGTGGCCCAGACGCGGATCCGACGAATGGCCGCTCTGCCCGAGGATATCGATGCGCTCCATCATGATGCCCTTGTGCATGCGGATCGGCTTGAGCCCGGTCGGCTCGCCGATCACCGCCGCACGGCCCAGCGGCTTGCCGGCCTCGGCCAGCGCACGAGCACCGGACATCGAACTTTCTTCATCACAGGTGGCGAGAATCAGCAGCGGTTGCTTGAACGGTTGGTCGAGCAGCGGCTGCACGGCCTCGATGATCAGCGCGAAAAAGCCCTTCATGTCGCAACTGCCCAGCCCGACCCAGCGGCCGTCAACTTCGGTAAGCTTCAGCGGATCGGTCTGCCACAGCGCATCGTCATAAGGCACGGTATCGCTGTGCCCGGCCAGCACCAGACCGCCGGGGCCGCTGCCGTAACTGGCGAGCAGGTTGAATTTGCCGGGGCTGACCTGCTGGATATCGCAGCTGAAGCCCAGATCACCCAGCCATCCGGCGAGCAAATCGATCACCGCCCGGTTGGACTGATCCAGGCCCGGTTGGGTGCAACTGACCGACGGTGCGGCGATCAGTGCAGCGAACTGGTCTTGCATGGACGGCAAAGGCATCGCTGACTCCAACTCCGATTTGAAGTCCATCATAGAGCCATCCGGCGCCAGGAATAAACCGCCGCAGGGCGTAGGAAGTTTGAGTCCTGTACACTGCACGGCCTTGGCAGCCACACATTCCCCCGGCTGCGCTCCCGATCCTGGATTTTCCGGCCATGCAGAAAGAAACCGAAATCAAACTCCGCGTCAGCCGCGAAACCCTCGCTGCCCTGCGCGAGCACCCGCTACTGAAAAAACGCAACAAAAATGGCTGGGAACGCCGTGAGTTGATGAACCAGTACTTCGACACCCCCGAGCGCGACCTGGCCCAAGCCAAAGTCGCCCTGCGCCTGCGCAAGGACGGTGACGAAGTGATTCAGACCCTCAAGACCCGCGGCCAGAGCGTTGCCGGTCTGTCCGAGCGTAACGAGTACGACTGGAAGTTGCCCAAAGCCAAGCTCGACGTGAAGAAACTCGACGGCGAATGCTGGCCCGAGTCGCTGGCCGAGCTGGACAAGAAAACCCTGAAACCGATCTTCACCACCGATTTCGTCCGCGAGCGTGCGGAAATCGCCTGGGGCCGCGGCAAGGCCAAAGTGGTCATCGAAGCTGCGCTGGACCTCGGTCACGTGGTGGTCGGCAAACAGAAAGAAGAAATCTGCGAGCTGGAACTGGAGCTGCGCGAAGGCGAGCCGGCCGCACTGCTGGAACTGGCCGCCGAACTGGCCGAAACCCTGGCCCTGATGCCGTGCGACATCAGCAAGGCCGAGCGCGGCTACCGTCTGTACGACGTCAACAGCTACTCGCTGAGCCTGCCGGCGCCGCAACTGACCCCGGAAACCCAACTCGATGACGCCTTTGCCGCTCTAGCCTGGCACTTGCTCGGCAGCAGCCAGCGTCTGGCCGAACAATATCGCTTCAATGGCCACTGGCGCCTACTTCAGGACTGGGTCGAGAACCTCGCGGAAATGCGCGCCCTGCTCAGCAGCCTCGGCCAGGCGGCACCGCGTCCGGCCACTCACGACCTGCGCGTGGCGCTGGACGCATTGCTCGAAGACTGGCGCCCGCTGGTTCAGGTCGGCATCGAAGACGAAGACGTGCGCAAGGCGGCGCCGGAGCAATTCCTCGAAGAACTGGAAGACCCGCGCTGGGGCCTGTTCTCGCTGACCGCATCACGCTGGCTGCTGGCCCGCGCCTGGACCGCCGAGCGCAACACCCGCGGCAACCGCCAGGGCGCCGCGCAACTGCACAGCTGGCTGCCGCGCCTGCTGGGCGAGGAAGCCACGTCCCTGCAATTGCAGCGCTATCAGCAGCAACCGGAAGATCTGGCCGAGCAACTGCCGCGCATCGAGCGCATCCAGGTCTGGCTGCACCACGCGCGCAACGTGCTGGAGATTGCGGAAATGGATCGCCTGTACGGCGAGCTGAACAAACTGGCGCAACTGGCCAACGAACCGACCATCACTGACGAACTGCTCGATGCGCGCAAGCAGCAGGCGATTGCGGTTTATCAGAATCGTGCGTGGAAAATGCTGCTGCGCATGTGATGCTCAGCAATACCTGAAAACTGTGGCGAGGGAGCTTGCTCCCGCTGGAGGCCGATGGACTCCCAATTCCTGCAATTGCGGATTTTGGGGCCGCTTCGCAGCCCAGCGGGAGCAAGCTCCCTCGCCACAAAGGCCATCCGCGCTAGACCGGCAGGCTGGTGGTGGACTTGATCTCCGACAGCGCCACAATCGAATTCACTTCCTGAATCCCCGGCACCAGCGACAGCTTTTCGAAGAAGAATCGCTCATACGCCTCGATGTCCGCCGCGACAATGCGCAACAGAAAGTCCACCGCGCCCATCAACACATAACACTCCAGCACTTCCGGAAAACCGCGAATCGCCTCGGTGAATTCGGTGAAGTTCGAACGCCCGTGGGCGTTGAGTTTGATCTCGGCGAAGATCTGCGTGTTCAGGCCGATCTTCTTGCGATCAAGCAAGGTCACCTGACCGCGAATGATCCCCTCCTCCTTCATCCGCTGAATGCGCCGCCAGCACGGTGACTGCGACAGGCCCACCTGCTCGGCGATCTGTGCGCTGGACAAGGAAGCGTCCTCTTGCAGCAGGGCGAGAATCCTGCGGTCGTAGCTGTCCAGCTCGCTGTGCATAGAAAAACCTCAAATATGAATTCATGCGAATCAAACCGGTCGATCATTCGCCAATAACATCGATCTTAGCCAAGAAATGCCCGGCACCGAATGTAAAAATTTCTCCAGTGTTTTTTGGAGACTCGCCATGCCGCACCTCGAAGCCGTGAATACCGCTCCAACCCGGGCCGATGTCTGGAACGTCAACAACAGCCATTGCCTGGCGCAGTATCAGATCCTCGCCGAAGCCGAGCCGGATCTGTTGGTGCGGGTGCTGAATTTGTTTGCGCTGCAATTCCTCACGCCGCAACAGGTCCACGTCGAGCGGCTCGACGATCTGCTGTCGATCGATATCGTCATTGATGGTCTGAGCTGGCATCGCGCCCAGGTGATTGCGGAAAAACTTCGTAACCTGATCAGCGTCTGCTCGGTCAACCTGCAAAACGCCGACGCGGCGTGGGATACGCCCGCGCAAGCGGTTGGCTGAAAAATCCGGCAACGGCTTTGTCGGGTAGTGGCCCAACGGTCTGCGGGGCCACGACTATCCTTTGCGCACAGTCGTTCAAAAGGAGCCCGCATGTCCGTTCAACTCGCCACTCAGGACCGCTGGCTGGATCTCAACGATGTGTTGCGTGAGCTGGTCGCCCAAGGCTTTATCAGCCAGGACTCGGCGGAGCAGGCGCTCAACGCCCGGCGCCGCCATGCGACCCACGGCCAGCAACATCCGCTGGAGTTCATCGCCAGCCAGCAACTGGATGACCTCAGCCGTCCGGGTAAACATCTGGATCTGGAAAGCCTGACCCTGTGGCTGGCGCAGCAGGCCGGCCAACCGTACATGCGCATCGACCCGTTGAAGATCAACGTCGCCGCCATCACCCCGCTGATGTCCTACGCCTTTGCCCAGCGGCACAGGATTCTTGCGGTGGCGGTCGACCGCGACGCCGTGGTCGTGGCCAGTGCCCAGCCCTACGTCACCGCTTGGGAAGCCGACCTGACTCACGTGCTGAAGCTGCCGATCAAACGGGTGGTCGCCAACCCGGTGGACATCCAGCGCTTCAGCGTCGAGTTCTTCCGCCTGGCCAAATCGGTCAGCGGCGCCAGCAATGCCGATCAGCAAAGCGGCAACCTCGGCAACTTCGAACAACTGCTCAACCTCGGCGCCAGCGATCAGGAACCGGACGCCAACGATGCGCATATCGTCAACATCGTCGACTGGCTGTTCCAGTACGCCTTCCAGCAACGCGCCAGCGATATCCACATCGAACCGCGCCGCGAACAAGGCACCGTGCGCTTTCGTATCGACGGCGTGTTGCACAACGTCTATCAATTCCCGCCGCAGGTGACCATGGCGATCGTCAGCCGCCTGAAAAGCCTCGGGCGGATGAACGTCGCCGAGAAGCGCAAACCCCAGGACGGCCGGGTCAAAACCAAAACCCCGGACGGCGGCGAGGTGGAGCTGCGGCTCTCGACGCTGCCCACCGCGTTTGGCGAAAAAATGGTCATGCGGATTTTTGACCCGGAAGTGCTGCTCAAGGACTTCGATCAGTTGGGCTTTTCCGCCGATGACCTGCGCCGCTGGCAGGACATGACCCGCCAGCCCAACGGCATCATCCTGGTCACCGGGCCAACCGGTTCGGGCAAGACCACCACGCTCTACACCACGCTGAAGAAACTGGCGACGCCGGAGATCAACCTCTGCACCATCGAAGACCCGATCGAAATGGTCGAGCCGGCGTTCAATCAGATGCAGGTGCAGCACAACATCGAGCTGAGTTTCGCCGCTGGGGTGCGTGCGTTGATGCGACAGGACCCGGACATCATCATGATCGGCGAGATTCGCGACCTGGAAACCGCGGAAATGGCGATTCAGGCGGCGCTCACCGGCCACCTGGTGCTGTCGACCCTGCACACCAACGATGCCCCCAGTGCTATCAGCCGGTTACTCGAACTCGGCGTGCCGCACTACCTGATCAAGGCCACGGTGCTCGGGGTCATGGCCCAGCGTCTGGTGCGTACCTTGTGCCCGCACTGCAAGGCGCCGCTGACGCTGGAAGAGGAGGACTGGCAGACACTAACCCGCCCCTGGCAGGCGCCGCTGCCGGGCAATGCGCAACGGGCGATCGGCTGCCTGGAGTGCCGCGACACCGGTTATCGCGGGCGCGCCGGGGTTTACGAAATCATGCAACTGAGCGACAGCCTCAAAACCCTCATCACCCCGGACACCGACCTTACCGCCATCCGACGGCAAGCCTTCAAGGAAGGCATGCGCAGCCTGCGCCTGTCGGGTGCGCAGAAGGTCGCGGCGGGGCTGACCACCCTCGAAGAAGTGCTGCGGGTGACGCCGCAAAGCGAGCAGAAATAGGCCACTACGGAACCGGATTGGCGAATCGTTATCCAACGCCGTAGTTAACCCCCAGGAGTCACTCAATCATGCGTCTCAAACTTGCTGTCGCCACCCTTGCCTTGCTGTCCCTTCCCGTTGGTTCAGCGATGGCCGACAGCTTTTGGCGTAACGTCATTTCGTCCGGCGCCACCACCGGTTCGACCTACCTGACCTTCAAGGATCACAAGCTGATCGTTGCCGCACAGGACGATGCCGGCAGCTTCGTTGCCAGCGATGGCGGCATCCGTGGGCCGTACCTGGAAGCAGCGATGCAGAAAGTCCGCGCCGACAATCCGGGCCTGCAGGCCACGGACATGGAACTGGCGAATGCGATTCTGGCGAAGAACGCAGTGGCCTCCGAGTAAGCCAGGCGCCAACAAAAATGCCGCTCGATCGAGCGGCATTTTTTAAGCAAAAAGCAAAAGATCGCAGCCTTCGGCAGCTCCTACAGGGATCAGTGTAGGAGCTGCCGAAGGCTGCGATCTTTTGCTCTTCAGCGGTAATCGTCCACCGGGACGCAAGCACAAAACAGATTGCGATCCCCATAAACGTTATCCACCCGATTCACCGCCGGCCAATACTTGTGCGCCTTGGTGTGCGCATCCGGGGTGATGCCCTGCTCGATGCTGTAAGGCCGCTCCCAGACTCCGGTGACATCCGCCAGGGTATGTGGAGCACGCTTGAGCGGGTTGTCTTCCGCCGGCCAGTTGCCGTTCTGCACTTCGGTGATTTCCGCACGGATGCTCAGCATGGCGCCGATAAACCGGTCCAGTTCGGCCTTGGATTCGCTCTCGGTCGGCTCGACCATCAACGTCCCCGGCACCGGAAAAGACATGGTTGGCGCATGGAAACCGTAGTCCATCAGGCGCTTGGCGACGTCTTCTTCGCTGATCCCGGTCTGCGCCTTCAACGGCCGCAGATCGAGAATGCATTCATGGGCCACCCGCCCGTTGCGCCCGGTATACAGCACCGGAAATGCGCCGGATAAATGCTGCGCCAGATAGTTCGCGGCGAGGATCGCCACCTCACTGGCATCCGCCAGTTGCGGCCCCATCATCGCGATGTACATCCAGCTGATCGGCAAAATGCTCGCACTGCCCCACGGCGCCGCGCTGACCGCGCCGTTCTGCGGCAGCGGGCCGTCAATCGGCACGACCGGATGATTGGCGACGAACGGCGCCAGGTGCGCGCGTATGCCGATCGGCCCCATGCCCGGCCCGCCGCCGCCGTGGGGAATGCAGAACGTCTTGTGCAGGTTCATGTGCGACACGTCGGCGCCGATGTCCGCCGGCCGCGCCAGCCCGACCTGCGCATTCAGATTGGCGCCGTCCATGTACACCTGCCCGCCGTGCTGGTGGATAACTTCGCAGATTTCGCTGATGCCCTCCTCGTAAACACCATGGGTCGACGGATAGGTCGCCATCAGGCACGACAATTTGTCCCCCGCCTCGGCCGCCCTGGTTTTCAGGTCGTCCAGATCGACGTTGCCGGCCTCGTCGCATTCGACGATCACCACGCGCATCCCGGCCATCTGCGCCGAGGCCGGGTTGGTGCCGTGGGCCGAGGACGGGATCAGGCAGATATCCCGCGCGCCCTGATGCCGGCTCTCGTGATATTTGCGAATCGCCAGCAGCCCGGCGTACTCGCCCTGAGCCCCGGAGTTGGGCTGCATGCAGATCGCATCGAACCCGGTGATCGCGCACAGCCAGCGCTCCAGTTCTTCAATCATCAAGGTGTAACCGACTGCCTGCTCCCGAGGCGCGAACGGGTGCAGGTTGGCGAACTGCGGCCAGGTGATGGGGATCATCTCGCTGGTGGCGTTGAGCTTCATGGTGCAGGAACCCAACGGGATCATCGACTGGTTGAGCGCCAGATCCTTGTTCTCCAGTTGCTTGAGGTAGCGCAGCATCTCGGTTTCGCTGTGATGCGCGTTGAACACCGGATGGCGCAAGTAAGGCGTCTTGCGCTGGAGGCTGTCGGGGATGCCTGAAACCAACGTTTCTGTATCGAGTTGCTCGACGTTCAAACCATGATCGGCACCGAGCAGCACGTCGAACAGTTTGGCCACCGTGCTTTCATCGCACGTCTCGTCAAGACTCAACCCGACTCGACCACGGCCGAGAATCCGCAGGTTGATCTGCGCAGCCTTGGCGCTGTCGATGATCGCGCTCTGCGCGCCGCCAACCTCCAGCGTGAGGGTGTCGAAAAACTGCCCGTTAACCCGCGCAATACCATGGCGCTCAAGGCCCGCCGCCAGGATGCAGGTCAAGCGGTGCACGCGCTGGGCGATGCGTTTCAAGCCTTGCGGCCCGTGATACACCGCGTAGCAACTGGCGATGTTGGCCAGCAGCACCTGCGCGGTGCAGATGTTCGAATTGGCCTTCTCGCGGCGAATATGTTGCTCGCGGGTTTGCAGGGCCATGCGCAACGCGACATTGCCACGAGCGTCTTTCGACACGCCGATGATCCGCCCCGGAATCGCTCGTTTGTACTCTTCGCGGCTGGCAAAAAACGCCGCATGCGGGCCACCGTAGCCCATCGGTACGCCAAAGCGCTGGGACGAACCGAACACCACATCCGCGCCCAGTTCACCCGGTGGCGTCAGCAGCAACAGGCTCAGCAGATCCGTGGCCACGCAGGCCAGCGCCTGCTGCGCGTGCAGTTGATCGATGACCGGACGCAAATCACGAATCTCGCCGTGGGTGTCGGGATACTGCAGCAATGCGCCGAATACCTGATGCTGGCCGAGGTTATCCACAGCGTCGATGATCAGCTCAAAGCCGAAGCCTTCGGCGCGGGTCTGCACCACGGAAAGAGTCTGTGGATGACAGTTCTCATCGACGAAAAACAGATTGCTCTTCGACTTCGCCACACGTTTGGCCAGCGCCATGGCCTCCGCCGCAGCCGTTGCCTCGTCGAGCAACGAAGCATTGGCCAGCTCCAGTCCGGTGAGGTCGATGGTCAGTTGCTGAAAATTCAGCAGCGCTTCGAGACGGCCCTGAGCGATCTCCGGTTGATACGGGGTGTAGGCGGTGTACCAGCCGGGATTTTCCAGCACATTGCGCAAGATGACCGTGGGCGTCAGCGTGCCGTGGTAACCCATGCCGATCAGGCTGGTCCACACTTGGTTCTGCTCGGCATAACCGCGCAGCTTGGCCAGCGCCGCTTGCTCATCAAGGGCCGGCGGCAAATCCAGCGCCCGGTTCAACCGAATGCCCGGCGGCACCGTCTGCTCGATCAGTTCGACCCGGCTGCCGAGACCGAGGCTGTCGAGCATCGCCTGTTGCTCGGCAGCGTCGGGCCCCAAATGGCGGCGCAGGAAGGCTTCGGGGTCACGTAACTGGCTCAAGGATGGCAACTGGGACATGACGGGCTCTCTCTTGGCTGCTCGGCGTCAATGCAACACGGTCAAACCAGCATAGCAGCCGATACCGACGCGCACGGCTTGGCGGCAGCGGGGTTCCGGGGCATGCTGTAGCACCTGCATCAGGCGTCCCACTTTCGGATGATCGAACCCTCATGAGCCAACTGCCGTTCCTGCCGTTTTCCAAACCTGTCATTGATGAAGCCACGATTGCCGCCGTCGGCGATGTGCTGCGCTCCGGCTGGATCACCAGCGGGCCGAAGGTCCAGGCCTTTGAAGCGCAGTTGTCGGAATATTTCGGCGGGCGCCCGGTGCGCACCTTCAACTCCGGCACCTGCACCATGGAAATCGCCCTGCGCATCGCCGGTATCGGCCCGGGTGACGAAGTGATCACCACGCCGATTTCCTGGGTCGCCACCGCCAACGTGATCCTCGAAGTCGGCGCCACCCCGGTGTTCGCCGACATCGACCCGGTGACCCGCAACATTGATCTGGACAAGCTCGAGGCAGCGATCACCCCACGCACCAAAGCGCTGATTCCGGTGTACCTCGCCGGCCTGCCGGTGGACATGGATCGGCTATATGCCATCGCGCACAAACACAATCTGCGCATCGTCGAAGACGCCGCGCAGGCGTTGGGTTCGAGCTGGAATGGCCAGCGCATCGGCGCCACTGGCGACTTCGTGTCGTTCAGTTTCCAGGCCAACAAGAACGTGACCTGTTCCGAGGGCGGCTGTCTGGTGCTGAATACTGCGGAAGAAGCGCGGCTGGCGGAGAAATATCGCCTGCAAGGCGTGACCCGCAACGGCTTCGACGGTCTCGACGTTGATGTGCTCGGCGGCAAGTTCAACATGACCGACGTCGCCGCGACCATCGGTCTGGGTCAATTCGCCCATATCGAGGCGCTGACCGCCCATCGTCAGGAACTGGCCCGTCATTACTTCAAATGTTTTGGCGATGACTTCGAAGCGATCTATGGCGCGCAATTGCCGCCCGCGGATTTCACTCACAGCAACTGGCACCTGTTTCAGCTGGTCCTGCCGGAGCGCAAGGACGGCTTGCCGGCCCGCGCTACGTTCATGGAACAGATGCAGGCACACGGCATCGGCATCGGCTATCACTACCCGCCGATTCATTTGCTGAGTCTGTACCGCGAGCGCGGTTTCAAGGAAGGGATGTTGCCGGTGGCCGAGCGCGTCGGGCGACTGATTGTGTCGTTGCCGATGTTCAACACCATGACCAAGGAAGATGTCGAGCGGTCGGTGGCGGCGGTGAAAGCGGTATTGAAGCCCTGAAGCGCTCTTAATGTAGGAGCTGCCGCAGGCTGCGATCTTTTGATTTTGTCTTTAAGAACAAAGTCAAAAGATCGCAGCCTGCGGCAGCTCCTACAGGGGCGAAGATTATTCGCCGATTGCAGCCTTGTAGCCGGCGGCGTCCAGCAGCTTGTCCAGATCAGCAGCGTTGGCTGGCTTGAGCTTGAAGATCCACGCCCCGTACGGATCGGAGTTCAGCAGTTCCGGCGAGCCGCTCAGCTCTTCGTTGACGGCGATGACTTCGCCGGCAATCGGCGAGTAGATATCGGAGGCCGCTTTCACCGACTCAACCACGCCAGCTTGATCCTCAGCAGCAAACACCTTGCCCACTTCAGTCAACTCGACAAACACCACATCGCCCAGCGCTTCCTGCGCGTGATCGCTGATGCCCACGGTAACGGTGCCGTCGGCTTCCAGACGCGCCCACTCATGACTTTCGGCAAAACGCAGTTCAGCGGGGATATTGCTCATGCTCGGTGTCCTCAAGAAAATTGTCAGCGGTCAGGCCCGCCGGAAAAGGTCAGATCAAGGTTTTGCCATGGCGCACGAAGGTCGGTTTGACCACTCGTACCGGATACCACTTGCCACGGATTTCCACTTCGGCGCGGTCGGCGGTGGCCATCGGTACACGCGCCAGGGCAATCGATTTGCTTAGCGTAGGAGAGAAACTACCACTGGTGATCTCTCCTTCGCCAACATCGGCGATACGAACCACCTGATGGGCACGTAAAACACCGCGCTCCTCAAGCACCAGCCCCACCAGTTTGTGCGCAACGCCGGCGGCTTTTTCCGCTTCCAGCGCAGCACGCCCGATGAACTGCCGCGAGGTCGGTTCCCAGGCAATGCTCCAGGCCATATTGGATGCCAGCGGCGAGACATCCTGATGAATGTCCTGGCCGTAGAGGTTCATCCCGGCCTCGACCCGCAACGTATCGCGGGCGCCGAGGCCGATCGGCGAAATGCCGGCACCGACCAGATCGTTGAAAAATCCCGGCGCCTGCTCGGCCGGCAAAGCGATTTCCAGACCATCCTCACCGGTGTAGCCGGTGCGCGCAATGAACCAGTCGCCATCGACGTGAGCTTCGAACGGTTTGAGATGTTTGATCAGTTCGGCGCGGGACTGGGTCACCAGTTCGGCAATTTTCTGCCGGGCCTGCGGGCCTTGAATGGCGAGCATCGCCAGATCCTGACGCTCATGCAATTGCACGTCGTAACCGGCGATCTGCGTCTGCATCCACGCCAGATCCTGGTCGCGGGTGGAGGCGTTGAATACCAGACGATAACGGTCTTCGAGGCGATAGACGATCATGTCGTCGACGATGCCGCCACGCTCGTTGAGCATCGTGCTGTAGAGCGCGCGGCCGGGGCGGTGCAGGCGCTCGACGTCATTGGCCAGCAAATGCTGCAGCCAGCCCTTGGCCTGTGGGCCATCGACGTCGATAACGGTCATATGGGAAACATCGAACACCCCGCAATCGCGGCGCACCTCATGGTGTTCCTCGACCTGCGAGCCGTAATGCAGTGGCATGTCCCAACCGCCAAAATCGACCATCTTCGCGCCGAGGGCGAGATGCAGGTCATACAGAGGCGTACGCTGTCCCATGGGTTTCTCCTTCCGGGCGTGGCGAAGGTGCGGACAGCCGCTGCACGGGGTGAAAGCCGCTAAATAGAAGGCTTTCAGCCGATTTCAGCGAACGGGTCTGTCAGACGAACCGCACCGAATGCCGCGCATTGTAGCCGCATGATTCAGCTCTCACTACTAAGTGTTTCGGTGCGCCGAGCGGCGGATCAGGCCGATGACCGGCAACAGACCGACCAATACCAGGGTCAGCGCCGGCAGCGACGCCCGCGCCCACTCGCCCTCACTGGTCATTTCGAAGATCCGCACCGCCAGCGTGTCCCAGCCAAACGGGCGCATCAGCAGGGTCGCGGGCATTTCCTTGAGCACATCGACGAACACCAGCAGCGCCGCACTCAGCGTGCCGGGCAGCAACAGCGGCAGATACACTTTGAAAAACAGTCGCGGCCCACTGACACCGAGGCTACGTGCCGCTTCGGGCAATGAAGGCCGTATACGCGCCAGACTGTTTTCCAGCGGCCCGTAGGCCACCGCGATGAAGCGCACCAGATAGGCCATCAGCAATGCCGCCAGACTGCCCAGCAGCAGCGGCTTGCCGGCGCCGCCGAGCCAGCCTGAGAGCGGAATCACCAGTTCGCGGTCGAGATAACTGAACGCCAGCATGATCGCCACTGCCAGCACCGAGCCCGGCAGTGCATAACCAAGATTGGCCAGACTGACCCCGGAACGGATCGCCGGGGTCGGCGCCAGTCGTCGGGCGAAGGCCAGCAGCAATGCGACGCTGACGGTGATCAACGCCGCCATGCCACCCAGATACAGGGTGTGCAGAATCAGCCCGGCGTAACGTTCATCGAGATCGAAGCGCCCGCGCTGCCAGAACCAGACAATCAGTTGCAGGACTGGAATCACGAATGCGCAAGCAAACACCAGAGCGCACCAGCCGGTCGCCGCGAACGCCTTGATCCCGCGCAGGTGATACAACGCCTTGACCCGTGGCCGCTCGTTACTCGCCCGGTTGGCGCCGCGCGCGCGCCGCTCGCCGTACAGCACCAGCATCACCACCAGCAGCAACAGACTGGCCAGTTGCGCCGCGCTGGGCAGGCTGAAGAAGCCGTACCAGGTCTTGTAGATGGCGGTGGTGAAGGTGTCGAAATTGAACACCGACACCGCGCCGAAATCCGCCAATGTCTCCATCAGCGCCAGCGCCACACCGGCACCAATCGCCGGCCGCGCCATCGGCAACGCCACCCGCCAGAATGCCTGCCAGGGCGATTGCCCGAGTACCCGCGCCGCTTCCATCAGGCCTTTGCCCTGCGCCAGAAACGCGGTGCGCGCCAACAGATAAACGTAGGGATAAAACACCAGCACCAGCACCACGATCACCCCGCCGGTAGAGCGCACACGCGGCAGGCGCAGGCCGCTGCCGAACCACTCACGCAACAGGGTTTGCACCGGGCCGGCGAAGTCCAGCAGACCGACGAAGACGAACGCCAGCACGTAGGCCGGGATGGCGAACGGCAGCATCAGCGCCCAGTCGAGCCAGCGCCGCCCGGGGAATTCGCAGAGGCTGGTGAGCCACGCCAGGCTGACACCGAGCAGTGTCACGCCGACGCCGACGCCCAGCACCAGCGTCAGGGTGTTGCCGAGCAGGCGCGGCATCTGGGTTTGCCACAGGTGCGACCAGATCTGCTGATCAATGGTCTGCCACGACAGCAGCAGGACACTCAGGGGCAACAGCACCAGCGCGGCAATGGCGAGGACGATGGGGTACCAGCGGCGTTGGGCGGGGTGGGCCAAGGGGGTTCTCTGGAAGTGGGCCAACGCCCATTCGACGTCGAGCACATTTTGTGGCGAGGGAGCTTGCTCCCGCTCGGCTGCGAAGCAGTCGCAGGAGGTTACCAGATCAATTCATGCCAGACACAAGGGCGCCATGGGGCCGCTTCGCGCCCCAGCGGGAGCAAGCTCCCTCGCCACTATGGCCTGGAAAATTACAGACTCAGTTCCAGCCCGCCCGATCCATCATGCGGATCGCTTCAGCCTGTCGCTTGCCCGCCACTTCCACCGGCAAGGTGTCAGCGACGAACTTGCCCCACGCTGCCACTTCTTCCGAAGGTGCCACCGCCGGGTTGGCCGGGAACTCCTGGTTCACGTCGGCGAAGATTTTCTGTGCTTCAGGTGTGGTCATCCATTCGACCAGCGCCTTGGCTGCCTCCGGGTGCGGTGCATGTTGGGTCAGGCCGATACCGGACAGGTTGACATGCACGCCGCGATCGGCCTGATTCGGCCAGAACAGTTTCACTGGCAGGTCCGGTTTCTGCTTGTGCAGGCGACCGTAGTAGTAGGTGTTGACGATGCCGACGTCGCACTGCCCGGCGTTGATCGCTTCCAGCACCGCGACGTCGTCGGAGAACACATCGGTGGACAGGTTGTTGACCCAGCCCTTGAGGATCTTCTCGGTCTTCTCGGCGCCGTGCACTTCGATCATGGTCGCGGTCAGCGACTGGTTGTAGACCTTCTTCGCCGTGCGCAGACACAGGCGTCCTTCCCAGTTCTTGTCGGCCAGCGCTTCGTAGGTGGTCAACTCGCCCGGTTTAACCCTTTCGGTGGAATAGGCGATGGTCCGCGCGCGCAGGCTCAGGCCGGTCCAGGCGTGGGTCGAGGAGCGATATTGCGCAGGAATGTTGGCGTCGATGGTCTTCGAGGTGAACGGCTGCAGAATGCCCATCTGCTCGGCCTGCCAGAGGTTGCCGGCATCGACGGTCAGCAGCAGGTCGGCGGTGGCGTTTTCGCCTTCGGCCTTGATCCGCTGCATCAGCGGCGCTTCCTTGTCGGTGATGAACTTGATCTTCACCCCGGTTTTCGCGGTGTAGGCGTCGAACACCGGTTTGATCAGCTCGTCGATACGCGATGAGTAGACCACCACCTCGTCGGCGGCCTGGGCGGTGGTGCTGCCGATCAGGGTCAGGGCCAGTGCGGTCAGAAGACGCTTGGGTGCCAACATGGGAGTGATCTCTTCGGTCGGAAAATGTGGGCCAAATGATAAGGACTCACATTTACCACCTCAATCGAACTCTTTTCCAAGGAGTTACCAGATGTTGCACGACCTCTAAATTGCTGGCATCTGTGGCGAGGGAGCTTGCTCCCGCTGGAGGCCGAAGGACTCCCAATGCTGCCAAAATGGCTTTTGGGGCCGCTTCGCAGCCCAGCGGGAGCAAGCTCCCTCGCCACAAAGAAATAATTGCCTTCAGGGTTTGGCCAAGGCCGGGAGGTCGCCCGTCAGGCCTAGGGCCTCACGCACAAACAATGCCTTGGCCTCCGGCATCTGCTCCACCAGCTTCAACCCAGCGTTACGCAACCAGCGTACCGGCAACGGGTCGGCCTGGAACAAGCGTTCGAAGCCCTCCATCGCCGCCATCAACGCGAGGTTGTGCGGCATGCGTCGACGCTCGTAACGGCTCAGCACCTTCACGTCCGCCAGGCGCTCGCCGCGTTCCGCGGCTTGCAGCAGCACTTCAGCCAGCACCGCCGCATCAAGGAAACCCAGGTTGACGCCCTGCCCGGCCAACGGGTGAATGGTGTGCGCCGCATCGCCAATCAGCGCCAGCCCTTCGGCGACATAGCGCTTGGCGTGACGTTGACGCAGCGGCACGCACAGCCGTGGGTCAGCGCTGAGCACTTCGCCCAGGCAACCTTCAAAGGCTCGCTCCAGCTCACGGCAGAAAGCCGCTTCATCCAGCGCCATCAAGCGTTCGGCTTCACTCGGCGTGGTCGACCAGACGATCGAGCACCAGTCTTGCTGCCCGTCACGCTCCAGCGGCAGAAACGCCAGCGGCCCGTGATCGGTAAAACGCTGCCACGCGGTCATCCGGTGCGGCTTGCTGCTGCGCACACTGGTGACGATGGCATGGTGCAAGTAATCCCACTCGCGGGTGGCAACGCCGGTCAGACGGCGCACCGCCGAATGGGCGCCGTCCGCCGCAATCACCAGCGGCGCACGCAACTGGCGACCGTCGGCCAGGGTCAGCAGCCAGTCGTCACCGGAGCGGCGCATCTGTTCCAGCCGTGCGTTGGCCAGCATGCCCAGATCGCAATCGTGCAAACGATCGAGCAAGGCATCCTGCACCACGCGGTTTTCGACGATATGTCCCAGCACATCGGCGTGCACACTGCTCGCCGAAAAATGAATCTGCCCGGTGCCGCTGCCGTCCCACACATGCATGTCGGTGTAGGGGCTGCTGCGGCGTTTGGCGATGCCGTCCCACACGCCAAGGCGTTCGAGAATTCGCTGGCTGGCCGCCGACAAGGCGCTCACTCGCGGCTCGAACGGCGCGGCGGCATCGAACGGTTTGACGCTCAGCGGGCTGCCATCGAGCAGCAACACTTCCAGGCCACTGTCCTGCAACGCCAGCGCGAGGGCGCTGCCGACCATTCCGGCTCCGACAATCAGCAGATCTGCGCGCATTTCCATGCTTTAAGCCTGTCTCGCTGGCGGCATGCGCCGCCCGTAAAGGGTTTTACCGAACGCGCCAGTGGGCGGCGCGCTGCTGAAAGTGAAGGTGACGATCCGCCGCTCAAGCATCCGGCCGCGTCCCCAGCCCCATGGCCTGACGGGCGAACCAGCGCTTGGCCGGTGGCAGCAGATCGAGACCGAGCAAGCCAATGTTGCGCCCCAGCGACACCAGCGGCTGGGTGCTGCCGAACAGGCGGGTGACCTGATCGGAGAAGCCTACTGTAAGGTCCTGATCCAGCCGCTGGCGCTCGCGATAGGCCTGCAACGTGGCGAAGTCGCCCAGCGGCTGGTCGCTGGCGAGCAGTGCGGCGGCCAAAGCATCGGCATCACGCAGGGACAGGTTGAAACCCTGCCCGGCAATCGGGTGCAGGCTGTGTGCAGCGTTGCCGAGCACCGCCAGATGCGAGCGCACTTGCTCCTCGGCCTCGACCAGCGACAGCGGGTACAGATGCCGCGCACCGACCTGTTTCAAGGTGCCGAGGCGGTAGCCGAACACGCCCTGCAGTTCGCTGAGGAAATCGCGCTCGCTCAAGTCTGCCAAACGCTGCGCGTCCATGCCCAGGCGGGTCCAGACCAGCGCACAGCGGTTGTCCGGAAGCGGCAGCAAGGCCATCGGCCCTTCGTCGGTGAAACGCTCGAAGGCCATGCCGTTGTGCGCTTCGCTCGGGGTGATGTTGGCGATCAGCGCGCTCTGGTTGTACGGACGCTTGCGCACGTTGATGCCCAGTTGTTCGCGCAAACCGGAACGGCCACCATCGGCGAGCACGGCCAGATCGCACTCGATGCTGGTTTCATCGTTGAGGGTCAGGCGATAACCGTCGGGCAGCGGCTCCATGCGCGTAACCTCCGCCGGGCAACGCCAACTGATCACGTCTTTATCCAGATGCTGCCACAGGCACTGGCCGAGCCAGGCGTTCTCCACCACATAACCGAGCGCCGGCACGCCCTCTTCCATCGCCGACAGACGGGCGGTGGAGAAGCGACCCCGATCGGAGACGTGAATCTGTTTGATCGGCTCGGCGCGGCGGGAAATCTCCTGCCACACGCCCAGCCGCTGATAGATCTGCCGTGAACCGAAGGACAGCGCCGATGAACGGGCGTCGTAGCTAGGCTGCCAACTGTCGCCGGGGGCGAACGGTTCGATCAGGACGATTTTCCAGCCGCGCGCCTTGGCCCCGACCTGCAAGGCCAACGCCAGACTGGCGCCGACCAGACCGCCGCCGATGATTGCCAGATTGACTCGACTCATGCCGCGTGGGTCCGTGCTTGCGCCATCAGCGCTTCGATCTCGGCGACGGTTTTCGGTACGCCGCTGGTCAATATTTCACAACCGGTCTTGGTCACTACCACGTCATCCTCGATGCGCACGCCAATGCCGCGCCATTTCTTTGCTACGTTCTGGTTGTCCGGGGCGATGTAGATCCCCGGCTCCACGGTCAGCGCCATGCCGACCTCCAGCACCCGCCATTCGCCGCCGACCTTGTATTCGCCGACGTCGTGTACATCCATGCCCAGCCAGTGCCCGGCACGGTGCATGTAAAACGCTTTGTAAGCTTCGGTCGCGATCAATTCGTCGACCTCGCCTTGCAGCAATCCAAGTTTTACCAGCCCCGTGGTAATCACCCGAACCGTGGCTTCGTGCGCCTGATTCCAGTTTTTGTTCGGGGCGATTTCAGCGAATGCGGCTTCCTGCGAGGCCAGCACCAACTCGTAAATCGCTTTTTGCTCTGGCGAGAACTTGCCGTTGACCGGCCAGGTGCGAGTGATGTCGCTGGCGTAGCAGTCGATTTCGCAACCGGCGTCGATCAATACCAGATCGCCGTCCTTGAGCAGCGCGTCATTCTGCTGGTAATGCAGGATGCAGCTGTTGCGTCCGGCGGCGACAATCGAGCCGTAAGCCGGCATCTTCGCCCCGCCCTTGCGGAATTCGTAATCGAGTTCGGCTTCAAGGCTGTACTCGTACAAACCCGGCCGGCTGGCCTGCATCGCCCGGATGTGGGCCTGAGCGGAGATCCGTGCGGCTTCGCGCATCACCTTCACTTCTGCCGCCGATTTATACAGGCGCATGTCGTGCAGCAGGTGATCCAGGGCAACGAATTCGTTCGGCGGCTGAGCGCCGAGGTGCGCCTTGGAGCGGATCACGTTGATCCAGTCCATCAGGTGCCGGTCGAACTCCGGGTTGCTGCCCATCGCCGAATACACCCGATCGCGGCCTTCGATCAGGCCCGGCAGGATGTCGTCGATGTCGGTAATCGGGAACGCGTCGTCCGCGCCGTAATCACGGATCGCGCCTTCCTGCCCGGCGCGCAGACCGTCCCACAACTCGCGTTCGGCGTTGCGCTCGCGGCAGAACAGCACGTACTCGCCGTGCTCGCGGCCGGGCATCAGGACGATGACCGCCTGCGGTTCGGGGAAACCGCTGAGGTACTGAAAGTCGCTGTCCTGACGATAGACATGCTCGACGTCGCGGTTGCGGATCGCCACCGCGGCGGCGGGCAGGATCGCGATGCTGTTGGGTTCCATCTGCGCCATCAGGGCCTTGCGGCGACGGCTGTATTCCGCTTTGGGGATATGGGTCATGGGCAGATGGCTTTCCCTGGCACGCGATTAATGCAGCGACGGCTTGGCGGCTGGCGGCACGTCGGCTTTTTTGGTTTCCGAGAACAGCAGCAGCGGCGCGACGCGCAGGTACTCCATGACTTCCATGTAGTCGGTTTCGCCGTCTTCGGACTCTTCCAGGGCATCTTGCACCTGGGAAATCGCCGCCAGATCCTGCAGCACTTCGGTAGCTTCGGTGCTGAGCATGCTGCTGTCGCGGCAGTTCAGGCCGAAACCGCTGAGGAAGCCCTGGCACCATTGGCCCAGTGCAGCAGCGCGGTCGGCCAGCGGCGCGTCATCGGTCGGCAGCAGCAGGACGACGGTCACGTCGCTGCCGGTCAACTCACCCTTGACCATTTCTTGCAGGCCGATCAGGGCGTTGCGGACGTTGTCCTGGATATCGCCTTCGAGCAGTTCGGCGGCGTCGATCAACCAGCCTTCGTTATCGAAGCCGGCGCCGGCGCAGCTGCGGCCGAGCAGCAGGCCATGCAGTTCGGCAGGCGAGACGTTGTGGCCGCTGGCAGTCAGCAGGGTGGCAAAGGCTTGGTACGGGGAATTCGCAATGGTCATGGGCAGCTAGGCGCCAGACGGCGCTATGTCTAGAATGAAGGCCTTGTATCCTACATCGACAGACTCGCCAAGACTATTAAAGGCTGTCCGCCAGCTATCCCATCAGACAGACTCCGACTCAGTGGACACAATGGAAGACACCGACCTGCAAGCGCTGATGGCCAGACTCGAACTGCTGATTAGTCGAGTGGAGCAACTTAAGAGTCAAAACGCACTCTTACTAGCTCAGGAAAAGACCTGGCGCGAGGAACGCGCTCACCTCATTGAAAAAAACGAAATCGCCCGGCGTAAGGTCGAATCGATGATTTCGCGCCTCAAGGCCCTGGAGCAAGACTCATGAGTTCAAGCAATAGCGTTACCGTGCAGATCCTCGATAAAGAATATTCGATCATCTGCCCCCAGGAAGAACGCAGCAATCTGGTCAGCGCCGCCCGCTACCTGGACGGCAAGATGCGCGAGATCCGCAGCAGCGGCAAAGTCATCGGCGCCGACCGTATCGCCGTGATGGCCGCGCTGAATATCACCCACGACCTCTTGCACAAAGAAGAGCGCCCGGACATCCAGGCCAGCGGCTCGACCCGTGAACAGGTGCGCGACTTGCTCGATCGTGTCGATCTGGTGCTGGCGACCGATCCGGACGTCACCAAGGGCTGATTCGCCGGGCCGCTTGAGGTATACTCGCGGCACTCCCTGGGGTGCTTGCCAGTTGACGATGTCCCTGAGCCGATTTGCACTACCCTGGAGGTTGCACGTTGGGCTGGTGTGCATGTCCGCCAGACGGAAAGCCTTAAAGTCTACTGCATCCTCCACCTTGAACTTTCGGGTTCAAGGGCTAAGTTGACAGCGGTTCATCCGGGGAGCCTGATTCGAATCCGATGCCGGTTTTTGCCGGCATCGGATTTTTTATGCGTGCGTTTTCGCCCTCACCTGCCGAAGCCGAACCATGACCGAACCTGCGCTGCTGCCCCGCCCGCAACTCCGTCGCCTGCTGCGCAAGGCGCGCCGCGCATTGACCCCGGGCGAACAACGCCAGGCCGCCAAAGGCCTGTTCCGCCAACTGGCGCAAGACCCGCACTTTCGCCGGGCCAGACACATTTCCCTGTACTTGCCCACCGACGGTGAAATCGACCCGCGTTTGCTGCTGCGTGAAGCCCAGCGGCGCGGCAAGGCCACCTACCTGCCGGTGCTCAGTGCCTGGCCGCGAACCAAAATGGTGTTCCAGCGGATTCGCCCCGGAGAAAAGCTCAATCCCAATCGCTTCCGCATTCTCGAACCACGGGCCAATCTGGCTCAGCAACGCAGGATCTGGACCCTGGATCTGGTGCTGTTGCCACTGGTTGGGTTTGACGATGTCGGCGGACGGCTGGGGATGGGCGGCGGATTCTACGACCGCAGTCTGGCCTACCTGGCCCGGCGCAAAAACTGGCGCAAGCCGACGTTGCTGGGGCTGGCCCATGAATGTCAGAAGGTCGAACGCCTGGCACAGGCCAGCTGGGATGTACCGTTGCAGGGCACGGTCACCGATAAGGCGTGGTATTTCGCAGGATAGACGCCGCGCAGGTCAGCGGCGTCGGGAAGGCTGTTTCAGCGCTTGAACGCGGTCGACTGTTGGACCTGTTGCGCGACTTCAATCGGTGCATCGGTCTTGCTCGTCCACAGACTTTGCGCATAACCGGTGGTTACGACGCCGAGGCCGAACAAAATAACCAAAGTCCATAGCAAATCCGGTTTGCGTTTCATCGATTGCCCCCCTCAAGGCACATCATCACGATGACAGCAGCGGTTTCCGTTCGTAGGCCGTGCAGCAGCGTCAAGCTTTAAAGGCCGGCATTTTGCGACAACGTGAACCCGGGCGCAAATGCTGACGTCAACCGACCGTCGGTTTGTCATAAAATTGCCCGACAACCTGTCCAATCACCGCTTGAGGAGCAAAAGACATGGCCTATTGGCTGATGAAATCCGAGCCGGACGAACTCTCGATCAAAGGCCTGGAGACACTCGGAAAAGCGCGCTGGGACGGGGTTCGCAACTATCAGGCGCGCAATTTCCTGCGGGCGATGGCGGTCGGGGATGAGTTCTTTTTCTACCACTCCAGTTGCCCGGAGCCGGGGATTGCCGGGATCGGCAGGATTATTCAGGCAGCGTACCCGGATCCCACCGCACTGGACCCCGAAAGCCATTACTTCGACCCGAAAGCCACGCCCGAGAAAAACGCCTGGAGTGCAATCGATGTGGCACACGTCGAGACCTTTGTCCGGGTGCTGAAACTGGATTATCTGAAGCAGCAGACCGCATTGGCCGAGATGCCGCTGGTGCAAAAAGGCAGCCGTCTTTCGGTCATGCCGGTAACCGCCGAACAGTGGGCCGTCGTGCTCGGTTTGCGCTGAGAACTCTCCGGTCACGGTTTTTTATCCGAAAAAAGGGCTAGGCTTGGCGCTCATTTGACTGACATCAAGCGAGTGAAACGCTTGAACAGTCAGACTGGACGCCACAGCCGCAGGATGCCCCCATGTCGACGCACAGCCGTTCTTCACTTCTATATGCCGGTTCGCTCCTGGTGTTACTCGCCGCCGCGGGTGGCCTCGGTTACTGGATGTCGATCAGCAGCCGGCTGGTCGAGGGGCTGTCGATGGGCAACGGGCGCCTGGAAGCCACCGAAGTGCAGATCGCCAGCAAGACGCCCGGGCGCCTGGCCGAGGTGCTGGTGGATGAAGGCGACAAGGTCAGCAAAGGACAACTGCTGGCGCGCATGGACACCCGCACCCTCGAAGCCCAGCGCAACCAGGCCGAAGCCGAAGTCCTGCGCGCCCGGGAAAATCTCAACGCCGCCCAGGCCAATGTGCAGTTGCGTCAGAGTGAGCTGCTGCTGGCCCAGCAAGAGCTCGGCCGCTCGCAATCACTGTTCAAGCACGGTTACGTCAGCGCGCAGATCATCGATCAACTGCAGTCGCGAATTGGCACCGGCAACGCTGCGGTGACCGCAGCCCGCGCCCAGGTATCTGCCGTCAGCGCAACAATCGGCGCAGCGCAGGCGCAGGTGGCGCAGCTGACCAGCGAAATCGACGACAGCCTTCTGCGCGCGCCGATTGATGGCGTGATCCAGCTACGCATGGCCGAACCCGGCGAAGTGCTGGGTGCCGGCGGCCGGGTCTTGTTGCTGATCGATCCCAACGACCAGTACATGAACCTCTATCTGTCAGCTGCGGTGGCCGGGCGCCTGGCCGTGGGCGACGAGGCGCGCGTGTTGCTTGATGCCTTGCCCGATAAACCGCTGCCGGCAAAAATCAGTTTCGTCGCGGCCAAATCGCAATTCACCCCCAAAGAAGTCGAGACCCGCGACGAGCGACAAAAACTGGTGTTCCGCGTCAAGTTGCGCCTGACCCAGCCCAGCGCCGTGCCACAGGCCAAGCCCGGCATGCCCGGCGCCGGCTATGTGCGGATCGCACCTGTCGAATGGCCGGCCAATCTGCAATGAGCAGCCTTGCGGTTCAAGCGAACGGTATCGCCCACCGCTACGGCAAACAGCAAGCGCTGAAGGAGATCGCCTTCAGCCTGCCCGCCGGAACCCGCTGCGGGTTGATCGGCCCCGATGGCGCGGGCAAGTCCAGCCTGCTGGGGTTGATCGCCGGCGTGAAAACCCTGCAACAAGGGCAACTGCAAGTGCTCGGAGGCGCGATCCAGGATCGCCGGCATCGCGACACACTCTATGCACGCATCGCCTTCATGCCGCAGGGCCTGGGCGGCAACCTGTACCCCGAGCTGTCGATCCGCGAGAACATCCAGTTCTTCTCGACGCTGTTCGGCCTGTCCAGGGCTGAAAGCGAGCAACGCATGCACAGCCTGCTGCTCGCCACGGATCTGCTGAAATTTGCCGAGCGCCCCGCCGGCAAGTTGTCCGGCGGCATGAAGCAGAAACTCGGGCTGTGCTGCGCGCTGATCCATGAGCCCGACCTGTTGATCCTCGATGAGCCGACTACTGGCGTCGACCCGCTCTCGCGCCGGCGTTTCTGGGAGCTGGTCGACGATGTGCGCAGCCAGCGCCCGCAACTGACGCTGCTGGTCGCCACGGCGTATATGGAAGAAGCCGAGCAATTCGAGCATTGCCTGATGCTCGACGCCGGCCAGTTGATCGCCACCGGCCTGAGCCGCGAGCTGGCGGCCGTCACCCCCAGCGGCAAACTCGATGACGCCTTTACCCATTTCCAGGGTGACAGCCAGCACGACGCTCAACCGCTGGTGATTCCACCGCGCACCGGCAACAGCAACGACATCGCCATCCAAGCCCACGACCTGACGCTGCGCTTCGGCGATTTCACCGCCGTGGATCACGTCAGCTTTGCCATCGGCCGTGGCGAGATTTTCGGCTTTCTTGGCTCCAACGGCTGCGGCAAGACCACCACCATGAAAGTCCTGACCGGGCTGATGCCGGCCAGTGAAGGCAGTGCGACGCTGCTCGGTAACCCGGTAAACGCCAAGGATCTGGCCACGCGCAAGCGGGTCGGGTTCATGTCGCAGAGCTTTTCGCTGTATGGCGAACTCAGTGTGCGACAGAACCTCGAACTGCACGCGCGGCTGTTCGACCTGCCCAAAACCGAGAGCGCACAGCGCATCGAGGCATTGATTCAGCGCTTCAATCTGCTCGCGGTCGCCGACCAGCCATCCGGGGCATTGCCATTGGGCCTGCGCCAGCGTCTGTCGCTGGCGGTGGCAGTGCTGCACCGCCCGGAAGTGCTGATCCTCGACGAGCCGACCTCCGGCGTCGATCCGGCAGCCCGCGATGACTTCTGGCGACTGTTGATCGAGTTGTCCCGTGAACAAGGCGTGACGATCTTCCTCTCCACGCACTTCATGAACGAAGCGCAGCGCTGCGACCGCATCTCACTGATGCACGCCGGCAAGGTTCTCGCGTGCGATACCCCGGCGGCACTGCAACGCCAGTTCGCTGGAGAGACGCTGGAAGCGGCCTTCGTCACCTGCCTGGAACAGGCTCAGGGCGCTCAGGCATCGGCGCCTTTAACCGAGCCGCAGATGGCGCCGCCGACCGCAGCGACAACCCCGCTGCCCCGCCACGGTTTCAGCCTCGGTCGCCTGCTGGCGGTGGCCCGTCGCGAAGGCAAGGAACTGCTGCGCGACAAGGTGCGCATGGCGTTCGCACTGGCGGGGGCGATTTTCATGATGGTGATTTTCGGCTACGGGATTTCCCTGGACGTGGAAAACCTCGCGTTCGCCGTGTACGACCAGGATCAGACGCCGCAGAGCCGGGCTTATCTTGAGGCGTTTCGCGGCTCCCGCTACTTCGACGAACAGCCGGCCATTCACGATCCACAGGAGCTGCACCGGCGCCTGCAACGCTCGGAAATCAAACTGGCACTGGAAATCCCCCCCGGATTCGGCCGCGATTTGTACGCCGGGCGCCAACCCGCTGTGGCGGCGTGGCTGGATGGCGGCATGCCGTTTCGCGCCGAAACCAGCCGCAACTATGTTGAAGCCGTGCACCTGGCCAATCTGCAACAACTGGCCGAGCAAAGCAGCCCCGCACTGGCCCACCCGGCGGCCGCCAGTCTGCAAACCCGCTTTCGCTACAACCAGGACGTGGTCAGCGTCAACGCCATCGGCCCCGGGGTCATGGCGCTGATCCTCGCCTTCATTCCAGCGATGCTGACGGCGTTGGGCATCGTGCGCGAAAAGGAGTTGGGCTCGATCACCAATTTCTACGCCACGCCCCTGACCCGTTTGGAGTTTCTGCTGGGCAAGCAGGCGCCGTACCTGCTGGTCAGTCTGGTCAACCTCGCGGTGCTGGTGGCGATGAATCGCTGGTTGTTCGGCGTGCCGTTCAAGGGCAGCCTGCTGACGCTGGCATTCGGCGGCCTGCTGTACGTGCTGGCGACCACCAGCATGGGCCTGCTGATTTCGGCGTTCACCCGCACACAAATCGCCGCGATCCTCGGCACCATGATCATCACCAGCTTGCCGACCATCCAGTTCTCCGGGCTGATCGTGCCGCGCTCGTCGCTGGAGGGTGCGGCTGCGGTGATGGGTATGCTGTTTCCCGCGGGGCACTTCCTCGACATCGCGGTGGGCACGTTCACCAAAGCGCTGGACGTGCGTCAGCTGTGGCCGCAGTGCCTGGCGCTGTTCGGGTTCTTTGTCGGGTTCACCGGGCTGAGCCTGATCATGCTGAAAAAGCAGGAGGCCTGATGCACAAGTTCGCGCACATCCTGCGCCTGGGCCTCAAGGAACTGACCAGCCTGCGCCATGACAGCGTGTTGCTGCTGTTCCTGTTCTACGCCTTCACCGTGGCGATTTACATGCCCGCCGCCGGCTCGGTGATCGGCGTGCACAACGCCAGCGTGGCGATCGTTGACGAAGACCACAGCGCCCTCTCGCGCCAGTTGGCCCAAGCCCTGCAGCCGCCGGAGTTCCAGACGCCGGTGCTGTTGCCTTACCCTCAGCTGGACCAGGTGATGGACAGCGGTCAATACACCTTCGTCATCAACATCCCGGCGGGCTTTCAAACCGATCTGCTGGCGGCGCGGCAACCGGCGATTCAGGTCAATGTCGACGCCACGGCCATGAGCCAGGCATTCATGGGCGCTGGCTACATTGGCCGGATCTTTCAACGCGAGTTACTCGACTATGCAGGTCAGGGTGAAGCAGCGACCAAGGCGCCGCTGCTACTGACTACTCGCGCGCTGTTCAACACCAATCTGGAGGGTGGCTGGTTTCTGGCGGTGATTCAGATCGTCAACAACATCACCATTCTGGCGATCATCCTCACCGGCACGGCGCTGCTGCGCGAACGCGAACACGGCACGCTCGACCATTTGCTGGTGCTGCCGCTGACGGCGCTGGAAATCATGCTGGCGAAAATCTGGAGCAACCTGCTGGTGGTGGTGCTGTGCACCTGGTTGTCGCTGGAAGTGGTGGTCAAAGGCCTGCTGGATGTGCCGTTGGCTGGCTCGATGAGCCTGTTTTTGCTGGTGACCGCGGTTTATCTGTTTGCCAGCACCGCGCTGGGCATCTTTCTGGCGACGCTGGCGCGTTCGACGCCGCAGTTCGGCCTGCTGGCGATTCCAGTGATCATCCCGATGTTGCTGCTGTCGGGCGGCAGCACACCGCTGGACAGCATGCCGCAATGGTTGCAGTGGGTGATGCAGGGCTCGCCGTCCACGCATTTTGTCAGCCTCAGCGCCGCGATTCTGTTTCGCGACGCCGGGCTGAGCGTGGTCTGGCCGGACTTGCTGGCGCTGACGGCCATCGGCCTGCTGTTCTTCCTCATTGCGCTGGCACGCTTTCGCAAGAGCCTGGCGTCCTGAACAGCCGCCAGCGTGGTTACTGAATGATCAGGTTGTTGAACAGCAGATCTTCAACCACCGGCTTGCCGGTCTCGTCATTCATCACTTGCTGGGTCTGCTTCAGGGCTTCCTGACGCAGCTTTTCCTTGCCTTCGATGCTGCCCATCGCCTCGGTGGTCTGCTGAGTGAACAGCGCCACCAGTTGATTGCGGATCAGCGGCTCGTTGGCCTTGACCAGTTTGGTCGCCTCTTCACCGGTCACACGCAGCGCCACGTCGGCCTTGTAGACCTTCAGCTTCGGCGTGCCGTCCAGCCCGTAATTGCCCACGAACGGCGGGCTCAGGGTGATGTAATTGACTTTCGGCGCCTCGCCTTCTTTGGCTTCTTCGGCCAGCGCTGCCACAGGCAGAGACAGGGCCAGCAACAACATGATCCACGCTTTCACAATTCGCTCCTTATCCGGTTTGCGGCCTAGCATAACGACCCGCCGCGCAAGCACAAGCTTATGGCTGACTATCAGGGCCGGGCATGCTCGTTGACCCGTTGACTGACATACCTACACTTATCGGCCATCACTCCCAAAGGAATAGCCCTGATGAAAGCCGTGCTGTGCAAAGCCTTCGGCCCTGCCGAATCGCTGGTGCAGGAAGACGTCGCCAGTCCTGTCGCGAAGAAGAACGAAATCTTGCTGGAGGTGCACGCCGCCGGGGTCAACTTCCCGGACACGCTGATCATCGAGGGCAAGTACCAGTTCAAGCCGCCGTTCCCGTTTTCCCCCGGGGGCGAAGCGGCTGGGGTGGTCAGTGCTGTCGGTGAAAAGGTCAGCCATCTGAAAGTGGGCGACCGGGTCATGGCCCTGACCGGCTGGGGCAGTTTCGCCGAACAGGTCGCGGTGCCGGGCTACAACGTGCTGCCGATCCCGCCGTCGATGGATTTCAACACCGCCGCCGCGTTCAGCATGACCTACGGCACTTCGATGCACGCCCTCAAGCAACGGGGGAACCTGCAACCGGGCGAGACCTTGCTGGTACTCGGCGCTTCGGGCGGCGTCGGCCTGGCGGCAGTGGAGATCGGCAAAGCCATGGGCGCCCGGGTCATTGCCGCCGCCAGCAGCGCGGAAAAACTCGCCGTGGCCAAGGCCGCCGGTGCCGATGAACTGATCAACTACAGCGAAACCAGCCTCAAGGACGAAATCAAACGCCTCACCGACGGCCAGGGCGCCGACGTGATCTACGACCCGGTCGGCGGCGACCTGTTTGACCAGGCCATTCGCGCCATCGCCTGGAACGGCCGCCTGCTGGTGGTCGGCTTCGCCAGCGGACGCATCCCCGAACTGCCGGTCAACCTCGCGCTGCTCAAAGGTGCAGCCGTGCTCGGCGTGTTCTGGGGCTCCTTCGCCCAGCGCCAGCCACAGGACAACGCAGCGAACTTCCAGCAACTGTTCGGCTGGTTCGCCGAAGGCAAGCTGAAACCGCTGGTGTCGCAGGTGTACCCGCTGAGCAACGCGGCACAGGCGATCAACGATCTGGGGCAGCGCAAGGCGGTGGGCAAGGTGGTGGTGCAGGTGCGCTGAGTTTTTCCCGGCCGGCGCCCCTTGGAGCCGGCCCGATTCGCGCCAGGCAGCAACACAGCTTCACTCTCAGCGGCGCTGGTTATCAAAGCAACTCACGAACCTCTCCCGGCAGAAAACTCATGTATCTCCGCATGGGGGCCTCCCGGCAGCCTCTGACGATCATCGGTACGCGCCGATTCATCTTGGCGATGATTGCCAGACGTTGTTCATCGGCCAACTGACTCTTGAGAATCACGTTGGAAACGTAAGCACGGGTGTAATTAAACACTTCTGCGTCGACCCAGGCGTGCTCAGGCATGTTCCTGAAACCGTCATTGATGACGCGACACTTTACTGACCTCAGCCACTGGTTGATGTCGATCGGCTGGTCCCTGGCCAATCGAAAGAGCATCGGCGCCACGACGGGCTGTTCCGCAGGCCGACCGTCTTCAATCGTCCAGGGCCTGAAGCTCCACTGTGTTATAGCGTCTTTGACCGCCTCAGCCAGATCAGGGTGATCACTTTGCACAATGCTGATCGCGCTGACCGAACCATCCGCCTTGACGACAAAACTGACCCTGACTTCGCCTTCGACCCCGGCCCTGTGCAACAGCTTCGGGTAAATCGGCTTGGGATTGTTTTCCGGTATGAGTAACCCTTCCGCTGCCAGCGCAAGACTGAAGATCGTCAATAAAAGCCCAGCAAAGAACCACCGCATGATCTCGCCCCTTCCCGATTGAGATGCCTGTCCGGCAACAACAGAAAGGTTACGGAGCACTGCCTGTTAACTGAATGGCGCAGCTTCGCTATTGAATGCAGGACATTTCCTGATCCTGACAAGAAAACAGGCGAACGCCCTGCGCAACGGGCTTCAGGTACATTTTCTGACGGATGTTTAGCCGCCGCTGGTCGCTGCCGCGTCCCCCGGCAACAGATGTTCCTGAACCTTCAGGCTGCGAGACGGAATCAGCCGTCCCTTGTCATCGAAGCGCAAAACGATCAGCCAGTCGAAGACTTCATCCGGCCATCTTTCCTGGCCCATCAGCGCTGTGGGATCGCCACCAAAGGCCTTGAGCAGTTTATTGATGTGGCCGTGGTGCCAGGCGATCAGCACCGTTTGCGCCTGATTGCTCTTGCGCAACAGTTTGACCAATTGATGCAGATCGCCATTGACGTAGGGCTGCTCGATCGCGAGGTTCAGGCGTTGGGCCAGCGGGGTCAGGGTCAGGCGCGAGCGCGAACTCTCCGGGGTGTCGCCGGCAGCGATCAAACGCTGGGGCGTGAGTGTCTGGCCGTCGAGTTTCAGCGGATTGAAATAGTCGACGTAGGCGGCCGCGCGTTGCTCGCCTCGGGCATTGAGCACCGATCCTGTATCCGGTTTTTCCGCATGACGGATGATCAGCACCGTAGCGTTGCGCAGGCCGGAATGAGAAGGATGATCGGTGACGATCAATGTCAGCAGCACAACGGCGAGCCCCGCCGCCACCAAGAACCTCGGCACCAACATGCGAACCTTCAGGGCCATTTCCTATCTCTGCTGATCAATTGGCTGAACGGGCCGCGAGTCTATGCCACACCCTGTTGATAAGTGGTGAAAACGTCCTGTTTTTACAGCTGAGCGACAGGTTCGTAAAAGAACATGCGACTTCCAACATTTTCCGCTGTTTTGCCGATGCGAACCGGTGCTATTTTCGGTAACGAAACTGTAACATTCGCATCCGCAGTCAAAACAAGAAATCTGGAGCTCTTGAATGTTTGCTTTCTTTCGTCCTGCCGCACATCAGGCTCCATTGCCTGAAGAAAAAATAGACAGTACTTACCGACGCCTGCGCTGGCAGATCTTCGCCGGTATCTTCTTTGGCTACGCGGGTTACTACCTGCTGCGCAAAAACTTCTCGCTGGCCATGCCGTACCTGATCGACGAGGGCTACAGCCGTGGCGATCTGGGTCTGGCGATGTCGGCCATTGCCATCGCCTACGGTCTGTCCAAGTTCCTGATGGGCCTGGTCTCCGACCGTTCCAACCCGCGTTATTTCCTGCCGTTCGGCTTGCTGGTGTCGGCCGGGGTGATGTTCATTTTCGGTTTCGCGCCGTGGGCGACGTCCAGCGTGACCATGATGTTCATCCTGCTGTTCATCAACGGCTGGGCCCAGGGCATGGGCTGGCCGCCGAGCGGGCGCACCATGGTGCACTGGTGGTCGCAGAAGGAACGGGGCGGCGTGGTCTCGGTGTGGAACGTGGCGCATAACGTCGGCGGCGGTCTGATCGGCCCGCTGTTCCTGATCGGCATGGGCCTGTTCAATGACTGGCACGCAGCGTTCTACGTCCCGGCAGCGGTAGCGCTGGGCGTAGCGGTGTTTGCCTTCATCACCATGCGCGACACCCCGCAATCGGTCGGCCTGCCGCCGATCGAGAAGTACAAGAACGATTACCCGGAAGGCTACGACGCCAGCCACGAAGACGAATTCAGCGCCAAGGAAATCTTCGTCAAATACGTGCTGCGCAACAAAATGCTCTGGTACATCGCCATGGCCAACGTTTTCGTCTACCTGCTGCGCTACGGCGTACTGGACTGGGCGCCGACCTACCTGAAAGAAGCCAAGCACTTCGACGTCGACAAGACTTCGTGGGCTTACTTCTTCTACGAGTGGGCGGGCATTCCGGGCACGCTGCTGTGCGGCTGGATGTCGGACAAGATCTTCCGTGGCAACCGTGGCCTGACCGGCATGGTGTTCATGGCACTCGTGACCGTGGCGACGCTGGTGTACTGGCTGAACCCGGCCGGCAACCCGACCGTGGACATGATCGCGCTGTTCTCGATCGGTTTTCTGATCTACGGCCCGGTGATGCTGATCGGTCTGCAGGCGCTGGAGCTGGCACCGAAGAAAGCCGCCGGCACGGCAGCAGGCTTCACCGGTCTGTTCGGCTATCTGGGCGGTTCGGTCGCGGCGAGTGCGGCAATGGGCTATACCGTTGACCACTTCGGCTGGGACGGTGGTTTTGTCCTGCTGGTGGGCGCTTGCCTGCTGTCGATGGCCTTCCTGGCCCCGACGCTATGGCACAAGCAAGTCGCCAGTCAGAGCCGCGAAGCCGTCGCCTGATCGGCTTTTGCCTGACAGCGCTTGAGCCGCGCCTCCAGATTTCGATCCGGCATGGCGTGGCTGCGCAGGGCGTGGGCGGTCTGCTCGACATAATCGCGAGTGGTGCCGTAGCGCCCGCAAGCGCTTTCGAACACCTGACTCAGCACATGATCCGGCAAGTTGCCGGCATAGCTGGGCAGGTGTCGCTCCAGAACAAACCCCAACGCCTGAACCTGACTGCCATCTTCGAGCCGGCAGTTCAGCCAGTGCGGGCGATAGGACGGGAACGGCATCTCGCGTTTCCACAGCGCGTACAGCGCAGCGTCGAGATTCTCTTCCGGCAGCCGATAGGCGAAGCCGCTGCATGAACCGCCACGATCCAGACCGAACACCAGCCCGGGCATTTCCGGCGTTCCACGATGCTCATGCGACCACAGGTACAAGCCGCGATGGTAACCGTGGACTCGCCCGCGCACCCGCTCTACCGCCGTGCACTCCGGGCGCCAGATCAGCGAGCCGTAAGCAAACAGCCACACCGGCCCACCCTTGTGGCGCGCCATGGTCGATTGCATCGAGACGAGAAGTTGTTCGTGGGTCAGCTGCGGCCCCAGATCGAGCCGCGGAGGGTAAGCCAGATTCACAAAAGCAGATTCAATGGCTGTCATGACGGAAGTGTTCGGCCCCGCAAGTATTACAAGATGTAAGCACAATTCGCTTGATAGAACATATAGCAGTAACTGTAAAACGAAAAGTGCTAAAGGATGTATGACCCGCCTGACAACGATAATGCGGGATCATCTGCCCGGTTATCCGGTTTTATATAGCCTAATACCCTTGCAGCAATATCTTAAATACCCGAATGAAATATGCATAAGCCTTCGCTTGTTCAGGTTTCGTTCATGAAGGCGCGGGAAACTTCCTACTAGAATGTCGGACTTTCTTTCTTCTCCGTCGCTGAACGCCTACGTATAACGGCCTTCCTCTGGCGCAAGCCATCCCGTTTAACCGAGGCTGCACAATGAACATCCCAAGACTTCTGACCGTATTGCTGATGACTCAGACCGGCCATGCTTTGGCCGCGGACGATGCGCAGGACACGGGCTTCTGGTATGCCCAGACCAGCGTCTACACCCGACATTATTCGCCTGACCCCGAGCACAATAATCATCAGGACTTGATCGGCATCGAACGCAATCAGGCTTCGGGCTGGGTCTTTGGCGGGGCAACTTTCCGTAACTCGTTCCGCCAGCGCTCGAACTACGCCTATGCCGGCAAGCGCTATGACAGCCCTGAGTATCCGGTGTATTTGAAAGTCACGGGCGGGCTGTTGCAGGGTTATCGCGGTGATTACAAGGACAAGATCCCGTTGAACCGCTATGGCGTTGCGCCAGTGATCATTCCGTCCGTCGGGACTCACTACGGCCCATTGGCTGCCGAGCTGGTGTTTCTCGGCGCCAATGCGGCGATGGTGACTAGCGGTGTACGTTTCTAGGGACGGGGCTCAAGATCGCGGCGCGTAGGCAAATACGTCCGCGCGCATCTGGTGCGCATCCATGCCCGCTTCCACCAGCGCATCCAGCGTGCCGTAGACCATCGCCGGCGAGCCGCTGGCGTAGACGTGCAGGGCCTTCAGATCGGCGAAGTCCTCGCACACGGCCTGGTGCAACATCCCGCAGCGCCCTTCCCAACCGCACTGGTCGCTGACCACTTTGTGCAGGAACAGATTGGGCAGCTTCAGCCATTCGTCCCAATGCTCGATGTCGTAGAAATCTTCCGGGCGGCGCACACCCCAGTACAGATGCACCGGGTGCTTGAAGCCGTTGGCGCGGCAGTGTTCGATCAGGCTGTGAATCTGGCCCATGCCGGTGCCGGCGGCGATCAGCACCAGCGGCCCGTCAGGCAATTCGGCGAGGTGGGTGTCGCCGAACGGCAGTTCGACGCGCACCAGCGGGTTGCGCTGCAGTTGCTCGATCAGGCTCAGCGCACTGGCCTCACGGGCCAGCACGTGGATTTCCAGATCCCGTCCGCCGTGCGGTGCCGAGGCCATGGAGAACGCTGACTTTTCACCGTTCTCGCGCTCGATCATCAGGTACTGCCCGGCGTGATAACGCGGTGGCTTGCCGGCCGGCGCACGCAGGCGCACGCGCCAGGTGTCGCCGCCGACGTCCCGGCATTCGATGACCTGACACGACAGGCTGCGCACCGGCAGTTCTCCCAGCGCGAGCACGCCATCCCACAGCAGGACGCAGTCTTCCAGCGGCTCGGCTATGCAAGTGTAGAACTCGCCGTGGTCCTGCACCTTGCCGGCCTGTTCGACCCGGCCTTCCACCAGCAGCGCCGCACACACGTGGCAATTGCCGTTGCGGCAGCTTTGCGGGCAGTCGTAGCCCAGGCGCCGCGCACCATCGAGAATCCGCTCACCGGGCCGTATCTCAAGCACCGCTCCGGAGGGCTGCAGGGTTACACGCATCAATCTATTCCTAACTGATTCCAGATGGCATCGATCCGCTGGGTGACGGCGTCGTCCTTGACGATTACGCGGCCCCACTCGCGAGTGGTTTCGCCCGGCCACTTGTGGGTGGCATCCAGGCCCATTTTCGAGCCCAGGCCCGAGACCGGCGAGGCGAAGTCGAGGTAGTCGATCGGCGTGTTGTCGATCATCACCGTGTCGCGCTTGGGGTCCATGCGCGTGGTGATGGCCCAGATCACGTCGTTCCAGTCGCGGGCATTGATATCGTCGTCAGTGACGATAACGAACTTGGTGTACATGAACTGTCGCAAAAACGACCAGACACCGAGCATCACGCGCTTGGCATGCCCCGGATACGACTTCTTCATCGTCACCACGGCCATGCGGTACGAGCAGCCTTCCGGCGGCAGGTAGAAGTCGGTGATCTCCGGGAATTGCTTTTGCAGGATCGGCACGAACACTTCATTCAGCGCCACGCCGAGAATTGCCGGTTCATCCGGTGGACGGCCGGTGTAGGTGCTGTGGTAGATCGGTTTGATCCGGTGGGTGATGCGCTCGACGGTGAACACCGGGAAGCTGTCGACTTCGTTGTAGTAACCGGTGTGGTCGCCGTACGGGCCTTCATCGGCCATTTCGCCCGGATGGATCACGCCTTCGAGGATGATTTCGGCAGTGGCCGGCACTTGCAGGTCGTTGCCACGGCACTTGACCAGCTCGGTGCGATTGCCGCGCAACAGGCCGGCGAAAGCGTATTCGGAGAGACTGTCCGGCACCGGCGTCACGGCGCCGAGAATGGTCGCAGGGTCGGCGCCCAGCGCCACGGAGACCGGGAACGGCTGGCCCGGATGCTTCTCGCACCACTCACGGAAGTCCAGCGCACCGCCACGGTGGCTGAGCCAGCGCATGATCACCTTGTTGCGGCCGATCACTTGCTGACGGTAAATACCGAGGTTCTGGCGCTCCTTGTTCGGGCCCTTGGTGACGGTCAGGCCCCAGGTGATCAGCGGACCGACGTCGCCGGGCCAGCAGGTCTGCACCGGCAGCATCGCCAGGTCGACGTCGTCACCTTCGATAACCACTTCCTGGCACACCGCGTCCTTGACGACTTTCGGTGCCATCGAAATGATCTTGCGGAAGATCGGCAGCTTCGACCACGCGTCCTTCAAGCCCTTCGGCGGCTCCGGCTCCTTGAGGAAGGCCAGCAGCTTGCCGATTTCGCGCAGTTCGCTGACCGACTCGGCACCCATGCCCATCGCCACCCGCTCAGGGGTGCCGAACAGGTTGCCGAGCACCGGAATGTCGTAGCCGGTGGGTTTCTCGAACAGCAGGGCCGGGCCCTTGGCCCGCAGTGTGCGGTCGCACACTTCAGTCATTTCCAGCACCGGCGAGACGGGAATCTGGATGCGTTTCAACTCTCCGCGCTGCTCAAGCTGCTGCACGAAATCCCGAAGATCCTTGAATTTCATTGACGATGGCACCCTCAAAATAGGCGTACATCCTACCTGCTATGCAGCCCTGTGGCAGCCTGTCGCTGCTTACTTGGCTGCATTCGTCTGCGCTTTGCCAAGGTTTTCCCGGGCTTGCAGGCCGATAAACAGCGGCTCAAGGATCGGCGCCACAAACCGCGCACCGACTTCGGACAGGTGATTGTCATCGGTGTACAGCGAGTAGCCGCCGAGTTCGGCGTGGCACAGGCCGTTTTCATCACACAGTCGCGGCGCCGGATCGACCACGCGCACCGCCGGATCCTCCTGCGCCAACTGCGCGAACAACTGACTGATGAACACCTGACGCTTGTGGTGCGCCTCGACGGCCAGTCCGACGTCATCCACCGGACGATCGAGCATCGCCAGCCGCGTCAGCCGATACGGCGGGCTGAACGCCTGCAACGGCGCCTCTTTCACCAGCCATACGCGATGCCCGGCCGCCCGCAATTGTGTGACCCGCGCATGCAGCCCCTCGGCAAAGCGCCGCTCGGCATCGGCACGATCATAGCGGCCATCGGGCGTTCGCAGCACATGGCCCAGATCGCCCTTGGCGTCACCGTACAAATACAGACTCCAACGCGCGACCAGCACTACATCGCTGATCGCCTGGGTTTTCAGCCCCTGCTCGACCCGCTTGTTGAAGCGTGCACAAACCCCGTCATGCTCCAGCCCATCGACCGGAATGCAACCCGGAGAACTGGCCAGAATCACGCTGACACCGTGAGCTTTGGCACCGTCATCGAACACCGGGATCAGCGCCGTGGCGTGACTGTCGCCCCAGACCATGGCGCGGCTCGGCAGGTCCGTCATGCCGTAATGGCAGAACAGCTTGTCGTCCGGGGTCTTGTCATCCGCCAGACACGCCATCAGCTCCGGCCGCCACTCGCGCCCCTTGGCGTATTGCAGCGCCTGCTCGGACAGGCGCCATGGCAGGCCATCGGTCCAGCGCAGCGATTGCCCGGCCAGACCGAGCACCAGGATGCCGCAGAAACCGGCGAGCAGAATCTGCCGACGACCGGCGAGCAAACGCCGTTCGCGGAACGGCGTTTCGACGAATTTCCACGACAGATAACCCAGCACCAGGGTCAGCAGGATCAACCCGGCCGTATCGAGCGCGCCCGGCTCATCGACGCTGGCGTAGCTGGAAAACACGAACACCGGCCAGTGCCACAAGTACCAGGAATAGGAAATCAGGCCGAGGCCGACCATCACCCGACTGCTCAACAATTGACCAACCAGCGTTTCGCGATGACCGTTGGCCAGAATCAGCAGCACCACGCCCAGCACCGGCAGCAGCGCGGTCGCTCCCGGGAACGGCGTCGACTTGTCGTAGACGAACACTGCCAGCAGGATCAACCCCATGCCCAGCAGGCTCAAGGCCTGGGCGGCCAGCGGTTTCAAACGCCAGGCGTGTTTCGGCGCAATCGCCAGCATCGCCCCGGCGAGCAACTCCCAGGCACGCATCGGCAACAGGAAGAAAGCCTTTTCCGGATGATGCTGGATCGCCCACACACTCAGCCCGAACGACACCAGCAGCACGCCGAACAGCGCCAGCCGCCAGTGTTTCAACCGGCTCGAGAGCAACGTCAGCAGCAGCGGGAAGAAGATGTAGAACTGCTCTTCCACCGCCAGTGACCAGGTATGGAGCAGCGGTTTCAGGTCAGAGGCGACGTCGAAGTAGCCGTCCTGGCGCATGAACAGGATGTTCGAGACAAACGTCACCTGATAGCGCACCGAACGCCCCAGCTCTTCGTAGTCCTTGGGCGCCAGCAGGAACCAGCCCACCGCCAGCACCGCAATGATCATCGCGAACAGCGCCGGCAGAATCCGCCGCGCACGCCGCGCCCAGAACTCGACGAAACTGAAACGCCCGGCCTGACGCTGGTTCCAGATGATCGAGGTGATGAGGTAACCGGAGATCACGAAGAACACGTCCACGCCGACAAAACCGCCGGTAAACCCCGGAACACCAAAGTGGAACAGCACCACGGCGATCACTGCGACTGCGCGCAGGCCGTCGATATCCCTTCGATAAGCGAGTGTGCTCATAAATCTTTAATGCCAATCAGGTGGTTGTTTTTTGTACAGCGCGAGTTTGAATAAAGAGGCTCGAGAGCGCTGCTGGTTGTATTGCCCGATCACAGACCTTAACAGATCAGGAATCGCTCATTGCCGGGACAAATTTCATGCAAAAAAAAGGCGCCCCCGCGAGGGCGCCTTTTTCCGCTTCAACAGGCGATGTTACTTGCGTTTCATCGACAGGAAGAACTCGTCGTTGGTCTTGGTCGTTTTCAGCTTGTCGACCAGGAACTCGATGGCCGCCACTTCGTCCATCGGGTGCAGCAGCTTGCGCAGGATCCACATGCGCTGCAGTTCGTCATCGGCGGTCAGCAACTCTTCGCGGCGGGTGCCGGAGCGGTTGATGTTGATAGCCGGGAACACACGCTTCTCGGCGATCTTGCGATCCAGAGGCAGCTCCATGTTGCCGGTACCCTTGAACTCTTCGTAGATCACTTCGTCCATCTTCGAACCGGTTTCAACCAGCGCGGTGGCGATAATGGTCAGCGAGCCGCCTTCTTCGATGTTGCGCGCAGCACCGAAGAAACGTTTCGGTTTCTCCAGGGCGTGAGCATCGACACCACCGGTCAGCACCTTGCCGGAGCTCGGGATCACGGTGTTGTAGGCACGGGCCAGACGGGTGATGGAGTCGAGCAGGATCACCACGTCCTTCTTGTGTTCGACCAGGCGCTTGGCCTTCTCGATCACCATTTCGGCAACCTGCACGTGACGGGTCGGCGGTTCGTCGAAGGTCGAGGCAACCACTTCGCCGCGCACGGTGCGCTGCATTTCGGTCACTTCTTCCGGACGCTCGTCGATCAACAGCACGATCAGGTGAACTTCAGGATTGTTACGCGCGATGTTCGCGGCAATGTTCTGCAGCATGATCGTTTTACCGGCCTTCGGCGGTGCAACGATCAGACCACGCTGGCCTTTGCCGATCGGGGCGCACAGGTCGATCACACGACCGGTCAAGTCTTCGGTGGAACCGTTACCGGCCTCCATCTTCATGCGCACGGTCGGGAACAGCGGGGTCAGGTTCTCGAAGAGAATCTTGTTCTTCGCGTTCTCCGGACGATCGAAGTTGATCGTGTCGACCTTGAGCAGAGCGAAGTAACGCTCGCCTTCCTTTGGAGGGCGGATCTTGCCAACGATGGTGTCACCGGTGCGCAAGTTGAAACGACGGATCTGGCTCGGCGAGACGTAGATATCGTCCGGGCCGGCGAGGTAGGAAGCGTCAGCGGAGCGCAGGAAGCCGAAGCCGTCCTGGAGAATCTCCAGCACGCCATCACCGGAGATTTCCTCGCCGCTTTTCGCGTGCTTTTTCAGCAGGGAGAAAATCACGTCCTGCTTGCGCGAACGGGCCATATTTTCTATGCCCATCTGTTCGGCCAATTCGAGCAGTTCGGTAATCGGCTTTTGCTTGAGTTCAGTCAGATTCATATAGGAATGACGTAATCATTTATGGAGGGGGGGAAATTAAGCTTTTGGCTTAATGAGGCCGCGCCGCGGAGAAGGCGACAGGATCGCGAACTTGTTCGAAAAGGAGTGCGTCGGCGACGGCTAGCAGGGGGCAGTGGAGAAACCAGTGCGGGGCCGAATGTACCACCTGAGTTTCGGAGCGTCTAGCCCTGAATACGCAAAAAGCCCCGCAAATTGCGAGGCTTTTTTTCGGCGATTTACAGCGACGCTTAGATGTTGGCGTCGAGGAAAGCAGCCAGTTGCGACTTCGACAGGGCGCCAACTTTGGTCGCTTCAACGTTGCCGTTCTTGAACAGCATCAGCGTCGGGATACCACGCACGCCGTGCTTGGCCGGGGTTTCCTGGTTTTCGTCGATGTTCAGTTTGGCAACGGTCAGCTTGCCTTTGTAGGTCTCGGCAATCTCGTCCAGAACCGGAGCGATCATTTTGCAAGGGCCGCACCATTCAGCCCAGTAGTCGACCAGTACAGCGCCTTCGGCCTTGAGTACGTCGGCTTCGAAGCTGGCGTCGCTAACGTGTTTGATCAGATCGCTGCTCATGGAATTCTCCAGGTTGTAAGCAAAAAAACGTGGCCCATCATATCCGCCCTTCCCTTGTTCAGGAAGCCGCAGTTGATTGAGTCTTGCTATGGCGCCCCATGAGTCTGGGTATAGCCCAAGTCACGCGGCGGCGGGGGCGATGAAGGCGATCCCGGTGCGCAGCGCCGCGTTGCGCACGTGCTCCTGCATGGCTTTCTGGGCTGCTGCGGATGCCCGGCGGGCCAGTGCGCGGAGGATCTTGCGGTGTTCCTGCCAGGTTTCCATCGCCCGTTCGGCGCGGATGAACGGTAGCTTCTGGCTCTCCAGAAAGATCTCGGCGCTGGCGGTGAGGATGCTCAGCATCGCCTGATTGCCGCTGGCCAACAGAATGCGCCGGTGGAATTCGAAGTCGAGTTTCGCCGCAGCCTCGAAGTCCCCCGCCTTCAATTGCTCGCGCATCGCCGCAACGTTGTCCTCCAGCGCATCCAGATCGATCGTGCTCAAGGTCACCGCCGCCAGCCCGGCGGCAAAACCCTCCAGCGCATAGCGCAACTGAAAGATGTCCAGCGGCGAAGCCTGCGCCGCGAACGGCCAGCCCGGCGCATGGTCACCCGGCGCAATGTCCACCGGTGCCTGCACGAACACGCCTTTGCCCGGCTGGATGCTGACCACGCCCAGCGCACTGAGCGATGACAACGCCTCACGCAATGACGCCCGGCTGACCCCCAGTTGCACCGCCAGATCCCGCTGCGACGGCAACGCATCGCCCGCACCGAAACCCTGCTCGGTGATCAGTTTGCGAATGGCTTGTAGCGCCACTTCAGGTACGGCGCGGGAGATCGAGTTCATGGTTTTTTCAGACGAGCCAGACCAAGGTGCGGCTAGTTGTAAAGCTATTCGCCGGATCCGGCAAGTCGTGCCCCAGCGGGGTTCGGCGCCCGCTGCCGGTGCGCCATCGGGGTGCGAAAAACAACCTGACTGTTCAGACCAGTAAGACCGAATAAACCCGGCAAACCCGCGGCCTGCCGGGGATAAATCCGGGTATTGGCACGGCCCGTGCTCTGTCCGATCGCAGAAATCACTTCCCGTCGATCCGGAGATTTGCCATGACCCTGCGTTACCGAGCCCTCCTCGCCGCTCTGTTTTCCAGCCTGATGCTGAGCCAGATCCCCGCCCACGCCGATGGCCTGGAAGACGTGGTCAAACGCGGCACACTGAAAGTCGCCGTGCCTCAGGACTTCCCGCCATTCGGCTCGGTCGGCCCGGACATGAAACCCCGTGGCCTGGATATCGACACGGCGAAGCTGCTGGCTGATCAACTTAAGGTCAAACTCGAACTGACCCCGGTCAACAGCACCAACCGCATCCCGTTCCTCACCACCGGCAAGGTCGATCTGGTGATCTCCAGCCTCGGCAAGAACCCGGAGCGCGAGAAAGTCATCGACTTCTCCCACGCCTACGCGCCGTTCTACCTCGCGGTGTTTGGCCCGCCTGATGCCACCGTCAACACGCTCGACGACCTCAAGGGCAAGACCATCAGTGTCACCCGTGGCGCCATCGAAGACATCGAGCTGACCAAGGTCGCCCCCGAAGGCGTGACCATCAAGCGCTTCGAGGACAACAACTCGACCATCGCCGCTTACCTCGCAGGGCAAGTCGACCTGATCGCCAGCGGCAACGTGGTGATGGTGGCGATCAGCGAGAAGAACCCGAAACGCGTTCCGGCGCTGAAAGTGAAGCTCAAGGATTCGCCGGTCTACGTCGGCGTAAACAAGAACGAGCCCGCGCTGCTGGGCAAGGTCAACGAGATCCTCGCCACCGCCAAGGCCGACGGCGCGCTGGAGAAAAACTCGCAGACCTGGCTCAAAGAGCCGCTGCCGGCCGACCTCTGATCGATCGCGCGGGAGACAATTGATGGCTTATCAGTTCGATTTCATGCCGGTGGTGCAAAACACCGACCTGCTGCTGCGCGGCGCTCTGTTCACCCTGGAACTGACGGCGATTGGCGCAGTGCTCGGCGTCGGCGTGGGCATCGTCGGCGCGCTGGTGCGGGCGTGGAACATTCGCCCGTTCTCGGCACTCTTCGGCGTCTACGTCGAGTTGATCCGCAACACGCCATTTCTGGTGCAGTTATTCTTCATCTTTTTCGGCCTGCCGTCGCTTGGGGTGCAGATTTCCGAGTGGCAGGCAGCGGTGCTGGCGATGGTGATCAACCTCGGCGCGTACTCGACCGAGATCATCCGCGCGGGCATTCAGGCGATTCCGCGCGGGCAACTGGAAGCCGCCGCCGCACTGGCGATGAGCCGTTTCGAAGCGTTCCGCCACGTGGTCCTGCTGCCGGCGCTGGGCAAGGTCTGGCCGGCACTGAGTAGCCAGATCATCATCGTCATGCTCGGCTCGGCGGTGTGTTCGCAGATCGCCACTGAGGAGCTGAGTTTCGCTGCCAACTTCATTCAGTCGCGCAACTTCCGCGCCTTTGAAACCTACGCGCTGACCACGCTGATTTACCTGTGCATGGCGCTGCTGATCCGCCAGTTGCTGAACTGGGTCGGCCGCCGCTATATCGCGAGGAGCAGCCGATGAGCGACTTCACCTTCTGGGACATCCTGCGCAACCTGCTCACCGGCCTGCAGTGGACGCTGGCGCTGTCGCTGGTGGCGTTCATCGGTGGCGGGATCGTCGGGTTGCTGATTCTGGTCATGCGCATCTCGAAAAACCCGTTGCCGAGCAACATTGCCCGCACCTGGATCGAACTGTTCCAGGGCACTCCGCTGCTGATGCAGCTGTTCCTGGTGTTCTTCGGCGTGGCGCTGGCCGGGATCGAAATTTCGCCGTGGATGGCCGCGGCGATTGCCCTGACGCTGTTTACCAGCGCCTATCTGGCGGAGATCTGGCGCGGTTGCGTCGAAGCGATCCCTCACGGTCAGTGGGAAGCGTCATCGAGCCTGGCGCTGAATCCGCTGGAGCAACTGCGCTACGTGATCCTGCCGCAGGCGTTGCGCATCGCGGTGGCGCCGACCGTGGGCTTCTCGGTGCAAGTGGTCAAAGGCACGGCGGTGACCTCGATCATCGGTTTCACCGAGCTGACCAAGACCGGCGGCATGCTCGCCAACGCCACGTTCGAACCGTTCATGGTCTACGGCCTCGTCGCCCTCGGCTACTTCCTGCTCTGCTACCCCTTGTCGCTCAGTGCGCGCTACCTGGAAAGGAGACTGCATGCCTCTGCTTAGAATTTCCGCCCTGCATAAATACTACGGCGATCACCACGTGCTCAAAGGCATCGACCTGAGCGTCGAGGAAGGCCAGGTGGTGGCGATCATCGGCCGCAGCGGCTCGGGCAAATCGACCCTGCTGCGCACCCTCAACGGCCTGGAGTCGATCAATGACGGGGTAATCGAGGTCGACGGCGAGTACCTCGACGCCGCCCGCGCCGACCTGCGCAGCCTGCGGCAGAAAGTCGGCATGGTGTTCCAGCAGTTCAACCTGTTCCCGCACCTGACCGTCGGCGAAAACGTGATGCTCGCCCCGCAAGTGGTGCAGAAAGTACCGAAGGCCAGGGCGGCCGAACTGGCGCGCAAGATGCTCGAACGCGTCGGCCTGGGGGAGAAGTTCGACGCCTTCCCGGATCGGTTGTCTGGCGGGCAGCAACAGCGCGTGGCAATTGCCCGGGCGCTGGCAATGTCGCCGAAAGTGCTGCTGTGCGACGAGATCACCTCGGCGCTGGACCCGGAACTGGTCAATGAAGTGCTGGCCGTGGTGCGCCAACTGGCGAAAGAAGGCATGACGCTGATCATGGTCACCCACGAAATGCGTTTCGCCCGGGAGGTCGGCGACAAACTGGTGTTCATGCACCATGGCAAGGTGCATGAAGTGGGGGATCCGAAGGTGTTGTTTGCCAACCCGCAGACGGCGGAGCTGGCGAATTTCATTGGCACCGTTGAAGCCGCCAACTGAGCCGGCACGCTCCTGTGGCGAGGGAGCTTGCTCCCGCTCGGCTGCGCAGCAGTCGTGAAAGCCGCCGACCGCGATTTACCTGAATCTCGAGGTGAATGGCTTGAGGGCCGCTTCGCAGCCCAGCGGGAGCAAGCTCCCTCGCCACAGAAGCTGTGTTGGATCAAGGGTTTGAACCATGCGCGTTGGCGCCAGCGTTTGATCGTGGCACGATGGCGGGGTTATCGACCGAGACCCCCTGACCATGCCGCAATCCAAAGCCAAGAATCTGTCCCTGATCGCCGCAATCGACCTGGGCTCCAACAGCTTCCACATGGTCGTGGCCAAGGCCCAGAACGGTGAAATCCGCATTCTGGAGCGCCTCGGAGAGAAAGTGCAGCTTGCCGCCGGTATCGACGATGAGCGCCATCTCAACGAAGAATCGATGCAGCGCGGGCTCGATTGCCTCAAGCGTTTTGCCCAACTGATCAACGGCATGCCGCTGGGCGCCGTGCGAATCGTCGGCACCAACGCCCTGCGCGAAGCGCGCAATCGTCTGGAATTCATCCACCGCGCCGAAGAAATCCTCGGTCACCCGGTGGAAGTCATCTCCGGCCGTGAAGAAGCGCGGCTGATTTATCTGGGCGTGTCACACACCCTCGCCGACACCCCGGGCAAGCGTCTGGTGGCCGACATCGGCGGCGGCAGTACCGAATTCATCATCGGGCAGCGGTTTGAACCGCTGCTGCGCGAAAGCCTGCAAATGGGCTGCGTCAGCTTCACCCAGCGCTACTTCAAGGACGGCAAGATCACCCCGGCTCGTTACGCTCAGGCGTACACGGCGGCGCGGCTGGAGATCATGAGCATCGAACACGCCCTGCACCGCCTGACCTGGGATGAAGCCATCGGCTCCTCGGGCACCATCCGCGCCATCGGCCTGGCGCTGAAGGCCGGCGGGCATGGCACCGGCGAAGTGAATGCCGAAGGCCTGGCCTGGCTCAAGCGTCGCCTGTTCAAACTGGGTGACGTCGACAAGATCGATTTCGAAGGCATCAAACCTGACCGCCGGGCGATCTTCCCCGCAGGTCTGGCGATTCTCGAAGCGATCTTCGACGCCCTCGAACTGCAACGCATGGATCACTGCGAAGGCGCACTGCGTGAAGGCGTGCTCTACGACCTGCTCGGCCGCCATCACCACGAAGACGTGCGCGAACGCACCCTGACCTCGTTGATGGAGCGTTATCACGTCGATCTGGAACAAGCGGCACGCGTCGAACGCAAAGCGCTGCACGCCTTTGATCAGGTCGCTGCAGACTGGGAGCTGGATGACGGCATCTGGCGCGAACTGCTCGGTTGGGCGGCGAAAGTCCACGAAGTCGGCCTCGACATCGCGCACTACCACTACCACAAGCACGGAGCCTACCTGATCGAACACTCGGACCTTGCCGGGTTCTCCCGCGAAGACCAGCAAATGCTCGCCCTGCTGGTGCGCGGCCACCGCCGCAACATTCCCAAGGACAAGTTCGCCGAATTCGGAGACGACGGCGACAAGCTGATCCGCCTGTGCGTGCTGCTGCGCTTCGCGATCCTGTTCCACCACATCCGTGGCACCCAGGCGATGCCGCAAGTGGTGCTGCACGCCAAGGGCAACACCCTCGACGTGGAATTCCCGGAGCACTGGCTGGATGAGAATCAGCTGACTCAGGCTGACTTTGGTCTCGAAGCCGAGTGGCTGACCCGGGTGGGCATCGTGCTAACAGTCCACTGATAACCTTGTGGCGAGGGAGCTTGCTCCCGCTGGGGCGCGAAGCGGCCCTTTCTTTAAAAGCATGGGCCTGCTGCGCAGTCCAGCGGGAGCAAGCTCCCTCGCCACAGGTGGGTGAATGACAGGTACAAAAAAGGCGATCCCGAGGGATCGCCTTTTTTATTGCGCTTGCGGCTTAGCTGCTCACCGGCAAAATCGGGCTGCCCAGGCGTTCCAGCAACGTCGCCTGCGCGCTGCGCGGGTTCTGGTTGCCGGTTGGCGTGTTGCGGATGTAACGGCCATCCGACTGCAGGCTCCAGCTGTGGGTGTTGTCGGTCAGGTACAGCTCCAGCTCTTTCTTGACGCGGGTCAGCAGCTTCTTGCCTTCCACCGGGAAGCAAGTCTCGACGCGCTTGTCGAGGTTGCGCTCCATCCAGTCGGCGCTGGAGAGGAACATCTGCTCCTCGCCGCCGTTGAGGAAGTAGAACACTCGGGTGTGTTCAAGGAAGCGACCGATGATCGAGCGCACATGGATGTTGTGCGAAACCCCGGCAATGCCCGGACGCAGACAGCACATGCCACGCACCACCAGATCGATGCGCACGCCGGACTGGCTGGCCTTGTACAGCGCGCGGATGATCTTCGGATCGGTCAGCGAGTTGAACTTGGCGATGATGTGCGCCGGCTTGCCTTCAACGGCGAACTGGGTTTCCCGGGCAATCATGTCGAGCATGCCCTTTTTCAGGGTGAACGGCGCATGCAGCAGCTTCTTCATGCGCAGCGTCTTGCCCATGCCGATCAACTGGCTGAACAGTTTGCCGACATCTTCGCACAGGGCATCGTCGGAGGTCAGCAGGCTGTAGTCGGTGTACAGACGGGCGTTGCCGGCGTGGTAGTTACCGGTGCCGAGGTGCGCGTAACGCACGATCTCGCCGGCCTCACGACGCAGGATCAGCATCATCTTGGCGTGGGTCTTGAAGCCGACTACGCCGTAAATCACCACCGCACCGGCCGCTTGCAGACGGCTGGCCAGTTGCAGGTTGGACTCTTCGTCGAAGCGCGCACGCAGTTCGATGACCGCCGTCACTTCCTTGCCGTTGCGCGCGGCGTCCACCAGCGCATCGACGATTTCCGAGTTGGCGCCGGAGCGGTACAGGGTCTGGCGCACAGCCAATACATGTGGGTCTTTCGCCGCCTGGCGCAGCAGGTCGACCACCGGGGTAAACGACTCGAACGGGTGCAGCAACAGGATGTCCTGCTTGCTGACGACACTGAAAATGTTCTCGCTGTTCTGCAGCAGTTTCGGGATCTGCGGGGTGAACGGCGTGTATTGCAGCTCCGGGTGGCTGTCCAGACCGGTGATGCTGAACAGGCGGGTCAGGTTGACCGGGCCGTTGACCTGATACAGCTCGGTTTCGCTCAGGTTGAACTGCTTGAGCAGGTAGTCCGAGAGGTGTTTCGGGCAGGTGTCGGCGACTTCCAGACGCACCGCATCACCGTAGCGCCGCGAGAACAGCTCACCACGCAGGGCGCGCGCAAGGTCTTCGACATCTTCGGAGTCGAGCGCCAGGTCGGCGTTTCGGGTCAGGCGGAACTGGTAGCAGCCCTTCACCTTCATGCCCTGGAACAGGTCATCGGCGTGGGCGTGGATCATCGACGACAGGAACACATAGTTGTCGCCCGGGCCGCCGACTTCTTCCGGAACCTTGATGATCCGAGGCAGCAGGCGCGGTGCCGGAATGATCGCCAGACCGGAATCGCGACCGAAGGCGTCGATGCCTTCCAGTTCGACGATGAAGTTCAGGCTCTTGTTTACCAGCAACGGGAATGGATGCGTCGGGTCGAGGCCGATCGGGGTGATGATCGGCGCGATCTCGTCGCGGAAGTAGCGGCGCACCCAGGTTTTGATCTTGGTCGTCCAGTGACGGCGACGGATGAAGCGCACCTGATGCTTTTCCAGCTCCGGCAGCAGGATGTCGTTGAGGATTGCGTACTGGCGATCAACATGACCGTGCACCAGCTCGCTGATTCGAGCCAGCGCCTGATGCGGTTGCAGACCATCGGCACCGGCCTGTTCCCGGGCGAAGGTGATCTGCTTCTTCAGCCCGGCGACGCGGATTTCGAAGAACTCGTCGAGGTTGCTGGAGAAAATCAGCAGGAACTTCAGCCGCTCCAGCAACGGATAGGACTCATCCAGCGCCTGTTCCAGCACGCGGATGTTGAACTGCAGTTGCGAAAGCTCGCGGTGGATGTACAGGCTGCTGTCATCCAGCCCCGGGATCGCAATCACTGGCGCCGCCGCAACGGCTTCGGTGACCGGCGCGGGCGGCGCAGGTTCGAGTTCCGGCGGGGTTTCGGTGATTTGCTCCACCACCGGTTGAGCTTCTTTTACTGCAACTTCAGTGAGTCCTTCGGTATTCATCGAATGTTCCTGGGAGGGCTATTTCTGCTCTCGTAACAATTGAGCGGCGCGGACAGCAAAGTAAGTCAGGATGCCATCAGCGCCGGCACGTTTAAAGGCGGTCAGTGACTCGAGAATCACCGCCTCGCTCAACCAGCCATTCTGGATCGCCGCCATGTGCATGGCGTATTCGCCGCTAACCTGATAGACGAAGGTCGGCACTTTGAAGGCATCTTTTACCCGGAAAAGAATGTCCAGGTACGGCATGCCGGGTTTGACCATGACCATGTCCGCGCCTTCAGACAAGTCCGCGCCGACTTCGTGCAACGCTTCATCGCTGTTGGCCGGGTCCATCTGATACGAGGCTTTGTTGGCCTTGCCCAGATTCGCTGCCGAACCCACGGCATCGCGGAACGGCCCGTAATAGGCGCTGGCGTACTTGGCCGAGTAGGCCATGATCCGCACATTGACGTGGCCGGCGATCTCCAGCGCTTCGCGGATCGCCTGAATCCGACCGTCCATCATGTCCGACGGTGCCACGACCTGAGCGCCGGCTTCGGCGTGGGACAGCGCCTGCTTGACCAGCGCGTCGACGGTGATGTCGTTCTGCACGTAGCCTTCTTCGTCGAGAATGCCGTCCTGCCCATGGGTGGTGAACGGATCGAGGGCGACGTCAGTGATCACTCCCAGCTCGGGAAACCGCTCACGCAATGCACGAGTGGCGCGCTGGGCAATGCCCTGCGGGTTCCAGGCTTCGGCGGCGTCGAGGGATTTCAATTCGACAGGCGTAACCGGGAACAGCGCCAGCGCCGGAATGCCCAGTTCGACCCATTTCGCCGCTTCTTCAAGCAGCAGATCGATGGTCAGGCGCTCGACGCCGGGCATCGAGGCCACGGCTTCGCGACGGTTCTCACCGTCAAGCACGAACACCGGCAGGATCAGGTCATCGACCGTCAGCACGTTTTCCCGTACCAGCCGACGCGAAAAATCATCGCGACGGTTGCGGCGCAAACGGGTAGCGGGGAACAAACGGTTGGCAGGGGTAAAGCTCACGGCAGACTCCTGAGCCCGCGCAAACGGGCGAGCGTGACAGTTATAAGCGGCCATTATGACCAACAGATTACAGTTGTGCGTACCCCGTGACATGTAGCCGCATTCCATTGTTAGCGTAGGAATTGTTCACGTCGAGACACATTTCGACACTTTCCTGAATGTGTCCGAAGGGTTAGGCTGCGCGTTCATTTCGCCAGCACCCAGACAATGCTCCAACAATTTCTGCATGACTTCGGCTACTTTGCCCTGTTTCTCGGCACGTTCTTCGAAGGCGAAACCATCCTGGTGCTCGCGGGCTTCCTCGCGTTCCGTGGATACATGGACATCAACCTGGTGGTGGTCGTGGCGTTCTTCGGCAGCTATGCCGGCGATCAGCTGTGGTACTTCCTGGGGCGCAAGCACGGGCGCAAATTGCTCGCGCGCAAACCGCGCTGGCAGATGATGGGCGACCGCGCGCTGGAACACATCCGCAAGCATCCGGACATCTGGGTCCTGAGCTTCCGCTTCGTTTACGGCCTGCGCACGGTGATGCCGGTGGCGATCGGCCTGTCGGGTTATCCGCCGGGACGCTACCTGCTGCTCAACGGCATCGGCGCAGCGATCTGGGCCACCGCTCTGGCGGCCGCCGCCTACCACTTCGGCGCGGTGCTCGAAGGCATGCTCGGCAGCATCAAGAAGTACGAACTGTGGGTGCTCGGCGCCCTGTTGGTACTGGGTGTCGGCCTGTGGCTGCGTCGCCGCTTCAAGAATGCGCGCCTGGCCAAGCAGGTTTACGCCGATGAACAAGCCGCAAAAGCCGCGCGCCTGCTTCAGGCAGAACACACCAAACCCGCCGAGCCTAAGACGCCAGCCGAGTAACACGCTGGCGACAGCCATACAGCCCGATGCCACTGAGCAGGCTGTAACCGAGCAGACCAGCCCAGGCCAACGGGCTGGCTGTCCATAGCCCGAGCAGCGGCGCCAGCCATACCAGGGGCACATTCGACCCCAGCCGCAGCAGCTCGACCTTCAGTGCCCACGGGCGATTCTCCAGCATCACCCCCAGCGCGAACAAACCCCACGCCACTGCGCCCCACCCCAGCAACAGCGCTGTGATCGACAGATGTTGCGCCTGCCCCATCAGGTCACTGCCCAGCGCGATATAGACGCAGAACTGTAGCGCCACATACCACTGGCGACGGCTGTCGAGCGGCACCTCGTACTTGCGGAAGCGGCTCAAGTCGGGTTTGGTCAGCGGGTACTTCGCCGCCACGTCCGCCGGACGCCAGCCGGTGCGCATGAACCAGATCCGCAGCTTGTCCCACTTGCTCTCGGCACGGCGTGCGTCGCCCCACAACTGCACATAGAACTGCACATTGGCCCACAGCGGATTCCAGCTCGCCAGCGGCGTGGTCACACCGAAAATCACCGGCTCGTTGTCGTCCTCTTCCTGAAATGTACCGAACAACCGATCCCAAAGAATGAACACCCCGCCGTAGTTGCGATCCATGTAGAGAGCGTTCTGTGCATGGTGGGCCCGATGATTGGATGGCGTGACGAAGAACCACTCGAACCAGCCGAGCTTGGGAATGTGCCGGGTGTGAACCCAGAACTGATACAGCAGATTCATCGCCGCGACACTGACGAACACCAGCAGCGGCACGCCAAACACGGCCATCGGCAGGTAGAAGATCCAGCCCAGCAGAAATCCGGTACTGGTCTGGCGCAACGCCGTGGAGAGGTTGTATTCCTCGCTCTGGTGATGCACCGAATGCGCGGCCCAAAGAATGTTGCGCTCGTGGCCCAGACGATGCAGCCAGTAATAGCAGAAGTCATAGAAGACAAAGGCCAGCACCCAGACCCAGAGACTGTCTGCCGGCAACCTGAGCAGCGCCAGGTGTTCCAGGGCAAACGCATAGGTCACCAGCCCCAGGCCTTTGGTCAGCAGGCCGGTGGTGGTCGACAACACCCCGGCGCTGAGGCTGTTGACCGAGTCGGCGAGGCGATAGTGTCGGGTCCCGCGCCAGCGATCGGCAAGCAGTTCGGCGGCAATCAGCACGAAGAAAAATGGCACTGCATACAGAATGAAGTCCATGGCGCGCCCCGGTCGGATTCTATGGACAGATCCTAGGTCTAGCCGCCCTTTTCCCCTATGGCAACGTACGACAATTTAGTGGACATTTAGCGCCATGAATCTGGAGAGAAACCCATGAGCAAAAAAGTTGCAGTGATCCTGTCCGGCAGCGGCGTGTACGACGGCGCCGAAATCCATGAAAGCGTCATCACCCTGCTGCGCCTGGATCAACGCGGCGCACAGGTGCAATGCTTCGCGCCGAACATCGCGCAATTGCATGTGATCAATCACCTGACCGGTGAAGAAATGCCCGAAACGCGCAACGTGCTGGTGGAGTCGGCGCGCATTGCCCGCGGCAACATCAAGGACATCCGCGAGGCCGACGTCGATGACTTCGACGCGCTGATCGTACCTGGCGGTTTTGGCGCCGCGAAAAACCTCTCGAACTTTGCCGTCGAAGGTGCCGGCTGCGCAGTACAGCCTGAGGTGCTGGCCTTGGCGGAAGCCTTTGCCGAAGCGGGCAAACCGGTGGGCCTGATGTGCATCTCGCCGGCGCTGGCAGCGAAGATCTACGGCCCGGGCGTGACCTGCACCATCGGCAACGATGCCGACACCGCCACCGCGATGAACAAGATGGGCGCCAGCCACGAAGACTGCGCGGTGACTGACATCATTGAAGACAAGGCACGCAAACTGGTGACGACCCCGGCTTACATGCTGGCGCAGAACATCAGTGAAGCGGCTTCGGGGATCAACAAACTGGTGGATCGCGTTCTGGAACTGACTCACGAGAACGATGCCTGACACGACCTTTCTGAAGGGTTTTTGTGGTGAGGGGATTTATCCCCGATGGCTGCGCAGCAGCCCCTTGCATCTTGAAGCACTGGGCCTGCTGCGCAGGCCATCGGGGATAAATCCCCTCACCACAGGTATACGGTTGAATCAGGGTTTGCGGGTCAGGCGGGTGAGGATGCGGTCCAGCGCATTGGCAAACGCCTGCTTCTCGCGCTCGCCGAACGGTGCCGGGCCGCCGCTGATCTGGCCCTGCTCACGCAGGTCGGTGAACAGGTTGCGCACCGCCAGCCGCTCACCCATGTTCTGCGCATCGAACTCCTTGCCGCGCGGGTCAAGCGCCGCTACACCTTTCTTCACCAGGCGATCGGCCAGCGGAATATCGCTGCAGATCACCAGCTCTCCGGGCACCGCGTGCTCGACCAGATAATCGTCCGCCGCATCCGGGCCGCTGGGCACCACGATCAGCTTGACGATCGCCAGCCCCGGCTTGATCTGCGGTTGCCCCGCCACCAGCACCACTTCGAACCGGCGCTTGAGGGCGAACTTCACCACCAGCTCCTTGGCGGCCCGCGGGCAGGCGTCGGCATCGATCCATACGCGCATCATTTTTTCCTCTTCTAAAAGCATCGCGGGCAAGCCGCGCTCCCACAAGGTTAACGCTAAACCTGTGGGAGCGTGGCTTGCCCGCGAATGTGAGCGCAGCGAATGCTCTTAAGCAATCACCCGCTTCTTCTCAACCATCCGGCTGCGCCCATACAACACGACAATCGCCAGAATCGCCACGGCCTGCGCCAATAGCGAATAAGCGTCGGCATGAATCCCCAGCCAGTCGAAATCGAAGAACGCCACCGGCCGCGTACCGAAGATCCCGGCTTCCTGCAACGCCTTCACGCCATGCCCGGCGAACACCACCGACAACGCGCAGAGCAGACCGGCGTTGATGCTGAAGAACAGCGCCAGCGGCAGTTTCGCCGAGCCACGCAGGATCACCCAGGCCAGACCGATCAGCAGCACCAGCGCCGTCGCACCACCGGCCAGCACCGCATCATGCCCGGCGGGACCGGCCTGCAGCCACAGGGTTTCGTAGAACAGGATCACTTCGAACAACTCGCGGTACACCGAGAAGAACGCGAGGATCGCAAAACCAAAGCGCCCGCCGCCGCCCACCAGACTCTGCTTGATGTAATCCTGCCAGGCCGCGGCGTGGCGCCGGTCGTGCATCCACACGCCGAGCCACAGCACCATGACGCTGGCGAACAGCGCCGTGGCGCCCTCGAGCAGTTCACGCTGCGAGCCGCTGACGTCGATCACGTACGCCGCCAGCGCCCAGGTACCCAGACCGGCGAGCAGCGCCAGGCCCCAGCCGACATTGACGCTGCGCACCGCCGATTGCTGGCCGGTATTGCGCAGGAACGCAAGGATCGCCGCCAGCACCAGAATCGCTTCGAGGCCTTCGCGCAGCAGAATCAGCAGACCGGAGATGTAGCTCAGCGACCAGCTCAGGCCATCGCTGCCAAGCAGTTCGGCAGACGCTTTGAGCTTGCCCTTGGCCGCGTCCAGGCGCTCTTCGGCCTGCGCCACCGGCAGACCATCCTGCAACGACTGACGGTAGGCCATCAGCGATTTTTCGGTGTCCTTGCGTACGTTGGCGTCGACGTTATCCAGCGAACTTTCGACCAGTTCGAAACCTTCCAGATACGCCGCCACCGACAGGTCATAGGCCTGATCACGATCACCGGCGCGGTAAGCCGCCAGGCTTTTGTCCAGCGTCGCGGCGGTGTAGTCGAGCAATTGCGCCGGGCCGCGTTTGACCTGCGGTGGCTGGGCGCGCTGGGCACGGAAGGTCGCGGCGACTGGCGCACCTTCGGCGGCCTGTACTTCGGCCGGCGTCTGGCGTGCCAGATCAGCGATATTGAAAGTCTTGTCGGACTTGGCGGCGGCCGGGTCGGCACTGAAGCCGGCGATGTAGGTCGCCAGGTCCCAGCGCTGACGGTCGTCCAGTTGATCGGCGAACGCCGGCATGTCGGTGCCTTCGACACCTTGGCCGAGGGTGCTGTAGATCGCGTACAGGCTCAGATGATCCATCCGCGCGGCATCGCGCAGGTTGGCCGGTGGCGGCGCCATGCCGAGGCCCGCCGGACCGTCACCGGCTCCGTTGGCACCGTGACAAACCGAGCAGGTTTGCGCATACAGCGGCGCGCCACGGGTCGGATCCGGCGTGATGATCGGCGCCTGGCTGACCTCATACGCCACCGCCAGTTTCGCCCCCAGTTGCCGGGCCTGACGGGCGACGTCGGCACCATCCTGCTTTGCCGTGATAGCCGCATGCAGAGCTTCGACGCCCTGCTCCAGCGCAGCCTTCTCCGGTTTGGCCGGCAGACCGCCGATCAGTCCTTGCAGCACTTGGGTGAATTCCAGCTGCTCGCGGTATTCGCCGTCGTCGACGACCTTGCCCGCTTCAACCGTCGGCGGGTAGTCGGCGCTGATGTAATCGAGCAGGTGCAGCGCTTGCGGGGCGCCTTCCACCGTGTCGGCCAGCAGGTTGAAGCTGCTCAGGGCACACAAGGGGAACACCAGCCAGGCCAGAAATCGGGACGCGGCAGTCATGAATGAGTCTCAAATGGAAATGCGAAGTTACATATTGTTCACTTCGAACGCTTTTCACTCAAGCGTTGTCGATGTACGCCACCTGGGACGGGTGCCATGAACCTGCGAAAACGGACGCATCACTTGGCCACTACCGCACTCTATACTGCGCCACCTCATTGCATTTGCTGCTCAAGGACGAACCCTCTTCATGCGCCATAGCTTGCTGCTACCCCTGTTGATCGCCACCGTTGTGCAGTTGAACGGTTGCGGTGCGTATCGCAATTACGATCTGGAACTGCAACAGACCACCGCCCCGCTCAAAAACGGCAACATCGAAGGTGCCCTTTCGGTGATCGAAGCGAACAATCCGGACCCGGAAAAAGACCTGCTCTACTACTTCGAAAAAGGCGCCGTACTGAGTGCCGGCGGCGATTTTGCGCAAAGCCAGACCACCTGGCGCAGCGCCGAACAGATGATTATCGAACGCCAGGACACAATCCAGACCACTGGTGACAAGTTGCTTGCAGCAATGGGCGATCACTGGGGCAGCATCATCAACGACAAGCTGCGCCGCTACGATGGCTACGACTATGAAAAGGTCATGCTGACCACGCAAATGGCCCTCAATCAGTTGGCGCTAAATGACTTCGATGGCGCTCGCGCCGACATCAAGAAAACCCACGAGCGCGAAGCGCTGATCGCTCGGCAACGGGAGCTGGAATACGAAAAAATCGAGGAAGCAGCCAAGGCCCAGGGCGCACGTGTGCATTACAGGGATCTGCAGGGCTACCCGGTGGTAATGCTCGAATCGCCTGCGGTGATTGCCCTGAAAAACGGTTACCAAAGTGCATTCAGTCACTATCTCGCGGGCTTCACTTATGAAGCGCTGGGTGAAAAGGATCTTGCCGCACCCGGATATCGTCAGGCCATTGAACTGCGCCCGGACGTAGCCTTTTTTCAACAGGCACTGCGCGACCTCGGCAGCCCCGGACTCAAGGCCGATGAAAGTGACGTGCTGATCATTGTGCAAAGCGGGCTGGCACCTGCCCGCAGTTCAGTACGCGTGCCGTACCCGGTGAAGCTGGCAGACGGGCAAGTCATCGTCGCCAACATTTCGTTTCCGGTGATGGTGCCGGACACCTCAACCCCGCCGGTCAGTCAGGTGAGTATCGATGGTCGCCAGAAGAAACTGATCGCGGTCAACAGCATCACCGAAATGTCCTTGCGCACGCTGCGTGACGACATGCCCGGGATTATCCAGCGCACGACCTATCGGGCATTCCTCGCCGCAGATGTTCAAGGCACGGACAATCGACGCAACCCGAGCAAGGCGTCCTACGTGACTCACTGGGACAATTTCGAACACGCTGACACCCGCACCTGGCGCACCCTGCCTGACCTGACGCAGGTTGTGCGCCTGCGCCTGAAAAAGGGCGAGCATCTGATCAGCCTGTCGAATACCACGGCGCCGCTGAAGATCCGTATCGACCAGCACCGGCAGATGATCGGCCTGCGCGTGCTCGGTGGACAGATTTACGCCAATGGCAGCGCTTTTCAGTCCCGCACCTCGCTGGAAAATCGAGTATCCAGCCTGAAATAAGTAATGGCACCAAACTAACAAGTGCGATTAAAAAGCTATTACATGGCCAGCATCGCCCGCTTATAATGCCGCGCCCTCGCTATAGCGACGCGGCATAAAAGCTCCTCTGGTTATGAGGAATTGGCAGGAGGCCAGCGCCACTGTCGATGGGTCACACCAGCCCGACCAGCACCGGCGGCTGATGCAGTTACTAGCTCAGGGAAGAAGTACCCCCATGGCATTGCGCACTCCCACCTTGATCGCGCTCAGCGCTGTCACTCTGCTGTCAGGCTGTTCGGCGTTTCGCAACTACGATTCGGAACTGGCCCAGACCAACCAGCAACTGGCCACCGGCAACGTCGACGCCGCGCTGACCCTGCTGGAAAAGAACAACACCGGCCCCGACAAAGATCTGCTCTATTACTTCGAGAAAGGTGAGTTGCTGCGCGCCAAGGGTGACCTGTCCGGCAGCCAGAACGCCTGGACCAGCGCCGACCAGGTGGTCGGTCAGTGGGAGGATTCGGTCAAGCTCGACTCCGGCAAATACCTGGCCCAGTTCGGCAGCTTCATCGTCAACGACAAGGTCCGTCGCTACGAAGGTTACGACTACGAGAAAGTCATGCTGACCACCCAGATGGCCCTCAACCTGCTGGCCGTCAACGACTTCGATGGCGCCCGCACCGCGATCAAGAAAACCCACGAACGTGAAGCGGTGATCGCCGACCTGCGCGACAAGGAATACCTCAAGAGTGAGGAAGAGGCCGAAAAGGAAGGGATCAAGACTCAGTACAAGGATCTGCAAGGCTACCCGGTCGCCAGCCTCGACGCGCCGGAAGTGGTCAGCCTGAAAAACAGCTACCAGAGTGCGTTCAGCCATTATCTGGCCGGTTTCGTCTACGAAGCCCTGGGCGAGAAAGACCTGGCTGCACCGGGCTACCGCAAGGCGGCCGAACTGCGCCCGAACACCCCACTGCTGGAGCAGGCGCTGGTCAACCTCGACAAGCCGAGCAAGTCCGACGACAGCGACATCCTGATCGTGGTGCAAAGCGGTCTGGCACCTTCGCGCGATTCGATCCGCGTGCCGCTGCCATTGCCGATCTCCAACAATGTGGTGATCACTCCACTGTCGTTCCCGATCATCAAGCCTGACACCTCCACCGCACCGTTCGCGCAGATCGGTGTCGATGGCCAGCAAGTCAACCTGACGGCCCTCAACAGCACCACCGCCATGTCCCGCCGCGCCCTGCGCGATGACATGCCGGGGATCATTGTGCGCACCACCGTGCGCGCAATCACCAAAGGCGTGGCGCAGAAGAAGATCAACGAAACCAATCCGCTGGCCGGTCTGGCCGTGGGTATCTCTTCAGCCGTGCTGGAAGGTGCCGATACCCGTACGTGGCGCACCCTGCCGGACAATACCCAAGTGGTGCGTCTGCGCTTGAAGAAAGGCGAGCATCAAGTCAGCCTGCCGAGCGCCGTCGGCGGTTCGCTGGTCAAGGTCACCGTCGATCAGCGTTATCAAGTGATCAGCCTGCGAGCGGTGGGCAATCAGGTATTTGCCGGCGGCGTCGCCGCCCATGTCATCCCGAGCGTCGGCGCGACCAACGTCGCCAGCCTCAAACAACCTTAAGAACGGAGTCTTTGCATGCGCTTCAAACTCTTCGCCGTTGCCGCCCTCGCCGTCCTGGCCAGCGGCTGCGCCACCCCGCCACCGCCGGAGCCGGGCAGCGCCGCGAGCAAGGTCGTGGCCATGGGCCCGCAGAAACACATCGCGGTCGGCGCCATGCGCGTCGCCCGTGAGAACGGCTTCATGACCGTCAATGTGCAGTTGACCAACACCCTCAACAGCAACAAGACGTTCTACTACCGCTTCGCTTGGCTCGGTGCGGAAGGCTTTCCGGTCGCCGAGGAAGAAGTCTGGAAAAGCCAGATGATGTACGGCGCTCAGACCAGCTTCATCCAAGGCATCGCCCCGACCCCGAAAGCCGTGGACTTCCGTCTCGAACTCAAGACGCCTTAAGCCCGCCAACCTATTCCTGTATTAGAGAGCATTCCCATGTTTGCACGCTTTTCCCTGATCGCTGTCCTCGCCCTGCTGGCCTCCGGTTGCGCCAACACCTCGCCGACCCTGGGCAGCAAGAACATCAGCTACGGCGACACCAAAGCAGTTGAAACCGTGACCAACGAATTCGGTTCGACCGACCTGCAGATGATCGCCGAATCGATGACCCGCTCCCTGGCCCAGTCCGGCATTCTGCAGGGCCGCCCGGTGGTGCAGGTCTACGACGTGAAAAACAAGACCAGCGAGTACATCGATACCCGCGAAATCACCACCAGCATCAAGACTCAGCTGATGAAATCCGGCACTGCCCGCTTCGCCAGCGACAACACCGCGATGCAGAGCCAGGTCGATCAGCTCAAGCTGCAAAACCAGAGCGGCCTGTACAAGAAGAGCACCGTGGCCAAGACCGGCAACATGATCGCCGCCAAATACCGTCTGGAAGGTTCGATCAGCTCGATCGTCAAGCGCAGCAGCGACTACAAGGACGTCTTCTACAAATTCAGCCTGCAACTGATCGACGTCGAAAGCGGTCTGGCCGAGTGGATGGACGAAAAAGAGATCCGCAAAACCACGGAGCGTTAATTGATGCGCGCATGGATTGGCATGATGGCCCTGGCTTGCGCGTTCAGCGTGCAAGCGGCCCCGAAAGTCACGGTAACGGATCTGGCGTATCAGGAACGTGTGGAGCAGTACATCCACATCGTCTCGGCGCAGAACAATTACCGCGAGGGTTACTACAGCTCCAGTGGTTCGTCGAACTACAACGAGCTGGAAGCGACCACCAGCTACATCGAACAGGGTGAACTGCGTAAATTCACCGGCGACATCAAGGGCGAGATCCTGCGCACCGGGATGTTCCAGCTGGTGCAGGGCACGCCGTACACCGCGTCGTCCAAGGGTGACGTCTATGACGTGATCAAGCGCATCAAGGCCGGCAGCTTCAAAGGCGCCGACTACGTGCTGTTCGGCACCGTATCCGACATCGACTTCACCCAGGACATGAACGAGCTGGCGCACACCGACAGCTATTCGGCGGTGCTGGGTCTGACGCTGGTGGCGGATTTCAGCCTGATCAACACCAAAACCTACGAGATCACCTCGGCCTTCACGGCGATGGGTGAAGCGCAGGACACCAAACTGGTGAACGGCCGCGACATCAAGATCTCGCTGAACCGCCCGCGGGTGGTGCGTGAAGTGTCGAAAGCGCTGGGCGAAGACGTCGCCGGGCAACTGAGCATGCAGCTCGGTGGCGGCGGTTACGAGCAGCCGCGTGAGGCGCAGCAGCGCAACAACCTGCCGCGTGATACCGCGCCGGTGATTTTGCACTGACTCTTGGCTGAACGCGTTCTGTGGCGAGGGAGCTTGCTCCCGCTGGGCTGCGAAGCAGACCCAAAAGCTTGTGAGCGCTGCGCACTCAAGCGGGAGCAAGCTCCCTCGCCACAATTGAGCGTCACTCCAAAGTCTTGGCGGATAAAAAAGGCGACCTCATCAGGTCGCCTTTTTTGTGCCCGCGCGCTTTACACCGCCGCTTTACGCAACGTCGCCATGAACGCAGCGGCGCCAATGAACAGCCCGGCAAACGTGCGGTTCATGCGTTTCTGCTGCTTCGGCGTGCGCAACAGGCGTAGCACCTTGGACGCCAAACCCGTGTAGCCAGCCATGACAACCAGATCCACGCAGATCATGGTCACGCCGATCACCAGGTACTGCATCAGCAGCGGTGCATGGGGATTGATGAACTGCGGCAGCACTGCCAGCATGAACACCAGCGCCTTGGGGTTACTGATGTTGACCAGGAAGCCGCGAAACACCAGCGCCAGCGGTTTACCGATCGGCCGGACTGCTGCGTCATCGCTCATGTCCATGGGCAGTGCACGCCATTGCTTGACCGCCAGATAGACCAGATAGGCCACACCGAACCATTTGATCGCATAGAACGCAGTGGCCGAAGCAGTGAGAATCGCGCCGACGCCAGCGCCGACAATCGCAATCTGTACCGCCAGGCCAACTTGCAGGCCCAACGCGTTCCAGTAACCGCGCCAGAAACCGTATTGCAGGCCGCTGGACATCGACGCAATGGCGCCAGCACCCGGGGACAGACTGATCACCCAGCAGGCGGCAAAGAATGCCAGCCATGTTTGAAGCTCCATCGCACACCTCGACTCTGAATCGTGACAGACGTCAAAGCTAATGCGGTTTGGGCCTAAAAGCAAAAGATCGCAGCCTGCGGCAGCGCCTACATTGAAATGCGATCCCTGCAGGAGCTGCCGCAGGCTGCGATCTTTTGATCCTGTCTGGAAAACTACTTCTCGAACCCGCTGGACGGAAACACATCACTCCCGCGCCAACGCCGCACCGAGCGCTGGAAGAACAGGCTGTTCGGCACTTGTACCATGGCGCTGCCAGTGCCCAGTTCCTCTGCCTCGATCAACGTGGTGTAAAGCAGATTGATCGCCACCACCCGGCCTTTGACCCCGGGTTTGTCAGTGGTGTCGACCAGCTCCACCACATCGCCGAGGCGGAACGGGCCGACGGTGAAGATCAGGATCGCGCAGAGCAGGTTCGACAGCACACTCCACATCGCGAAGAACGCCACCGCCGCCACCGCGACGAAACCCGACAGCGCCGTCCACAACACCGTGGCCGACACGCCGAGGCGCTCCAGCACAAAGATCAGCGCACTGCCCATGATCAGCCAGCGCAGACCGCCACGCAGCGGCATCAGCAACTGCGGCGGAAACGGGTAGCGCTCACCCAGACGGGTCAGGCCTTTGGCAACGAAGCGCTGGGCCAGATAGCCGGCCAGCAGGATCAGCAGAATCTGCACGCCGAGCCAGATCGGCTCGACCCACACCGCCGGCAATGGCCACTTGAACGCGTCCATCAGGACAGCGCCTCCAGCTCCGCCTGCATGCTTTCCAGCGTCTCGAGCGCCTCCATCCACGCTTCTTCCAGCTCGGCTTCGCGCACTTTCAGCCTGGCCTGCTCGGCCAGCAGATCACGCAACTCGTTCTTGCGCGCCGGCTCGTAGATGTCGCTGTCACCGAGGCTGGCGTCGACCTTGGCGAGTTTCTCGTGCAGTTTGCCCAGTTCGGCTTCGAGCTTGTCGGCTTCGCGTTTGTGCGGCGCCAGTTGCTGACGCAATGCAGCGGCGGCCTGGCGCTGAGCCTTCTTGTCGGTTTTGTCCGGGTTAACCGGCGTGTTGCTGACCGGCGCGTTGCGCTGACGGTATTCCACCAGCCAGCGCGCGTAGTCTTCAAGGTCGCCATCGAACTCTTCGACCTTGCCGTCAGCGACCAGGTAGAAGTTGTCGGTGGTGCTCTTGAGCAAGTGCCGATCGTGAGACACCACCAGTACCGCGCCGCTGAATTCCTGCAGCGCCATGGTCAGCGCCAGGCGCATTTCCAGGTCGAGGTGGTTGGTCGGTTCGTCGAGCAGCAACAGGTTCGGTCGCTCCCAGGCGATCAACGCCAGGGCCAGACGCGCTTTTTCGCCACCGGAGAAATTCAGTACCGGCTCGTCGATCCGCGCGCCACGGAAGTCGAAACCGCCAAGGAAGTCGCGCAGGGTCTGCTCGCGTTCGGTCGGCGCCAGACGCTGCAGGTGCAGCAACGGGCTGGCCTTGGCATCCAGCGAGTCGAGCTGATGCTGGGCGAAGTAGCCGACCACGGTGTTCTCGCCGCGTGTCAGGCGCCCGGCCAGCGGTTCAAGCTCGCCGGCGAGGTTCTTGATCAGGGTCGACTTGCCGGCACCGTTCGGCCCGAGCAGACCGATCCGCGCACCCGGGGTCAGTTGCAGCTTGACCTTCTCCAGGATGGTTTTTTCGCCGTAACCCAGACGCGCATCGGACAGGTCGATCAGCGGGCTGGAGATCTTGGTCGATTCACGAAAGACGAAGTCGAACGGCGAATCGACGTGGGCCGCCGACAGCTCTTCCATGCGCTCCAGCGCCTTGATCCGGCTTTGCGCCTGACGGGCCTTGGTGGCCTGGGCCTTGAAGCGGGCGATGTAGCTTTCCATGTGCGCACGTTGCGCCTGCTGCTTTTCGTAGGCCTGCTGTTGCTGGGCCAGACGTTCGGCACGGGCACGCTCGAACGCGGTATAGCCGCCCCGGTACAGGGTCAGTTTGCGCTGATCGACATGGGCCACGTGATCGACCACTTCATCGAGGAAGTCGCGGTCGTGGGAAATCAGCAGCAGGGTGCCCGGGTAGCTTTTCAGCCACTCTTCGAGCCAGATGATCGCGTCGAGATCCAGGTGGTTGGTCGGTTCGTCGAGCAGCAGCAAATCCGACGGACACATCAAAGCCTGCGCCAGGTTCAGACGCATCCGCCAGCCACCGGAGAAATCGCCTACCTGACGATCCATCTGCTCGTTGGTGAAACCCAGACCGGCGAGCAACTTGCGCGCCCGCGCGTCGGCGGTATAGCCGTCGGCGCTGTCGAGCTCGGCGTGCAGGCGGGCCAGCGCCGTGCCATCGTGGGCCGCTTCGGCGACGGCGAGGTCACGTTGCACCTCACGTAGACGCAGGTCGCCATCGAGCACATAGTCGACCGCCAGACGCTCGAGGGTGTCGACCTCCTGGCGCATGTGCGCGATCCGCCAGTCGGCCGGCAGCAGGCAATCGCCCGAGTCCGGGTGCAACTCGCCGCGCAGCAAGGCGAACAGGCTGGATTTGCCGGCGCCGTTGGCACCGATGAGGCCGGCTTTGTGGCCGGCGTGCAGGGTCAGCTCGGCGTCTTCTAGCAGACGTTGCGGGCCACGCTGTAAAGTCAGGTTCTGAAGTCGGATCATAATGGCGGCGGAGTCTACCAGCTTCGCTCACAACTGGCGCGAGTAGCACGATGTCCTCTGACCTGTGGAGCTTTTCCCTTGCCACCTACGCCCGACCGGGCGTGGAACCTGCCTGCCTGCAACTGCAAGCGGCGGGGGCCAATGTCTGCCTGCTGCTCTGTGGTCTGTGGCTTGAGCAACGTGGCGCAGCTTGTGACGAACAGCGCCTGGAGCAGCTGAAAAAGCTGGTGGGGCCTTGGGATCAGGAGGTGGTGCAGCCACTGCGTGCGTTGCGCACTCAATGGAAAACCCTGGCCGAGGAAGATTCGGTACTCAAAGGGTTGCGAGAACAAATGAAAGCGCTGGAGCTGGAAGCCGAACGGCATCTGCTGTGGCAACTGGAACAGGTCGCTCAGGACTGGCCGCGCGATGACGTCTCAGCGTCGGGGCAATGGCTCGAGAGTCTGGCGGGATCGACCGCCAGCCCGAACCGCGACGCGCTGCAAGTGCTGCGCGTCGCGGCAACCGGCACTTAGGAAGCGCTGGTCGGGTTACTGCTGACGCTCGACGCAGCGGCTGGCGTTGGCGCCGTCGTGGTGGTCGAGGTAGAAGCGGCTGGAGCAGGTGCAGCGGCCGGCGCCGGAGCGGCTGGCTTGGCAGCCGGTGCAGTCGCCGGTTTGGCGGCAGCGGGTTTGGCAGCGGCCGGTTTTTTCGCGGCGGGTTTGGCAGCCGGTTTAGCGGCTGGCTTGGCGGCGACTGGTTTGGCAGCAGGCTTGGCCGCAGCGGTCGCAGGTTTTGCTGCTGCAGGTTTGGCCGCGGTTTTAACAGCAGGCTTGGCCGCTGGTTTGGCAGCAACCTTGGCAGCAGGTTTTGCTGCTGCAGGTTTGGCCGCAGTTTTTGCTGCCGGTTTCGCAGCGGCGGTTTTCGCGACAGGTTTGGCAGCCGGTTTTACCGCGACTTTGGCAGCTGGTTTAGCAGCAGCGGTTTTTACCGGAGCGGCTTTGCGCGCAGCAGGTTTTGCCGCTGGCTTGGCAGCCGGTTTTGTCGCTGCAGGTTTGGCAGCGGCAGTACGAGCAGCCGGTTTCGCAGCGCTCGCCGCAGCCGGTTTTTTAACTGCGGTTTTGGCAGCAGGTTTGGCGGCAGGTTTGGCGGCGGTTTTAGCCGGTGCCTTGGCCGCTGGTTTTGCCGATGGCTTGGCTGCAGCAGTTTTCGCCGGCGCTTTTGCCGCCGCAGGTTTCGCGGCCGCTTTCTTCGCAGGCACTGCTGCAGGTTTTGCTGCGCGAGATGTCAACGCCTTGCCGGCGGCTTCTTGCACACGACCGACACCCTGGGCCAGTTTCAGGCTTTCCTGGGCGTCGCGCTTGAGTTGCAGAATGTAGCCACGAGTGTCGGACTGACGATCCTTCAGCGCATCGAGCAGGTCTTCGAGTTCTTTGACGGCAGCCTTGGCCTTGTTCTGCGCCTTGGCTTTACCGGCAGCGGCTGCGTCCTGCAATTTGGTGCGGGATTTGTGCAGTTTTTCTTGCGCCTTGCCGCGTTGCTTTTCCAGTTTGGCGAGCAGTTTTTCAGCATCAGCCAAGGCTTGGGAGCAAGCGTTTTCCAAATGCTCGAGCAGGCTGCCCGAGAGTTGTTGGAGTAAGTGCAACGGAGTGTTTACAGGCTTCTTGGTGGCCGACATGGTTTACCTCCTGGCTGACGTGAGTGCGGCTCATACTAGACCTCTGCAGTTACCGCCGCTAGGTCATCTTGACAGTAACGAAACCGTTGCGTTGCAACGAAGCGAAAATGTTCTGCACAAAGACAAAAGCAGTTCACCGTTGCAGACGTTCGCGCTGGCATAATCGCCCGCATCTCAGGACGGAGTGTGCCCATGTCGCGCTACCTTGTTTTATCCCTCTGGATGATTTTTTCTGCCGCCCACGCCGACGAAAAAACCACCGCGAACGATGCTCACGATCTGGCCTACAGCCTCGGCGCCAGCCTCGGTGAGCGCTTGCGCCAAGAGGTCCCGCAATTGCAGATTCAGGCGTTGGTCGACGGATTGCAGCAGGCCTATCAAGGCAAGCCATTGGCACTGAGCGAAGCACGGATCGAGCAGATCCTCGCCGATCACGAGTCGCAAAACGCCGAACACTCTACGCTGCCTTCAAGCGATGCCGCGATGGAAAACGAACAACGTTTTCTCACCGCCGAAAAAGCCAAGCCAGGCGTAAAGGAACTGGCCGACGGCATCCTGTTGACCGAGCTGACCCCGGGTACCGGTGCCAAGGCCGGGCCCGATGGAAAAGTGCAGGTGCTGTACGTCGGTCGGTTGCCGGATGGCACGGTGTTCGACCAGAACACTCAACCGCAATGGTTCAGCCTCGACAGTGTGATTGCCGGCTGGCGTACCGCACTGCAGAACATGCCGGTAGGTGCCAGGTGGCGGCTGGTGATTCCATCGGATCAGGCCTACGGGGCCGACGGTGCGGGCGATCTGATCGCGCCATTTACACCACTGGTGTTTGAAGTCGAGTTGCGCGGCGCAACGAGCTGATCGCACCCGGCGCGCAGGCATAAAAAAACGCGGTGCACTTTCGATGCACCGCGTTTTTTATGCCTGCGAGAAACCTGTCAGGCCTGAACCGGATCTTCCTGCTTGTGTGCCGTGTGCAGCACTTCAATCAGACAGTCTTCCAGCTCGAAGCGCTCGTGCAGCAGGCCACCCAGTTCCTTGAACTTCTCGGCGACGCATTTGCCTGCATCGCAAAGGTCGTTGAACGCGAGGAGTTTTTCGGTGATGACGTCGATACGCGGGTAAAGGGTTTCGGCAAGTTCCAGGCCGCGCTTGTCGTTGAACGCCTTGGCTTCACCGGTCAGTTGTTCGTAGATCTCGAAGTGCCCGGCCGAGACGTAATCGACCAGCACACCGCAGAATTCCAGCAAGGGTTTACGGTTCTCGGACAGAGCCTGTGGCTTGTCGCCCAACTTGTCGTAGGCACCGATCAGATCTTCACGCTCTTGCAACCAGCGGTCGATCAGCAGATGAACTCCACCCCAGCGTTCCTGAGCATTCTGACAACTTTCGAGCATGGCGATCTCTCTTCCCTTGTGGGTCATGCTGCTCTACACCCGCGCCCCTCTTCTGGCTGTTATCGCTTGGAGGCGGACCGGGCAGAGCGTCATCGAGCAACATAAATCCAATGACACGTGCGGGCCAGATTATGCCCGCACGCCTGTGGCTTCAAGGTACGCAGGAGATAAAGTTCATACAAGTGTTTAATCCCTGACCAGCGCGCGGTGCGACGCTTCGCCGCTGGGGGAGCGCTGCAGAGCGCTCCAGACCAGCCGCAGCAATTGGTACACAGACAGGATGAACATTGCCACAAAGAACAGCAGGCTCCACTCGGGGATACTCAAATCGAACAGTGTCCAGGAAATTTCTGCGCAATCTCCACCGCCTCTGAGCATCCGCACCGTGGCACACAACCAGGGCAGGTTGCTGAACAACGCTTCGGAATCAGGCGCGCAGCGGGTCATTTGCATCAGCGGGTCACTCTGCAGCAACACCTGTCGCCAGGCCGCCGTCGTCCCGCCCAGGCTCAGGCCAAGCGCGGCGCCCCAGTACAGCGACAGGCCGACACGCCGTGGGCCATGGACTGCCGCCACCCCGCAACACAACGTCAGCAACGCCATGAAGAACCGTTGCGCCAGGCACAGGCTGCAGGGCGTCAGCCCGACCGCATACTCGAGATAATAGGAAGCTCCCAGGGCCATAGCCCCTGCAGTGAAAGCCGTGAATAACAAGGAGCGTGAACAGGCCAACGACATGGCTTTTCCGTAGCAGTAGAGACAGGCAGTTACGGTAGAGGAAAGCTTGTCAGCCTTTCAAGGCGGAGCTCTGGCGACAGTTCACCAGAAGTGTAGGGAAAACCCGACAGACTCGAGAGGAATAGGCGTAGTCCCCTGTAGGACTTCGCCCAAGACGCCCGCCGGTGGTAATTATTCGCTCACTGAACGTTCACGAGGGAGCATGCTCCCTCGCGAAATCAGGCGTGAACCGGCACTGGCAACGGCGCAGCCAGCAGGCGCTCATCCAGCAATCCGAGACCTTCCTGGAACAGCTGGTTACTGCGCTCGGTGTCACCCAGTTGCGCAAGCAGACGCGCCAGCTCTGCACAGGCTTCCGGATTGCGCTGCAGCCGCAGACTGCTTTCCAGGTAATCCCGTGCCTTGCCCCACAAACTGGTTTGCAGACAGAGACGACCGAGGGTCAGCAACAGGCTCGGATCCGCCGGATGCTCTTTGAGCCAGCCTTCGGCGGTCTGCAACTGACGCGCCGGATCACTGCCGCGCACCAGGCCATACAGCCGAGCAAGATGGCTGTCGTACTTGCGCTTGAGGGCGCTGCGCAGGACTTCTTCCGCTTCAACCTGTGCGCCAAGCTGACGCAGTTGCTCGGCGTAGGCCAGCACCAGCGCCGGTTCCTGACGCTGCGCGGACGTCAATTGCTCCCAGGCACGGGTGAGTGATTGCAGACCCACTTTGCCGTCCTCGTCACGATGCGCCGCCAGCGACAGGTTGTTACCCCAGGCTCGCCGTTCCAGTTCAGCCAGTTCGGCTGGCGGCAGAGCCTTGTCCTTGCGCAGTTCCGGCAACAGGCGAATCACCGCCGACCAGTCGCCGCGCTGCTGATGCAGACGCTGCAACTGCCGCAAAGTCTGCACGTTATGCGGATGCCGCTCGTGCATCGCTTGCAGGGTCACCAGGGCGCCGTCGGTATCACCGCGATCGGTCTGCAATTGCGCATGACTCAAGGCAATCGCCAGTTCGGCCTGCGGCTGGCGCTCCAGCGCACGCTCAAGCAACTGATCGCACTCCTCGTACTTGCCTTGCTCGTTGGCCGCGCGTGCCGCGCCGAGGTAATACAACAACGGCTGGCGCTCGGCCTCGGCGGCGCGAGACAGATGACGTTGCGCGCTGGCCCAGCGACCTTCGGCCAGATCCAGCTGACCGTGTTCGATGGCCACCTGCACTCGCCGGCTGCGATTACGTCGCGACCACGGGTTGACCACACCACTGGAGGCCATGACCAGCTCGACCAGGGCCTTGATGCCCCAGATCAGCAGCCACAACACCGCAATCAGTGCCAGCGTCGCCCACAGACTCGATTCATAACGGAAGCTCTTGTAGGCGATCAGCACGTAACCGGAGTGCTCGGCAATCGCCAGGCCCAGCGCCGCCGTCGCGGCGATCACCAGAAACACGATCACATACAGGCGTTTCATGGCGTGGTCTCCTGCGCGGTGTTGGCGGCAGGTTTGGCGAACGGTTTGACCGATTCTTCAGCGTTGACGTTACGCCGCTCCAGATAAGCCTGCACCGCGCTCAACGTGCCGGTCAGGTCCGGCGTCTTGACGGTGACCGGTTGCTGGCTCAGCTCGGCAACCTGTTCGAGCATGGTTTTGCTCTGCGGATTGTCCGGGTTGAAATTGCCCTTGAGCACGTCCCGCGCTTCGGTCAGCGCCTGGGTGTAGACGGGCGCCTGGCCATTGAGCGCCGCCCATTGTGCCTGCTCCAGCGCCAGGCTCAGGGCCAGACGCACCTGGCTCAGGCTTTGCCCGGCCAGCAGTGGCTTCACGTTCTTGTCGGCATTGAAATCGATGCGGATGTAGCGCGACACCTGATCCCACCACTGCGCCCAGCGACTGGCGCCATCGCCATCAGCGGTCAGGCCCAGCAGTGACTCGCCACGATCCTTGTACTCCGGGGCCAGTTCGGTCAGTTCGATAACCTGGTCACGCAAGGCGCCAATGCGCAGGAACAGGCCGGTGCGATCCGGCTGTTCGGTGCTGCGCAGCGCGACGAGGGTTTTCGCCACTTGCTCGCGGGCGGCGAACGATCCCGGATCATTCTGCTCACGAAGAATTTCGTCAGCGCCCTGCACCAGCGCCTGAGCGCTGCTGATGTCCTGCAAGGCCGAAAGGCGCAGGCTGGCCAGTCGCAGCAGATGCTCGGCCTCGGCCAGACGCCAGTCCTTGCGGCTGGCACCGAGGACGGTTTCCAGACGCTGATTGAGGCGTTGCTGATCACCCTGCAGTTGCGTCACCAGACGCTGGCGCTCGGCGAGCTCATCGGCACCGGGCAGTTGCGCGAGACGCTCGGTCAGGCGCTGTTCGTTGAGCTTGAGGCTCTGCGCCTGATCGTTCAACGCCTGCACCTGGCCAGACTGTTGCGCAGTGTTGGTCTGCAGGTGACGCACCTGCCAGACACCCCAGCCACCGATCGCCACGCCGGCAGCGCCGAGCAACAGGGCGACAATGGCCAGGCCGTTGCCTCGGCGCGGCGCTTGGGCCGGCGGTGGCGTTTCAACCTGGGCATCGATCACAGGCTGGACATCATCTTTAGGCAAGGCTGTTTCGCTCACGTATCCATCCTTTGCATTAGAGAACGGGCACGGGATGCTCCCGTAACGCCGTCAGCAAAGCCGCAGCACTCGCGCCACGGCAATCCACAACTGTTTGGGCCCCGGCGGCACGTGCCAGCTCGGCGACCCTTGGGCTTGGCACAAACAACGGCAACTGCGCAATCGCCGGCCAGGCAGCGCCGGCCAGTTGGCACAGGTGCTCGAAACCCTGTCCACTGCTGACCACCAGCCCGTTCAAGCGTTCCGCTTCGATCCGTCGTGGCAGTTCATCCGGGGCATAGGCTGGCAGGTCACGCCTGTACAACTCCAGATACTCGACACTAGCACCTAGCGCACGCAGGCGCTCGGCGAGCAGCTCGCGACCTCCCTCCCCGCGCAGGATCAGCACCTGCGCGTCGGACCCGCTGACCGCTTCGCGCAGACGCGGCAATTGCAGCAGGGCTTCACTGTCATCGCCGTCGGCGGGAAAGTGTACGTCGAGACCGTGATCGCGAAGAATCTGCGCGGTCGCCGCGCCGACGCTGAACCACGGCATCGACAACGACTCAGGCCCATGAGCGTCCAGCAGATCAAGCGCAATCCGCGCCGCCGGTTTGCTGACCACAATGACCGCGCTGCAACCCGACAGTTGCGCCAGAACCCGACGTATCTTGTCAGAGACCGGCAGCGGCACGATGTCCAGAAGCGGCAGGCAACTGCTGAAAAAACCTTCTGCGGCCAACACCCCGGCCAGCGCCGCGCAGTCATCCGCAGGACGCGTCAGCAGCAGGCGCCAGGCAGTCACTCGTGACCTGCCTCGCCATACACCGCTTTGAGAATGTCGTCGGCCCCCTGACTGAGCAAGGCTTCAGCGACCTGCACGCCCAATGCTTCGGCATCGGCGCGCGGCGCGCGGGCCTCGGCGCTGAGCAGCTTGCCACCGCTCGGCTCGCCCACCAGGCCACGCAGCCACAACTGCTCACCTTCAAGCACGGCGTAGCAGGCGATCGGCACTTGGCAACCGCCATTCAGATGTTTGTTCAGAGCACGTTCAGCGGTCACGCGCGAAGCGGTGTCGGCATGGTGCAAAGGCGCGAGCAAGGCGTGGATTTGCGTATCGGCGCTACGACATTCGATGCCGACCGCGCCCTGGCCACCGGCCGGCAGACTGTCGTCGACACTGATCGCCGAGGTGATGCGGTCTTCGAAACCGAGACGAATCAGGCCGGCTGCCGCAAGAATGATCGCGTCGTACTCACCGGCATCGAGCTTGGCCAGACGGGTGTTGACGTTGCCGCGCAGGAAGCGGATTTCCAGATCCGGGCGACGGGTCAACAGTTGTGCCTGACGACGCAGGCTGGAGGTGCCGACGATGGCGCCGGCGGGCAGCGCGTCCAGACTTTGATAGGTATTGGAAACGAAAGCATCACGCGGATCTTCACGTTCGCAGATGCAGAACAGGCCCAGGCCTTCAGGGAAGTCCATCGGCACGTCTTTCATCGAGTGCACGGCGATGTCGGCTTCGTTTTCCAGCAGCGCGGTTTCCAGTTCCTTGACGAACAGGCCCTTGCCGCCGATTTTCGACAGCGGTGAGTCGAGCAGCTTGTCGCCGCGACTGACCATGGGCACCAGCGTCACCAGCAGACCCGGATGGGCCTCCTCAAGACGGGCTTTGACGTATTCGGCCTGCCAGAGGGCCAGCGCACTTTTACGGGTGGCGATGCGGATTTCGCGAGAGGACATGGATCAATCCGTACTGAATAGATACGACGGATAATAACAGCTCAGCCAAATCCACTTTGACTTGAATCAGAAACGGCGTGGCCTCCCTGGCCTGCAATGCCCGGCAGAAGAACGTGCAACCGCGCGCGAAGGCTGGGTCAGAGGCCCTGCATCATCTTGCGCACACCGGCCACATGCCGCCGGCTGACGATCAGCGCATCACCATTGAGGCCTTTGAGAAATAGCTGGAAATGCCCCAGCGGCGTGCGTTGCAGACGCTCGATACGGTCGCGGGCGACCAGCGCGTTACGGTGGATGCGCACGAAACGCTCGCCGAATTCGTCTTCGAGGGCCTTGAGCGGCTCGTCCAGCAGCACCTCGCCACTTTCATGGCGCAGGGTCACGTACTTGTGATCAGCAATGAAATAGACCACCTGATCCAGCGGGATCAGTTCGATGCCTTTTCGGGTTCGGGCGCTGATATGACTGCGCGGGCCGTTGCCGCTTTCGGCGGCAGGCCGGGTCAGGGCCGAAAGTTGCGCCCGGTTGGGACGTTCAGCCCGCTTCAGGGCGTCATGCAGATGTTCGGTTCGCACGGGTTTCACCACATAGCCCACGGCGCTGGCCTGCAGGGCTTCCACGGCAAATTCATCGGGGCTGGTGCAAAACACCACGGCCGGCGGCGTTTCACGCTCGCACAGACGGGCAGCCACCTGCAGGCCATCGAGGCCCGGCATGCGGATATCGAGCAGCACGATATCCGGCTTGTGGCTGTCGATCAGCGCCAACGCCTCTTCGCCATTCGTGGCGCTGGGCTCCAGAACTGTATAACCCTCGAGCTCGCTCACCATTCGGCTGAGGCGCTCGCGAGCCAGTGGTTCGTCATCAACGATCAGGACATTCATATTGCGCTGGATTCCTGCGTGAGTCTCGCACAAGGATAGCGTAGACAGGTGAAGTGACGTCCGTCACCGCGATCCACGCTAAGACTAGCCCGAGCGCCAAAAAGTGCCGTACGTCGGCCAGCAATATTTGCCAGTGTCCGGGTCGTACTGCTCAAAGCCCGCTGTTTTCTGCGTTTTTCACGGGGTATGCCAAAGGACAAATCCACCCACCCCCTCTTCTTATAGTCGGCGTCCAGACCTTAGCGCGATCTGCAGTCGCGCCGACCCTTATGTCCAACTGTAGACGCTTGCCGGGCCGATATTGCTCAATCGAAAAATATCCTTGCGCAAATCCCCTGCAGACAGCGCCGACTATGAACGAGCAGATGAGAAAAAAACGTATCGACCGGTGTCAGCGACAGGATTGGCAACCCTGTTATTATCCGCGCCAGCGTTTCACGCCTTCTTTCTCCAAGCCGATACGAGCGAATTCATGAGCACTGACAAGACCAATCAGTCCTGGGGCGGCCGCTTCAGTGAACCCGTCGACGCCTTCGTCGCCCGCTTCACCGCCTCCGTCACTTTCGACCAGCGCCTGTATCGCCACGACATCATGGGCTCGATCGCCCACGCCACCATGCTGGCCAAGGTCGGCGTGCTGACGGATGCCGAGCGCGACAGCATCATCGATGGCCTGCAGACCATCCAGGGCGAAATCGAGGCCGGCCAGTTCGACTGGCGCGTCGACCTCGAAGACGTGCACATGAACATCGAAGCGCGCCTGACTGACCGCATCGGCATCACCGGCAAGAAACTGCACACCGGGCGCAGCCGTAACGACCAGGTCGCCACCGACATCCGCCTGTGGCTGCGTGACGAAATCGACCTGATCCTGGCCGAAATCACTCGCCTGCAAAAAGGCCTGCTGGAGCAGGCCGACCGTGAAGCGGCGAGCATCATGCCCGGCTTCACTCACCTGCAGACCGCACAACCGGTGACCTTCGGCCACCACATGCTGGCCTGGTTCGAAATGCTCAGCCGCGACTACGAGCGTCTGGTCGACTGCCGCAAGCGCACCAACCGCATGCCGCTGGGCAGCGCTGCGCTGGCCGGCACCACCTACCCGATCGACCGCGAATACACCGCGCAACTGCTGGGTTTCGATGCCGTCGGCGGTAACTCGCTGGACAACGTTTCCGATCGCGACTTCGCCATCGAATTCTGCTCGGCCGCGAGCATTGCGATGATGCACCTGTCGCGCTTCTCAGAAGAGCTGGTGCTCTGGACCAGCGCGCAATTTCAGTTCATCGATCTGCCGGATCGTTTCTGCACCGGCAGCTCGATCATGCCGCAAAAGAAAAACCCGGACGTGCCGGAGCTGGTACGCGGCAAGACCGGCCGTGTATTCGGCGCGCTGATGGGCCTGCTGACCCTGATGAAAGGCCAGCCATTGGCCTACAACAAGGACAATCAGGAAGACAAGGAACCGCTGTTCGACGCGGCCGACACCTTGCGCGATTCGCTGCGCGCCTTTGCCGACATGATCCCGGCGATCAAGCCGAAACACGCGATCATGCGTGAAGCGGCCCTGCGCGGTTTCTCCACCGCCACCGACCTGGCGGACTACCTGGTACGCCGTGGCCTGCCGTTCCGTGACTGCCACGAAATCGTCGGTCACGCGGTGAAATACGGCGTGGACACTGGCAAGGATCTGGCCGAGATGAGCCTGGAAGAATTGCGCCAGTTCAGCGACCAGATCGAGCAGGACGTGTTTGCCGTACTGACGCTGGAAGGCTCGGTGAATGCCCGTGACCACATCGGCGGGACAGCGCCGGCGCAGGTCAAGGCAGCGGTGGTTCGCGGTCAGGCGTTGATCGCAAGCCGCTAAAAGCATCGCGGGCAAGCCCGCTCCCACAGGGTTCTTTGTTGGAACACAATTTTGTGTTCGACCCAAAGACCTGTGGGAGCTGGCTTGCCAGCGATTACCTATTTACAAACGCCGCAATACTCACTTCTTGGCAGCGATCATCGCCAAAAACGCCGGCATCGCCGCCTCTTTGTCCGCCGCAATCTTCTGCACATGCGGATTCTGCTCAAGCCGCTCCAGCAGCGCCTTGGCTTTCGGCATCTCCGCCAGCAAATCGATCCCGAACAACTTTTGCCCGACCGCACAGGCCAGCGGCACGCTGTACAGGAAGTACAGATCCGCGATGCTCAAACTGTCGCCCGCCACGTACGGGGCGAATTTGCCGTGTCGGCCCAGTGCCGCAAAACCCAGCAACAGCTCGGCTTTGGTTTTCTCCTTGATCGCGTCCGGCACCGTCGCGCCGAAGAACGCCTCGCCATAACAGGCGCGCCCCGGCAGCTCGATGTACAGCTCGATTTCCTTGGCAATCGCCAACACCTGCGCTCGCTCGAATGGATCGCTCGGTAACAGCGGCGTACCTTTCTGGGTCTGCTCAAGGTATTCGAGGATGATCGCGGTTTCGTTAATAAATCCGGCATCGACACCGAGTACCGGTACTTTGCCGCGCGGGCTGATCGCCAGCGATTCCGGGGTCTGCGTCGGGTAGAACGTCACCTCTTCGAACGCCAGGCCTTTTTCCAGCAGCGCCAGTTTGACCATGTTGTAGTAGTTGCTGACAGCGAATCCATAGAGCTTGAACATCACATAGCCTCCAGGCCGTGCGGGGTGGGCAGGCACTGTTTATAGATCGCCCGTCACGATCCTGCCAGCAGCATCACGCCGCTGAATGCGGGTAAACTGGCGCCTTTCCTTGAGGAGCCTGCCATGAGCGAGCCGACAGACATCGACAACGACGAAGAAGAGTTCACCGAGGCGACGCTGATCGAAGCCATCGAGAACCAGATCGAAAGCGACAACCCGCCAGCCGCCAAGGCGACCTTCAACAAGCTGACCCTCGTGGGTGGCGAGCGCGAAGAGATCCTCAACCTGATGGCGCACGTACTGGCCTATGAGATTGACGCGATGCTCGACGAAGACCGCGCGTTCGATACCGAGTGGTATGAAACCGCACTGCGTGCGCTGCCAGAGCTGCCACCGGAAAAGCAGTAAGCAAAACACATCCCCTTGTGGGAGCGAGCCTGCTCGCGAATGCCGTGTATCAGCAAAAACAACGCTATATGACACACCGCTTTCGCGAGCAGGCTCGCTCCCACACAATTTGTCACCCATCCATCCAGCCATCTCTCCGGCCCCGACTACACTGGAATCCGCCTCAAGACAAAATCCCTGATCTGAGCACTGGACATGCCGCAAAAGCGGGTTCACCTTAGGGACGCTGTCGTCCAATTCCTAGAAAGTCTGGAGTCCTTATGTCGCTTACCCCTGAGTTGGTTGCCGAACTGGAAGTCCTCGCACTCTTCAACCTGGACAGTTCCCAGGAAGGTTTGAAAATTCATCAGACCGCTGCCCCGAAACACATTGCCGCCGCCAAACGCCTCTTCGAAAAAGAACTCACCGACCAGCCCGATGGCGGGTATCTGACCAGCCTGGGTCGCGATGCCGCGCAAAATGTGCAAACCGTGCTGACCATTCTGAGAGAGCAGGAAACCGCCTGATTCCCCCTTCTTTTGCCCACGGGAACTCCTGCCACGGGATTTCCGCGGGCCTGCCTGGCCCTCGCGCTAAAAATCTGACGTCAAAAAACAAATTCAGCTTAAAAGTCCCGCCGTGCAAAGGCTAAACTGCCTCCCATTCCGAGACCCTCTTCGTCCGAGCCCACGAGCCGGTTTGAGCTGACATGACGCGCACCCACGAAATCCGCCCCGATCTGGACGAAGGCATCGACCGCAAGGTACTCAGCCAGCTGCGCGCGCGTTTTCTCAAGCTCAATGAAGGTCGCCTTGGCCGGGCACTCGAAGGTCTGTCGACCCGCCAGCAAGGCGTGCTGACCCTGCTGCCGCTGTTCTTCCACGTCAATCACCCGCTGTTGCCGGGCTATGTTTCCGGCAGCACGCCAGCCGGGCTGTCCAACTATGAACCGGACGCTACCGCCCTCGCCGAAGCACAACGCCTGACTCGCTCGTTCTCCTACAAACCACGCCACGGCAGCAACCCGCCACGGCCAATTCACGGGCTGTTCCTGATGGGCAGCCTCGGCACCCTGGCCCAGGCCGATCAGAGCGACATGGACGTGTGGGTCTGCCATGCGCCGGATCGGGGCGAAAGCGAGATCGCCGAGCTGCGCAAAAAATGCCAGCTGCTCGAAGCCTGGGCCACGACCCAGGGCGCCGAGGCGCACTTCTTTCTGATCGACCCGGTGCGTTTCGTCACAGGCGAACGCGACAGCCAACTCAGCTCCGAAAATTGCGGCAGCACTCAGCACTATCTGCTGCTGGACGAGTTTTATCGCACCGCGATCTGGCTGGGCGGACGCACGCCGATCTGGTGGCTGGTGCCGGTCTACGAAGAAAGTGCGTACGACCTGTACACCCACACTTTGCTGTCCAAGCGCTTCATTCGCGCCGACGAGACGCTGGATCTCGGGCATTTGGCGAGGATTCCGCCGGGCGAGTTCATCGGCGCCGGCCTGTGGCAACTGTTCAAGGGCATTGAGTCGCCCTACAAATCGGTACTCAAGTTGTTGCTGACCGAGGTCTACGCCAGCGAACACCCGAACGTGCAGTGCCTGAGTCTGCGTTACAAGCAGGCCGTGTTTGCCAATCAACTGGATCTGGATGAGCTGGATCCGTACATGGTCGTGTACCGACGCATCGAAGAGTACCTGACCGCCCGCAACGAGCCGGAGCGGCTGGAGCTGGTACGACGCGCGTTGTACCTCAAGGTCAACCGCAAGCTCACTGGCAGCAGCCGCACCCAGAGCTGGCAGCGCTCGCTGCTGGAACGCCTGGCGCACGAATGGCATTGGGATCAGCGCCAACTGGCCCTGCTCGACAGCCGCAGCCAGTGGAAAGTCCGCCAGGTCAGCGCTGAACGCCGCGCCCTGGTCAATGAGCTGAATTACAGCTACCGCTTCCTGACCCAGTTCGCCCGCAGCGAACAGACCGTCAGCCTGATCAACAAGCGTGATCTCAACGTGCTCGGGCGCCGCCTGTACGCGGCGTTCGAGCGCAAGGCCGACAAGGTCGAATTCATCAATCCCGGCATCGCCCCGGACCTGGCCGAAGACACCCTGACCCTGGTGCAGTCGCCGAACAAGAAAGAACCCGGGCAAACCCAGTGGGGCTTGTACAACGGCAGTCTGAACGCTTTGGAATGGGAGCACTTTGCGCCGATCAAGCGCAGCCGCGAGTTGCTCGAGCTGCTGACCTGGTGCCATCGCAACGGCGTGATCGACAGCAGCACGCGCCTGGCCCTTCATCCCGGCACCAGCGACATGAGCGAGTTCGAGTTGTTCAACTTGCTCGGCAGCCTGCAGCAGTGCATCGCCCTGCCCCTGCCAACCGTTGCAGAAGAGCCGCTGCTGCGCGCCGCGATGCCGAGCGAGGTGCTGATACTGGTCAACGTCGGTGTCGACCCGCTCAAGCATCATCGCGACCTGAATATCCTGATGACCACCGAGCGCACCGATTCGTTGAGTTACGCCGGGGTGCGCGAAAACCTTGTATTGACCCTCGATCAAGTCACGCTCAACAGCTGGAATGAAGTGCTGGTCAACCGCTTCGACGGTCCCCACGCATTGCTCGATTGCCTGCGCGACTACCTCAACAACCTGCCGCGCGGCCCGCAGCAGCCGTCATTGAAAGTGCGCTGCTTCTGCCACAACCGCGCACAGTTCATTGCCCGGCGCGTCGAAGAAGTCATCGACACCGCGCAGACCCTGTTGCTCAGCGAGCTCAATCACCGCTACCTGATTCAGGTGCAACAGCACTATCACGTGCTGGAACTGGTGCCGGGCCAGGTCAATCACGTAGCCCTCGCGACATTGCCGGCGCTGCTGGATTATCTGGGCGAAGAACAGCCGCGCTACAGCCCGCTGCACCTGGATCCGATGGCGCTGGAGGATCATGACCTCGCGCTGATTCTGCCCATGGGTCAGCCGGAGGCGATTCAGGTGTTCTACCGGATCACCGAACAACAGGCCGAGTTGTATGTGCTGGATGAGTTCAACGCGCTGTGGCAACAACATCTGCCGTATCACGACGAACAGAGCCTGCTGGTGCCGCTGCAGCGTTTCCTGCAATCGATCCAGTACCGGCGAGAAGCACTGTTGCCGATGGACGGCAGCCCGGCGATCAGCCTCGAAACCTTGTATTACCAGTTATTGCCTTCAGGCCCGGGGCGCGCGCGCCGGGTCGAAGCACGGCCGGCGCCGCAAACCCCGGTGAACAAACCGTTCTACGATGTGCAGGCAATCATTGGCAAAGCCGCACCGGGCGAAGTGCAGGTCACCCTGTATTGCAATCAACGAGAATTCAGCGAGCTCGAACATGGCGACCAGCTGTTTCGCGTGGTCGCCCGGGAGATCGTCGAACAGCGCCGCGAGACCGAGCGCTATCGCTGCTATATCACCGACCTGGACCTCTCGGGCCTGCTTGGTGACGGGCAGAGTTCAAGCAATCTGTATTTGCGCTACAAGGCCGACCTGGAGCGCGCCCTGAACGAGGCGCTCGAACAGATCTGAGGCGGGGTCACTCGCGGAAATCACCGCCGTTGGCTGGTTGTGACTCGACTTCCAGCAAGGTCAGTTTCAGGGTCTTGCCACCCGGCGCGGGCCAGTCGATGTGCTGACCGACCTTCAGGCCCAGCAGCGCGCTGCCGACCGGTGCGAGGATCGAGATCTTGCCTTCGTCGGCGTTGGCATCCTTGGGGTAGACCAGCGTCAGGTGATAATCCTTGCCGCTGCCTTCTTCGCGGCAGTGCACGCGGGAATTCATCGTCACGACATCAGCGGGCACTTCATCGTGGCCGACCAGTGTATCGGCGCGGTCCAGTTCGGTTTGCAGCGCGATCACGCCCGGCGCAGCCTGGTCTTTCTCGTTCAGGTTGTCGATCAGGCGCTCCAGACGTTGTACGTCCAGACGGGTAAGGGTGATGGAAGGTGCGGTCATGATCCGGGCAGACTCCTTTCTTCTGCACACAAAAAAAGCAAAACCCCGCCAAAAAAGACGGGGTTTTCACCGGGCCTCGATGGGTTGAGGCGTGTTCGGACACTATCACAGCTCAAAAAATATACAAGCCACCTTCCAGACCGGAGGAGACCCTTGTGGCGAGGGAGCTTGCTCCCGCTGGGGCGCGTAGCGGCCCTGAAATTCCTACGACTGCTGCGCAGCCGAGCGGGAGCAAGCTCCCTCGCCACAGATCGGATCAGGCATGTGATTTTCGTGCGGCAGCCTGCTGGCAGATGACCCGGCGGCGTTGATCGTCCGCCGAGCGCCATTCGCGAATATCCTCGACATGGCGGAAGCAGCCAAGGCAAACCTTCTGCTCATCCAGCCGGCAAACGCCAGTGCACGGTGACGGCACCGCTGGGCTGACGTTGCTGTAGAGCGGCTTGGGTGGGCGCGGGGCAACCTCGGTCACGATCAGATCTCTTCGAAATCCAGCTCAAGGCCGGTCTGGTCCTGAACGCAACGAGCCAGGACTTCACCGAGCAGTTCTTCAGACTTCTCGCAGCTCCATTTGCCCGACTCTTCGTCGTAGTCGAAGTGGAAACCACCGGAACGCGCCGCCAGCCACAGCTGACGCAGCGGCTCCTGGCGGCTGATGATCAGCTGGCTGCCGTTGTCGAACTTGATGGTCATCATGCCGGCCGTGATCTCGATATCGTCGGCATGATCCTCCAGCAACTCTTCCAACGCCTGCTGGGTGGCATCGACCAGATCGTGGAAACGCGCTTCGGACAAACTCATTGTGGCAACCTCAAAAAATGTCGGGTCAGGCTCAAGCGCCGCAAGATACGGGCGCTGCCGGCCGATTGCAAAGATTAACGACCAAGCACCGTTTCCCATCCAGCACTGGCGCCTGTGGGAGCGAGCCGGCTCCGGGCGGCGATCCGACGAAAGCGGTGTGTCAGCCAGCAAACATATCGGATGTGCCGGCCTCTTCGCGAGCAGGCTCGCTCCCACAAGGCTCCAGGTGTATCCAGAGAGCCCCGCCGGACGGGAACCCCCTCGCATAGGCAAGCTGCCGGGTGGCCGGTATACTCCGGCGCAATTAACGCATTTTCAAGGATTTCGCCATGAAGCGCCTGATCTCTTCCCTTGCTGCGCTCGTCGCGGTTGCCTGCCTCGTTTCGGCCTGTGGTCAAAAAGGCCCGCTGTACCTGCCGGATGACGATCAGGACCCGGCCGAGCAAGCCCAGTCTTCGCAAAAGCAGCCGTCCAAAGCACACAAGCACGACGTTTACCAATAAGGGATCGCCATGGACGCTTTTAACTACCGTGGCGGGGAGCTGTTCGCGGAAGGTGTGGCGCTGTCCGCCATCGCCGATCGCTTCGGCACGCCCACCTATGTCTACTCGCGTGCGCACATCGAAGCCCAGTATCTGGCCTACGCCGATGCCTTGGCGGGCGTGCCGCACCTGGTCTGCTACGCCGTAAAGGCTAACTCCAACCTCGGCGTGCTGAATGTTCTGGCCCGTCTCGGCGCCGGTTTCGACATCGTTTCCCGTGGCGAACTGGAGCGTGTACTGGCCGCTGGCGGCAGCGCCGACAAGATCGTCTTCTCCGGTGTCGGCAAGACCCGTGATGACATGCGTCGCGCGCTGGAAGTCGGCGTGCACTGCTTCAACGTCGAATCCACCGACGAACTGGAGCGCCTGCAAGTGGTGGCCGCCGAGCTGGGCGTTCGCGCGCCGATCTCGTTGCGCGTCAACCCGGACGTCGATGCCGGCACCCATCCGTACATTTCCACCGGTCTCAAAGAGAACAAGTTCGGCATCGCCATTGCCGACGCCGAAGACGTGTACGTGCGTGCCGCGCACCTGCCGAACCTGGAAGTGATCGGTGTCGATTGCCACATCGGCTCGCAACTGACCACCTTGCCGCCGTTCCTCGACGCTCTCGACCGTCTGCTGGACCTGGTCGACCGCCTCGGCGATTGCGGCATTCACCTGCGCCACATCGATCTCGGCGGTGGCCTGGGCGTGCGTTATCGCGATGAAGAGCCGCCACTGGCCGGCGATTACATCAAGGCTGTGCGTGAGCGTCTGAACGGTCGTGACCTGGCACTGGTGTTCGAGCCAGGCCGCTTTATCGTCGCCAACGCCGGCGTGCTGCTGACCCAGGTCGAATACCTCAAGCACACCGAACACAAGGATTTCGCCATCGTCGACGCGGCGATGAACGATCTGATCCGCCCGGCGCTGTATCAGGCCTGGATGGACGTCACCGCCGTCAAGCCGCGTGACAGCGCCGCGCGCCAGTACGACGTGGTTGGCCCGATCTGCGAAACCGGCGATTTCCTCGCCAAGGATCGTGAGCTGGCGCTGGAAGAAGGCGACCTGCTGGCCGTGCATTCGGCCGGTGCCTATGGCTTTGTGATGAGTTCCAACTACAACACCCGCGGCCGTGCCGCTGAAGTGCTGGTAGACGGTGATCAGGTTTTTGAAGTGCGCCGCCGCGAAACCGTGGCCGAGCTGTTTGCCGGCGAAAGCCTGCTGCCGGAGTAACCCATGCTGCTGCGTTTTACCAAAATGCACGGCCTGGGCAATGACTTCATGGTTCTCGACCTGGTCAGCCAGCACGCGCATATTCAGCCCAAGCACGCCAAGCAATGGGGCGACCGGCACACCGGTATCGGTTTCGACCAGTTGCTGATTGTCGAAGCGCCAAGCAACCCGGACGTGGATTTCCGTTACCGGATCTTCAACTCCGATGGCTCGGAAGTGGAACAGTGCGGCAACGGTGCGCGCTGCTTCGCGCGCTTCGTGCTCGACAAACGCCTGACCGCCAAACGGCAGATTCGCGTCGAGACCAAGGGCGGCATCATCGAGCTGGACGTGCGTAACGACGGCCAGATCGGAGTGAACATGGGCGCACCACGCCTGGTCCCGGCGGACATTCCGTTCGACGCACCGGCGCAGGCGTCCAGCTATCAGCTGGAAGTCGACGGCACCACGGTCGAACTGGCCGCCGTGTCGATGGGTAACCCCCATGCGGTGCTGCGCGTGCAGGACATCAATACCGCACCGGTGCATGAACTGGGACCGAAAATCGAACACCATCCGCGCTTTCCGGCGCGGGTCAACGTCGGTTTCATCCAGGTCATCGACCGCCACCGCGCGCAATTGCGCGTCTGGGAACGCGGCGCCGGGGAGACCCAAGCCTGCGGCACCGGCGCTTGCGCCGCGGCTGTCGCGGCTATCAGCCAGGGGTGGATGGATTCGCCGCTGTTGATCGACTTGCCCGGCGGGCGTCTGTCCATTGAATGGGCAGGCCCCGGCCATCCGGTGCTGATGACCGGCCCGGCAGTGCGTGTATACGAAGGACAAGTGCGTCTTTGAGTGAGCAGAAACCATGACCGATAAGCCTCAGGTACCCGCCCGACAGTCCGACGAATCAGCGTCCGAGAGCCTGGAGGCGGCAGCGGTTGCCGCATACCTGGAGGCTCATCCGGACTTCTTCGTCGAGCACGAAGAACTGCTGCCCGCCCTGCGCATTCCCCACCAGCGCGGTGACACCGTATCGCTGGTCGAACGGCAGATGAGCATTTTGCGCGACCGCAACATCGAGATGCGTCATCGCCTCTCGCATTTGATGGACGTCGCCCGCGACAACGACCGGCTGTTCGACAAGACCCGTCGCCTGATCCTGTCGCTGATGGACGCCGCCAGCCTCGAAGACGTGGTGATCAGTGTCGAAGACAGTCTGCGTCAGGATTTCCAGGTGCCTTTTGTCAGCCTGATCCTGCTCGGCGACAATCCGGCCTCGGTCGGCCGCTGGGTGACCCACGCCGACGCGCAAACCGCCATCGGCGGCCTGCTCACCGAAGGCAAAAGCGTCAGCGGCAGCCTGCGTGAGCATGAGCTGGACTTCCTGTTCGGCGAAGAACAGCGCAAGCAGATCGGCTCCACCGCCGTGGTCGCCGTCAGCCACCAAGGCATCCACGGTATTCTGGCCATCGCCAGCCGCGATCCGCAGCACTACAAGAGTTCGGTCGGCACGCTGTTTCTCAGCTACATCGCCGAAGTCATGGGCCGCGTGCTGCCACGGGTCAACAGCTCACTGCGCTCGGTACGCTGAGCATGGAACGACAACTGGACGCTTACTGCGAACACCTGCGCAGTGAGCGACAGGTGTCGCCGCACACCCTGTCGGCCTACCGCCGCGACCTCGATAAAGTCCTCGGCTGGTGCATCAAGCAGAACATCGGCAGCTGGGCGGCGCTGGATATTCAGCGTCTGCGCAGCCTGATCGCCCGGCTGCATGCTCAGGGACAATCGTCACGCAGTCTCGCCCGATTGCTTTCGGCGGTGCGCGGGCTCTATCACTACCTCAATCGCGAAGGTCTGTGCGACCACGACCCGGCGACCGGTCTGGCGCCGCCGAAAGGCGAACGGCGCCTGCCGAAAACCCTCGACACCGACCGTGCGTTGCAACTGCTGGAAGGTGCCGTCGAGGATGATTTTCTGGCGCGGCGCGATCAGGCGATTCTCGAACTCTTCTATTCCTCGGGCCTTCGCCTGTCCGAGCTGACCGGGCTCAACCTCGATCAGCTGGATCTGGCCGACGGCATGGTTCAGGTGCTCGGCAAGGGCAGCAAGACCCGCCTGCTGCCGGTGGGCAAAAAGGCCCGCGAAGCACTGGAGCAATGGCTGCCGCTGCGGGCCATGACCAACCCGGCCGACGACGCTGTGTTCGTCAGCCAGCAAGGCCGACGACTCGGCCCACGGGCGATTCAGGTGCGGGTGAAACTGGCCGGCGAGCGCGAACTGGGGCAGAACCTGCACCCGCATATGCTGCGGCACTCCTTCGCCAGCCACTTGCTGGAATCCTCGCAGGATCTGCGCGCGGTGCAGGAACTGCTCGGCCACTCGGACATCAAGACCACGCAAATCTACACCCACCTGGACTTCCAGCACCTGGCGGCGGTCTACGACAGCGCCCACCCACGGGCCAAACGCAGCAAAGGCGACGATTCATGAACATCCAGTTGATCACCTTCGACCTCGACGACACCCTGTGGGACACCGCGCCGGTGATCGTCAGCGCCGAAGCGGTATTGCGCGAATGGCTGAGCGAACACGCACCGAACCTGGGCGCGGTGCCGGTGGAGCATCTGTGGGCAATTCGCGAACGGGTGCTGACCCGCGAACCGGGCCTCAAGCACCGCATCAGCGCGCTGCGCCGACGGGTGCTGTTCCACGCACTGGAAGACGCCGGGTACGCCCACGGCGAAGCTTCGGATCTGGCCGACAAAAGTTTTGAAGTGTTCCTGCAGGCACGGCACCAGATCACGGTATTTCCCGAGGTCGAACCAACCCTGGAAATTCTCGCCAACCACTACGCCCTCGGCGTGGTCACTAATGGCAACGCTGACGTGCGCCGCCTCGGGCTCGCCGATTACTTCAAGTTTGCGTTGTGCGCCGAAGACATCGGTATTGCCAAGCCGGATGCGCGGCTGTTTCACGAGGCGTTGCAGCGTGGTGGTGCCACAGCCGAAACCGCCGTACATATCGGCGATCATCCAGGCGATGACATTGCCGGCGCGCAGCAAGCGGGTATGCGCGCGATCTGGTTCAACCCGGCGGGCAAGGTCTGGGAAGCGGAGCGTCAGCCGGATGCGGAGATCCGCAGCCTGACCGACTTGCCAGCGGTAGTCGCCCGCTGGAATGCCCTTGCCACCTGACACACAACCGTTTTTTTTGTGGCGAGGGAGCTTGCTCCCGCTCGGCTGCGCAGCAGTCGTAAAACCAGCCAACACAATATTCCTGAAAAACTGCGCCTGCAGATTTTGGGGTCGCTTTGCGACCCAGCGGGAGCAAGCTCCCTCGCCACAATGTCCCAGTGAACGAGCGCTTTTGTTCGAGGCATGAAAAAGCCCGCAGCGACGGCGGGCTTTTTCAGCAAGCAAGTGGCACGCCTCAGATAGGGCGGCTGCCGTACTTGTTGTCCGGCTTCTTGGGCGGATCGGCGACCACGTTGGCCTCCACTTCCTGCACCTTGCCGCCGCGCGCAAGGAATTCTTCCATGGCCTTGGCCAGGGCGTCGCGCTCCTTGTTCTTGGCTTCGATGCTCGGCAACTCGTCTACCGACACCGCAGCCTTGGCTTTGCCCTTGGCAGCCGGGGCCGGCGTATCGTCACCGCCATCGTCTTCAGCAACGTCTTCCGCTGCTGCTTCCAGACCGTCCTCGGCCTCGTCTTCGTCGCCTACTTCGAGGTCGTCGTTTTCCAGATCATCGTCGCTCATGTTCTACCTCATGACTTGCGAAAAGCAGATTAGTTATAGACCAGCTTTGGCGACTGTCGAAAGTCGCCGGAAAAAAATCGGTAACCGCTGGTGACCAGCGGTTTACGCCCCTTCACCGTGCAAGGTGGCGAGGACTTTACGGGCACCGCCATGATCACGGTGCTCGCCCAGATAAACGCCTTGCCAGGTTCCCAGAGCCAGACGCCCAGCCGATACCGGCAGACTGATCTGGCAGCCAAGCACGCTGGCCTTGAAGTGCGCCGGGAGGTCGTCCAGGCCTTCGTCGTTATGCTCATAGCCGTCTGTTCCTTGTGGGATCAGACGATTGAAAAATCGTTCGAAGTCGCGACGGACCGCCGGATCGGCGTTCTCGTTGATGGTCAACGACGCCGAGGTATGCTGCAGCCACAAATGCAACAGACCGACCCGGCACGCCTTGAGTTCAGGCAGGCCGGCGAGTAACTCGTCCGTTACCAGATGAAAGCCCCGGGGCCGTGCCCGCAGGGTTATCAGAGTCTGTTGCCACATACAGTTCTCCGCACGTTCGGGGCGCATTCTAGCGCGCTCTGGGAAAAAACAAAGGCCCTAATATTCCTGCAATGATGTAAGCCATTGGCCGCAGAAAAATGCCCATCGTAAACACGACGAAAGCCGTACGAAAAATCCTTTCAGCTGCTCTCTCAATGACAAATCCCGGACAAAAAAATGCCCGGCAAGCCGGGCAAGTTTTTTCGATGCGCGTACTTACAGGTTGTAGCCGCGTTCGTTGTGTTGTGCCAGGTCCAGGCCAACCGATTCTTCTTCCTCGGTCACCCGCAGCCCCATCACGGCGTCCAGCACCTTGAGGATGATGAAGGTGACAATCGCGGTGTAGATCACTGTGAAGCCGACGCCTTTGCATTGAATCCACACTTGCGCCGCGATGTCGGTCACGGTGCCGAAGCCGCCCAGCGACGGTGCAGCGAATACACCGGTCAGGATCGCACCGAGGATACCGCCGATACCGTGCACGCCGAATGCGTCCAGGGAGTCGTCATAACCAAGCTTGCGTTTCAGGGTGGTGGCGCAGAAGAAACACACCACACCCGCCGCCAGACCAATCACCAGTGCGCCCATCGGGCCCACGGTGCCAGCCGCCGGAGTGATTGCAACCAAACCGGCAACCACACCCGAGGCGATGCCCAGTGCACTTGGCTTGCCGTGGGTGATCCACTCGGCAAACATCCAGCCCAGTGCGGCAGCTGCGGTTGCAATCTGAGTGACCAGCATCGCCATACCGGCAGTACCGTTGGCAGCAGCGGCGGAACCGGCGTTGAAACCGAACCAGCCGACCCACAGCATCGCTGCACCCATCAGGGTGTAACCGAGGTTGTGCGGCGCCATCGGGGTGGTCGGGAAACCTTTGCGCTTGCCCAGTACCAGGCACGCTACCAGGCCGGCGATACCCGCGTTGATGTGCACCACGGTGCCGCCCGCGAAGTCGAGTACGCCCCAGTCCCACAACAGGCCGCCGTTACCGGACCAGACCATGTGTGCAATCGGTGCATAGACGAGGGTGAACCACACGCCCATGAAAATCAGCATCGCCGAGAATTTCATCCGCTCGGCGAACGCACCGACGATCAGCGCCGGGGTGATGATCGCGAAGGTCATCTGGAAGGTGACAAACACCGCCTCAGGGAACAACGCCGCCGGGCCGGTCAGGCTCGCCGGAGTGACACCGGCCAGAAAGGCCTTGCCCATGCCGCCGACGAAGGAATTGAAGTTGACGACGCCTTGCTCCATACCGGTAGTGTCAAACGCGATGCTGTAGCCATAAATGACCCACAGGACGCTGATCAGACCGGTAATGGCGAAGCACTGCATCATCACCGAAAGAATGTTTTTGGAGCGAACCATGCCGCCGTAGAACAGCGCGAGGCCGGGAATGGTCATGAACAGCACAAGGGCTGTGGAGGTCAGCATCCAGGCGGTATCGCCGGAATTGAGGACTGGAGGCGCCACCGGATCTGCCGCCATGGCCAGGCCGGGCATTACGATGGACAACAGGGCGCCTAGCCCTGCGAATTTACGCAGAGTCATATTGTTTTCTCCTGGGGCGTTGGGTTTGTGGCGGCGTTTAGATCGCGTCGGTATCGGTTTCGCCGGTACGGATGCGGATCGCCTGTTCCAGATTGACCACGAAGATCTTGCCGTCACCGATCTTGCCGGTGTTGGCCGCCTTGGTTATCGCCTCGATAACCCGATCCAGATCCTTGTCGTCGATGGCCACGTCGATTTTCACCTTGGGCAGAAAATCGACCACATATTCCGCGCCGCGATACAGCTCGGTGTGACCCTTCTGCCGGCCGAAGCCTTTGACTTCCGTAACGGTAATGCCCTGCACGCCGATTTCGGACAGCGACTCGCGCACGTCGTCCAACTTGAACGGCTTGATGATGGCAGTGACTAGCTTCATGAAACTCTCTCCCGAATTGGTGGACTTGCCCCAGGAAAACAAACCCGACTCAAGTCTAAGCGCAGTGCCTGGCTTTGTAACGCATCGTCGGCCTTACCTGCCCGACTGACGCCAGCTAACCGCTGCCGGCGAAACTCCCCGCTCCGCCTGCCGCACTGCATTCGTCACAGCGACTGCATCAGTGCATGGGTCACTACCGACTAAGCAGAAAGCTTGCCATCTCGCCAAATTCCTCTGATTTCAGTCCCTTGGCCGCTGCCGCAGGCGTTTGCACGAAAAACGCCCGACGGTTACGCACAACAACGGTGCGCTGCCGTCCGTCCGCTTGCGCGAAAAGCGTGCATCCGGGCCTGCGTCAATGACTATAGACACTGCGTGATACACTGCGCGCCACTGTTTACAGGACACATTCCATGCTCGCGCCCAAAGACTTCCTCGACGCCCTGAGCGGCACTGCCTCTCGCCTGTTCAGCGGCGACACCCCGCTGCCAAAAGCCGAAATCGAAAGCCAGTTCAAGATGCTGCTGCAAAGTGCTTTCAGCAAACTGGACCTGGTGAGCCGCGAAGAGTTTGATAGTCAGATGGTCGTTCTGGCGCGTACCCGCGCTCGCCTTGAAAGCCTTGAAGCCAAAGTCGCAGAACTGGAAGCCAGGCTGACGCCGCCGGCCGAGTAAGACTGCAGCCCCTGGGCCGAGACGCCTTCAAGTTTGCGAGTAGACATTAAACCGCCCCCGCCGAGGCAGGAGCGGTTTCCGTCAGATCAATCCTCTACAACGAATTATTCCAACGGTCTCGCAGAAACTCGTACAGGCGAAAAGCCCATAACGCGATTCTGACGAGGCGCCACATATGTTTAAGAAACTTAGACATACTTTGGCCCTCCTTGCGTGGGGCCAAACCTCCGATGCACTTTCCGGCGTACGAACATCTTCGGGACTACACACGAGTGTGTCCGCCAAGGCGGCCGGGTGTGGGTTCCCCAAAAACAGCACCGGCACGGGTCTCATACCGTGTCGAGGAACATGAAATCTTTAGCTCCTGGCCACACTTCACGAAAACTCGAGGAGTGGGCATCGTCGCCGGGGATGTTATGCCGGTAGTTCGAAGGGGACTTAAACAAGTTGTATCAAGTGATTAAGCAATGTTTCACACCTTAATGAGTCAATCATTTCAAGGCGATATTGACTTTGGACAAATGATGTCGGTGCTTGCGTCAACGTGAAAACGTGCATAACCTGCACATACACGAGTGTGTCCGCAAAGGATACGCAGGCCTTGGCCTCACCGAAGCCTGCAAACTGAAAACCGTCTACTCAAGGCGGTTTTTTTTCGCCTCGAAATTGGTTGACCTCCTCCCGCAACATCCAGTGAAAGTTCGCGCCCGCCAGCTCCCCTTTCCCCGACTACCCTTCAAAAACCCGCAGGAAGCGGCCCCCGATTCAGCTCAAGGAACGACCATGTCCCTGTCCATCGTCCACAGTCGCGCCCAAATAGGCGTGGATGCACCTGCCGTTACCGTCGAAGTTCATCTGGCCAACGGCCTGCCGTCGCTGACCATGGTCGGCCTGCCCGAGGCGGCGGTGAAGGAGAGCAAGGATCGGGTGCGCAGCGCGATCATCAATTCCGGGCTGCAGTTTCCGGCGCGGCGGATCACCCTGAATCTGGCGCCGGCGGATTTGCCCAAGGACGGCGGGCGGTTTGATCTGGCGATTGCCTTGGGGATTCTGTCGGCAAGTGTGCAGGTGCCGTGTCTCACGCTGGATGAGGTGGAATGCCTTGGTGAACTGGCGCTGTCCGGCGCGGTGCGGCCGGTGCGCGGGGTGTTGCCAGCGGCGCTGGCGGCGCGCAAGGCCGGGCGGGCCCTGGTGGTGCCGCGGGCGAATGCCGAGGAGGCCTGTCTGGCTTCGGGCCTGAAAGTGTTTGCGGTGGATCATCTGCTGGAAGCCGTGGCGCATTTCAACGGGCATACGCCGGTCGAGCCTTATGTCTCGGACGGGCTGATCCACGCGGCGAAACCTTATCCCGACCTCAACGAAGTGCAAGGACAGATGGCCGCCAAACGGGCGCTGCTGATTGCGGCGGCAGGCGCGCACAACCTGTTGTTCAGCGGGCCGCCGGGCACTGGCAAAACGTTGTTGGCGAGTCGCCTGCCAGGCCTGCTGCCGCCCCTGTCCGAATCCGAAGCGCTGGAAGTGGCGGCGATTCAATCGGTCGCCAGCGGCGTGCCGCTGACTCACTGGCCGCAGCGTCCATTCCGTCAACCGCACCATTCTGCATCGGGGCCGGCGCTGGTCGGTGGCAGCTCGAAACCACAACCCGGCGAAATCACCCTCGCCCACCACGGCGTGCTGTTTCTCGACGAGCTTCCGGAATTTGATCGCAAGGTATTGGAGGTACTGCGCGAACCTCTGGAATCCGGATATATCGTGATCGCCAGAGCCAAGGATCGCGTGCGATTCCCCGCGCGTTTCCAGCTGGTGGCAGCGATGAACCCCTGCCCCTGTGGATATCTGGGCGAGCCGAGCGGCAAGTGTTCGTGCACACCAGACATGGTGCAGCGCTACCGTAACAAGCTCTCGGGGCCGTTGCTGGATCGGATCGATCTGCACCTGACGGTGGCGCGGGAGGCAACGGCGTTGAATCCATTGGTCAAACCGGGCGAGGACAGTGCCAGTGCGGCAGCCGTGGTGGCCGAGGCACGAGAACGCCAGCAAAAACGTCAGCGTTGTGCCAACGCCTTTCTTGATCTACCGGCGCTCAAGCGGCACTGCCAGTTATCCACAGCCGATGAGAAATGGCTCGAGTCAGCCTGTGAACGGCTGACACTCTCACTGCGTTCGGCACATCGCTTGCTCAAGGTTGCGCGCACACTGGCGGACCTTGAGCAAGTGGATGCGATCAAGCGTGAGCACTTGGCCGAGGCGCTGCAATACCGCCCGGCAACGCCTTAATGCTCGGTCAAATCCACCAGCGGCGCCTGCCGTACTTCGGTTTCGCGCCCGGCCTGAATCTCGGTCACGCGCTTCAATGCGTTATCCACAGCGCTTTTGTCTGCCAGCAGGCTGTAGCTGATCTGAAACTGTTGGCTGGCCTTTGGCGCAATGGTCGGTACCAGGTTCAGCGGACGCTGATAGCGGCGGTTGTAGGAAAAACTGGTTCCCGGCTCAAGGCCCGTGACATAGCCCTGCCCTTGGGTGTCGGTGTTTTTCCACAGAGAAAATACCGGCAGCTGCCGGGTATTGAAGCCGACGGAGACACCGAGGCTGCCAGCCTTGTCATGCAGCACGGTCAAGGTTTCGCCTTTGGCGTCGGCGTAGGGTATGACGTTGTAGACGGTTTCGTCATAGTCCTTGGTCGGCCCGCGATAGGTCTGCCAGTCGGCCAACTCGGCTTTGGCCTTGTCGTTGAAGGGCGAGACCTGTTTCACCGGTGCCGCGAACCGCGCGCCCTGCTCGAGGAACGGCGTGCTGAAGTTACTGTGGTACAGCGCCTGGTATTCCTTTGGATAATCGCCGTTGTTGGTCAGCGTATCGTTAAGGGCAAAACGGGTGCTGCCGGGCTCAGTGACAAGCTCCGTCATCACCGAAAAGTCGACTTTCTTGAACGCCTGCTCTTTCAGTTCGCCGCGCAGGCTGATGGCATAGGGTGGTTTTTCATCGATGTGCAGCGTGACGCTGCTGGCCGGGATATTGGCAGCGCGGCCATGCAGGGTCAGCAACTCGCCATTGTCCATGCCGGGATGGCCGACCCATTCGTAACCGCAGCGGGTCACCAGTTCATTGAAGCCTTCCAGCCAGCCCAGACCACCGCGCCCATTGAGCTCGATGAAGGCCGGGTTGACCACGTCCTTGACCGGCGAATCCCAACCCATGCGTACATTGCCGACGGAGGCCTGCAGGACATTCATGCCACGGGTTGGCACCACCGAGAGTTTCATCGTGCCGTTATCGATATCGACGATGCTGACACCTTCCTGTCGCCCACCGTGCAGGGTGCGCAGGCTTATGGAGAAAGGTTTTCCGGTTTTCACATCGAGCTGCTCACTGGTGATCGTCCAGTTTTGCGCGGGCTTGTTGGTATCGAGGAGTACGTAATCCCAAGCCATCGCGTGGGAAGCAGCAGAGAGTGCGCCGAGGGCAACGGCGAGTTTGAGCAGGGTCATGGCAGCAGCCTTTATTGGAGTTGTGCCATTTTTATAGCGCTGCGGAAACGTTTCAGCAAGAAAAGATGAGAGACATATAGATTGATTTGCCATGGATCGGCGGCGTTGCATTCGCGAGCAGGCTCGCTCCCACAGACTATTCGGGTGCTCAAACGATTTATGAGCGACCCCGGAAACTGTGGGAGCGAGCCTGCTCGCGAAAGCTATATCAAGGCCGTATCAACGGAAGCGATCAACCTCGGAACGCAGATCCGCCGCCAGCTTTTCAAGCTCTTTGGCGGTGACCGCGAGGTTGGAAACCACTTCCCGCTGCTCGCTGTTGGCCAGCGCAATACTCTGCAGATTGCTGCTGAGCAACGTCGCCGTGCTGCTCTGCTCCTGCGTCGCCGTGGTAATCGCCGCAAACTGCTGCCCTGCCGAACGGCTCTGTTCATCGATCCGCGCCAGCGCCGAAGCCACATTGGCGTTGCGCGACAGGCCTTCCTGCATCAGCACATTGCCCTGCTCCATGGTGCTGATGGCGTTGCCGGTTTCCTGCTGGATGCTGTGAATCATCCCGGAGATTTCATCAGTGGCCTGACGGGTGCGCGAAGCCAGGTTACGCACCTCATCGGCGACCACGGCAAAACCACGACCCTGTTCACCGGCACGGGCCGCTTCGATGGCCGCGTTGAGCGCCAGCAGGTTGGTCTGTTCGGCAATCGAGGTGATCACACTGACAATGCCGCCGATTTCCTGGGAACGCTGGCCAAGGGTGTTGATCACGGTAGCCGTGGTGTTCAGCGCGCCAGCGATTTGCTCCAGCGAGGAAGAGGCCTCGTCCATGGAAGTACGACCGATCTGCGTCTGCTGAGCGTTTTCCTGGGCCAGACGCTGGGTGGCCCCCATGTTGTCGGCGATGTTCAGCGAGGTGGCGCTGAACTCTTCAACTGCGCCGGCCATGCTGGTGATTTCGCCGGACTGCTGCTCCATGCCTTCGTAGGCACCACCGGACAAACCGGACAATGCCTGGGCGCGGCTGTTGACCTCTTCCGAGGAGCGGCGGATGTGTTCGACCATCGTCGACAGCGCCTGGCTCATCTGGTTGAACGCGCGGGACAGCTGACCGATCTCGTCGTTGCTCGACACGTTCAGGCGCACGCTCAGATCACCCGCGCCTAGCGCTTCGGCCTGACGTACCAGATCACTCAGCGGCGCCAGTTTGCTGCGCAGCAACCACACCACCGAACCCACCGCCAACAGCATCGCCAGCAGACTGCCGATGGCCAGTTGCGTGCCGACGCTCCAGGTCACCGCGCGAATTTCGGCTTTCGGCATACTTGCCACCACCGCCCACGGCCCACCGTCAAATGGCACCGAAACGCTGTAGAAATCTTCGTTCTTGTCGCCCCAGAACTGACCTTTGCCAGGGGTTTTGGCCAGAGCGCCAATCACCGTAACCGCCTGATCCAATGCCTGGACGCCCGCCGGCGCCACCAGCCATTTGTTCTGCTCATCCAGCAGCGCCAGCGAACCGGTCTGGCCGATGCGGAAGCGCTTGAGATTGTCGAACTGGGCGTTTTGCGCATCGGTGTAATCAAAACCAACGAACAACACCGCAATCACTTTGCCGCTGCCATCGCGCACCGGGGTGTATTGGGTCATGTAGGAACGATCGAACAGCAGCGCGCGGCCGACGTAACCCTGCCCGGCCATCAACTTCGCGTAGGCCGGATGTGCGTGATCGAGCAGAGTGCCGATAGCGCGCGTGCCGTCCTGTTTGGTCAGCGAGGTGCTGACCCGCACGAAGTCTTCGCCGCTGCGCACGAACAGCGTGGCAACGCCGGCAGTCATTTGCTTGAACTCGTCGACTTCCTTGAAGTTGTTGTTCAACACTTCGCTGCCCAAGTGCAGGCCCGGGGTCTGGGTGCCGGCGACGTTCACCGGTTCATCCGGGTGAATGCTCAGGCCCGCGCTGAAGCGCTTCTCGAACAACCCGCTCAGGCGCTGGGTGCTCTCGCGCAGCGTGCCGTGGAAGGTGCTCAACTGGTCAGCCAGCAGCCGCGCCTCACTGGCGAGGTGTTCCTCACGGGTGGCGAGATTGGCGGAATCCAGCGAACGCAGGGCGAATACCGTACTGCCGCTGATGACGATCGCCAGTATTACAGCGAGCGCGAGGCCCAGCTGCGAAGCGATCCGAGCGCGAGGTTGAGACATGAACAGCTCCTGGCCGAGCCACCGGATCCTCCTTGATCGCAGCACCTGCTCGGAAAATTCTAATAATGGGGGTGGAATCGTGGAGACCGGCACGACGGTCCCACATGCTCATTTTCGGCGGTCAAACCGAATACTTGAGTAAATAGCGGGGTTATGGCGCAAGGCCAGCATTGTGGCGGCTCTAACGTTTCAGCTCAAGCGCTTGACCTGCGGCAGCGACATGGCGCGCACTTCGCCTTGCAGAAAATCACTGAGGCGGCGCAAACGTTCACCCCCCGGACGGGTTTTCGGCCACACCAGGTAGTAATTCAGGCCACTGGCGACGGCAGTCGGCCACGGCAGGCTCAAGCGGCCCTGCGCCACATCTTCGGCGACCATCAGCAGATCCCCCATCGACACCCCATAGCCTCGGGCAGCAGCGATCATGCCCAGTTCGAGGGTATCGAACACCTGCCCGCCCTTGAGCGACACCTGATCGGACAGCCCCATGTGCTCCAGCCAACTGCGCCAGTCACGCCGGTCCGGGGTCGGGTGCAGCAACTCGGTGGAGGCCAGCCGCGCCACGTCCCAGGGTTGATCGTTCAGCAGGTTTGGCGCGCCGACCGGGATCAATTCTTCGGGAAACAGCAGGCTGGCCTCCCAGTCCGGCGGGAAGTGCCCGTCACTGAGCAGTACCGCGCAATCGAATGGCTCATTGTTGAAATCCACCGAATCCACGTCCATCCACGCACTGGTCAGTTGCACTTCGTTGCCCGGTTGCAGGTGGCGGAAACGACTGAGTCGCGCCAGCAGCCAGCGCATGGTCAGGGTCGATGGCGCTTTCATGCGCAGGATGTCGTCCTCGGCGCGCAAGGTATTGCAGGCGCGTTCAAGGGCTGCAAAGCCCTCGCGAATGCCGGGCAACAACATCCGCGCCGATTCCGTCAGTTGCAGGTTGCGTCCGCTGCGGTGAAACAGCTTGCAGGCAAAATGTTCTTCCAGCGTCTTGATGTGCCGGCTGACGGCACTCTGGGTGATCGACAACTCCTCGGCCGCCCGGGTGAACGAGCTGTGCCGCGCCGCCGCTTCGAATGCGCGCAGGGCATACAAGGGTGGAAGACGACGGGACATACACAAAGCTCCTTTGGCGGCATCCGGCCACCCCGGCGAGGTTTATTCATGATGAGTTTTAATCATGCCACCCATCCTTTTTATCCTTTTGTGCAAACCCTGCCAAGCGCCGAGAATCGACGGTCTCTTGTTCCCTTTGATTGATGGGTGGTGATGACCATGCAGCATCCTGTGCGTACCGAACTCTGGGCCATCCTGCGGCTGGCGGGGCCGTTGATTGCTTCACAGTTGGCGCACATGCTGATGGTGCTGACCGACACGCTGATGATGGCGCGCCTGAGTCCCGAGGCGCTGGCCGGTGGCGGACTGGGCGCGGCAAGTTATTCGTTCGTGTCGATTTTCTGCATCGGCGTGATCGCGGCGGTCGGCACCCTGGTGGCGATCCGTCAGGGCGCCGGCGACATCATCGGCGCGGCCCGCCTGACTCAGGCCGGATTATGGCTGGCATGGCTGATGGCGCTGGGCGCCGGTCTGCTGCTGTGGAATCTGAAACCGGTGTTACTGCTGTTCGGCCAAACCGAAACCAACGTCCAGGCCGCCGGGCAATTCCTCATCGCCCTGCCCTTTGCCCTGCCCGGCTATCTGAGCTTCATGGCCCTGCGCGGCTTTACCAGTGCGATCGGCCGGGCGACGCCGGTGATGGTCATCAGCCTGGGCGGCACCGTGGCCAACTTCCTGCTCAATTACGCGCTGATCACCGGCCTGTTCGGCCTGCCGAAACTGGGGCTGACCGGCATCGGACTGGTCACGGCAATCGTTGCCAACTGCATGGCGCTCGCGCTGGCCTGGCACATCCGCCGGCACCCGGCCTACGACGCTTACCCGCTGCGCGCCGGCCTGTCGCGGCCAAATCGTCAGTATCTGAAAGAACTGTGGCGACTCGGCCTGCCGATTGGCGGCACCTATGCCGTGGAGGTCGGTTTGTTCGCCTTCGCCGCGCTGTGCATGGGGACCATGGGCAGCACGCAACTGGGCGCACACCAGATTGCCCTGCAGATCGTTTCGGTAGCGTTCATGGTGCCGGCGGGGATGTCCTACGCGATCACCATGCGCGTCGGCCAGCACTACGGCGCCGGGCAACTGAGCGATGCACGCATGTCCGGCCGGGTCGGGATCGTCTTCGGTGCAGTGGTAATGCTGGGTTTCGCCATGGTGTTCTGGCTGTTGCCGAATCAACTGGTCGGTTTGTTCCTCGATCACCACGACCCGGCGTTTGCCGAGGTGATCCGCCTGGCGGTGAGCCTGCTGGCGGTGGCGGCATGGTTTGAACTGTTTGACGGTACGCAGACGATTGCCATGGGCTGTATCCGTGGACTCAAGGACGCAAAAACCACGTTTCTGGTCGGCCTCGGTTGCTATTGGCTGATCGGCGCGCCGGCGGCGTGGTGGATGGCGTTCCACCTGCATTGGGGGCCGACGGGTGTCTGGTGGGGTCTGGCGCTGGGTCTGGCGTGTGCGGCGGTGAGCCTGACGCTGGCGTTTGAATGGAAGATGAAGCGGATGATCCGGCTGGAGCCTGTGTCACAGAGGTTTGAGGCCGTTCGCGCAGATTAGGATCAAAAGATCGCAGCCTTCGGCAGCTCCTACAGGGAATTGTGTAGGAGCTGCCGCAGGCTGCGATCTTTTAAACGGCCTCCACAGAAACCTGCTGACTTGAGCCAAACGTCAGGTACTCAACCAACTCCGCCAACGGCAACGGCCGGCTGATCAGATACCCCTGCACCTGGTCGCAGCCAAAGCCGCGCAACAACTCCAGCTGTTCCGGTGTTTCCACGCCTTCGGCCACCACTTCCAGATGCAGGTTGTGCGCGAGGTTGATCATCGCGTGCACCAGTTTGCGGTTCTCTTCGCGCTGTTCCATGCCGCCGACGAAGCTCTTGTCGATCTTCAGCAAGGTGATCGGCAGGCTGTTGAGGTGCACGAACGACGAGAACCCGGTGCCGAAGTCATCCAGCGAGAAACGCACGCCGAGGCGGCCGAGGGCGTCCATGGTCTGTTTGACCAGATCGCTGCGGCGCATCACGGCGGTTTCGGTGAGTTCGAATTCCAGCCACTGCGCCTCGACCCCACGCTCGGCAATCAGCCGACTGAGCGTCGGCAGCAACTGACTGTCCTGAAACTGGCGGAACGACAGGTTGATTGCCATGTGCAGCGCCGGCAGCCCGCGCTCGCGCAGCGCCTGCATGTCACGCAGGGCGCGGGAAATCACCCAGTAACCCAGCGGCACGATCAAACCGCTTTGTTCAGCGAGCGGCACGAATTCGCTCGGCGGCAGCAGACCACGCTCGCCATGACGCCAGCGCACCAGCGCTTCAAGGCCGACGATTTGCCCGTCCGCCAGATTCAGGCGTGGCTGGTAGTGCAACTCCAGCTCATCACGACGCAAGGCCCGGCGCAGTTCGCTTTCGAGGTCGGCCATGCTCCGCGCGTTGCGGTTGATGCGTTCGTTGAAGATATGGAACGTGCAACCCTGGGTGCTCTTGGCCTGCTGCATGGCAATGTGCGCGTGCCACATCAGCGGATCGGCGCCGCCCTGCGCACGGGCGTGGGCGATGCCGAGGCTGGAGCCGATCAACAGGCTTTCGCCATCGACCCAATACGGTTCGGACAAGGCTTCGGTGATGCGTTCGGCCATCCACTCGGCGCGTTGTGGCGCACGGCGGGTGTCGATCAGCAGGGCAAACTCATCGCTGCCCAGGCGGGCCAGCTGATCACCGGCCTCCAACTGACTTTTCAGCCGCGCAACGACCTGCAGGATCAGCCGGTCGCCGGCCTGATGGCCGAGGGCGTCGTTGGCGTGACGGAAGTTGTCGAGATCCAGATGCCCCAGGGCCAGACCGCGACCGTCGTTTTCCGCCAGGCGCGCCGCGAGCAAGGTCTGGAAACCCTGGCGATTGGCGATGCCGGTCAGCGGATCCTGTTCGGCGAGGCGTTGCAGGGTGTTTTCCAGCACGCCGCGCTCACGCACGTGGCGCAGGCAGCGGCGCAGCATGCCGGCGTCGAGCGCGTCGAACACCAGCCAGTCACTGACACCCACCGGCGCGGTGGCGGGTTCGTGCTCCAGCAGCAACACCGTCGGCAGGCTGCAACGGCCCGGGGCCGGCTGCAGCGCGGGAACGGTCAACAACACCGCGTGGCGATTGTCTTCGAACAGACTGCTGACCGACTCCCAGCTCGGCGCGCTGATCAGCACCGCCGCGCTCCCCATCGGAGCCAGACACTCGCGCAATAACGCTGTCCACGCTGGCTCTTCGGCCAGTAGCAGCAAACGCAAGGGTTCGACAGGCGTAGACAAGCTAGCTCCCTAGACTCTGCAATGATGTGGGCGGGGCATTATGCCGTTGCGATGTTCAATGACAACGATTATCAGAACGTTATTTTGTGTCACGAATGAGAACATTAGCCGCAAAATCACCGTGTATCCTCCGCGAAAGTAACAAAACCGGCAAATTTGAATCGCGTGGTGCGTCACAAGTCGGAGAGAGCAGCACAAATCGCTGAGCCTGTTAAAATGCCGGCCCATTTCGTCAACGACTCCCGAATTTTCGTATGTCCCGACTCAATCCCCGGCAGCAAGAAGCCGTGAACTACGTCGGCGGCCCTCTATTGGTGCTCGCCGGCGCTGGCTCCGGCAAGACCAGCGTGATCACCCGCAAGATCGCGCACCTGATCCAGAACTGTGGCATCCGCGCCCAGTACATCGTCGCCATGACCTTTACCAACAAGGCCGCGCGCGAGATGAAGGAGCGGGTCGGCACCCTGCTGCGTGCCGGCGAAGGTCGCGGCCTGACGGTCTGCACCTTCCACAACCTGGGCCTGAACATCATCCGCAAGGAGCATGCGCGGCTGGGCTACAAACCCGGTTTCTCGATCTTCGACGAGACCGACGTCAAAGCCCTGATGACCGACATCATGCAGAAGGAATACGCAGGCGACGACGGCGTCGACGAGATCAAGAACATGATCGGCGCCTGGAAAAACGACCTGATCCTGCCGGCCCAGGCGCTGGAAAACGCGCGCAATCCCAAGGAACAGACCGCTGCCATCGTTTACACCCACTACCAGCGCACGCTCAAGGCGTTCAACGCGGTGGACTTCGACGACCTGATCCTGCTGCCCGTAAAGCTCTTCGAAGAGCACGCCGACATTCTCGAAAAGTGGCAGAACAAGGTGCGTTACCTGTTGGTCGACGAATATCAGGACACCAACGCCAGCCAGTACCTGCTGGTGAAAATGCTCATCGGCAAGCGCAATCAGTTCACCGTGGTGGGCGACGACGACCAGTCGATCTACGCCTGGCGCGGCGCGCGGCCGGAAAACCTGATGCTGCTCAAGGACGACTATCCGTCGCTGAAAGTGGTGATGCTGGAGCAGAACTACCGCTCCACCAGCCGCATCCTGCGCTGCGCCAACGTGCTGATTTCGAACAACCCGCACGAATTCGAAAAGCAACTGTGGAGTGAGATGGGCCACGGCGACGAGATCCGCGTGATCCGCTGCCGCAACGAGGACGCCGAAGCCGAGCGCGTGGCCATGGAAATCCTCAGCCTGCACTTGCGTACCGACCGCCCGTACAGCGATTTCGCGATTCTCTATCGCGGCAACTACCAGGCCAAGCTGATCGAACTGAAGTTGCAGCACCACCAGGTGCCGTATCGCCTGAGCGGCGGCAACAGTTTCTTCGGGCGTCAGGAAGTGAAGGACCTGATGGCCTACTTCCGCCTGATCGTGAACCCGGATGACGACAACGCCTTCCTGCGGGTGATCAACGTGCCGCGCCGGGAAATCGGCTCCACGACGCTGGAAAAACTCGGCAACTACGCCACCGAACGCAAGATCTCGATGTACGCCGCCACCGACGAAATCGGTCTGGGCGAGCATCTGGACAGCCGCTTCACCGATCGCCTGTCGCGCTTCAAGCGCTTCATGGACAAGGTTCGTGAACAGTGCGCCGGCGAAGACCCGATCTCGGCCCTGCGCAGCATGGTCATGGACATCGACTACGAGAATTGGCTGCGCACCAACAGCTCCAGCGACAAGGCTGCGGACTACCGGATGAGCAACGTCTGGTTCCTGATCGAGGCCTTGAAGAACACCCTGGAAAAAGACGAAGACGGCGAGATGACCGTCGAAGACGCCATCGGCAAACTGGTCCTGCGCGACATGCTCGAACGTCAGCAGGAAGAAGAGGACGGCGCCGAGGGCGTGCAGATGATGACCCTGCATGCGTCCAAGGGCCTGGAATTCCCTTACGTGTTCATCATGGGCATGGAAGAGGAAATCCTCCCGCACCGCTCCAGCATCGAAGCCGACACCATCGAAGAGGAGCGCCGCCTGGCCTACGTGGGCATCACCCGCGCGCGCCAGACCCTGGCCTTCACCTTCGCTGCCAAACGCAAACAGTACGGCGAGATCATCGATTGCGCGCCCAGCCGCTTCCTCGATGAACTGCCGCCGGACGATCTGGCGTGGGAAGGCAACGACGACACACCGACCGAAGTCAAAGCCGTGCGGGGCAACAGCGCACTGGCTGATATACGCGCGATGTTAAAGCGCTAGAATTGACCACTTTTTACTAGACCTTCGGCGCACAAAGCGCCAAATGAGGACAGCTTCATGGAAGCATTGCACCAGAAAATCCGCGAACAAGGCATCGTGCTTTCCGACCAGGTCCTGAAGGTCGACGCCTTCCTGAACCACCAGATCGACCCGGCCCTGATGAAGCTGATCGGCGACGAATTCGCCACGCTGTTCAAGGATTCGGGCATCACCAAGATCGTCACCATCGAAGCCTCGGGCATTGCCCCGGCGATCATGACCGGTCTGAACCTCGGCGTGCCGGTGATCTTCGCCCGCAAGCAACAGTCCCTGACCCTGACCGAAAACCTGCTGTCAGCGACCGTTTACTCGTTCACCAAGAAGACCGAAAGCACCGTGGCCATCTCGCCGCGTCACCTGACCAGCAGCGACCGCGTGCTGATCATCGACGACTTCCTGGCCAACGGTAAGGCTTCGCAGGCGCTGATCTCGATCATCAAACAGGCTGGCGCCACGGTTGCCGGTCTGGGCATAGTGATCGAGAAGTCATTCCAGGGTGGGCGTGCCGAGCTGGACTCGCAGGGCTATCGTGTTGAATCGCTGGCTCGCGTGAAGTCGCTGAAGGATGGCGTCGTGACCTTCATCGAATAACGGCTGAAAGACGCAAGTACACCGCAATTCCTGTGGGAGCTGGCTTGCCAGCGATGGCGACCTATCCTTCAACATCCACGTTGACTGATACACCGCCATCGCGGGCAAGCCCGCTCCCACAGTTTTTTTGTCGTTTTTTATTGCGCGGTGGCCTTCAGGCCGGTGAGCAGCAGGCGCTGGAACAGGTCTTCCTTCAAGCCTTCCGAGTTGGTCAGTTGCATCCGCTCCAGATGCTCGGGATACAACGAAGCGTCTGGCGCATCCAGCGCGGCCTTGCCCAGCTCCAATATCTCGCTCAGCTTGAATTTGCTCTTCAGCCAGTTCAGCGCTCGCAGCAGATCGCGCTCGATCGCGGTGAAATCACAACCCAGCGGATACTCCGGAAACAGGTTCGGATGCTTTGCGGCGATGGCCTGCAAGCGTTGCGGGGTGTTGTCGGCAAATCGCGGATCGAGGCGGAAGTCCTTCGGCAGCTTGCCGACCTTCTGTGCCTGCTCGATCAACCCCGGCTGGAAGCGCGAATCGCTGATATTGAGCAACGACTCGATCACCACCGCATCGGCCTTGCCGCGCAGGTCGGCGATGCCGTACTCGGTGACCACGATGTCACGCAGGTGCCGTGGAATCGTGCAGTGGCCGTACTCCCAGACAATGTTCGAACTGACCTCGCCGCCGGACTCGCGCCAGCTGCGCAGGATCAGAATCGAGCGTGCATCGTGCAGCGCGTGGCCCTGGGCGACGAAGTTGTATTGCCCGCCAACACCGCTGAGCACCCGCCCGTCCTCCAGTTGATCGGCCACGCCCGCGCCCATCAGGGTCATGGTGAACACGGTGTTGATGAACCGTGCATCGAGGCGCTGCAAGCGCTTGAGCTCTTCCTGACCGTACAGCTCGTTGATGTAGCTGATGCGGGTCATGTTGAATTCGAGGCGTTTGCTCAGCGGCAGCTCGCGCAGGCGCTCATAGAAACTGCGCGGGCCGAGGAAAAAACCGCCGTGTACCGCGATGCCATCGGTCTGCGCCGACTCATCGAGGGTGCCGGCGTTGGCCTGCTCCTGAGTCTGCACGTCGGGGTAGACTTTGCGCCGGATGATCCCGGCATCGGCCAGCACCAGCAAACCATTGACGAACATCTCACTGCAGCCATACAGGCCCTTGGCGAATGGCGCGGTACCGCCCTCGCGTTCGATCAACTGCGCCCATTGGCTGAGATTGATGTCATTAAGCAAGGCTTGGTAACCGGCGTTATCTGCCTGCCGCGCCAGCAGTGCGGCGGTCAGTGCATCTCCCATCGAGCCGATGCCGATCTGCAACGTACCGCCGTCGCGCACCAGCGTACTGGCGTGCAAGCCGATGAAGTGATCCTGAAAGCCCACCGGCATGTTCGGCGTGGAAAACAGCGTGCTGCTGTCCTTTGCGTCGATCAGCAGGTCGAAGGTGTCGATATCGACTTCGGCATCGCCGGGCATGTACGGCAGGTCGGTGTGCACCTGACCCACCAGCAAAATGGTCTCCCCGGCATCGCGGCGCTTGGCGATCATCGGCAGCAGGTCAAGGGTGATGTCCGGGTTGCAGCTCAGGCTCAACCGATCGGGATGTTCGCTGCTGCTGGCAAGTAACTGCGCCACCAGATTGAGGCCGGCGGCATTGATGTCGCGGGCGGCGTGGCTGTAGTTGCTGCTGACGTAATCCTGCTGGGCCGGTGCGCTGTTGAGCAGGCTGCCGGGCTGCATGAAGAACTGTTCGATACGGATGTTGGCGGGCAGGCTGTCGCGGCGCAGGTCGGCGAGAAAATCGAATTCGGGGTAATCACCGAATACACGCTCGACGAAGGGTTCGATGAAGCGCTTCTGCAGACCGTCGCCCAGCGTCGGGCGGCCCAGGCACAGCGCGGTGTACATCGTCAGTTGTCGCTCGGGCAGATCCTTGATGCGCCGGTACAGCGCGTTGACGAAATGATTGGGCTTGCCCAGCCCCAGCGGCATGCCCATGTGGATATGCGCCGGCAAGCGTGCGAGCACCTCGTCCACTGCCTGTTCGATCGAACACAACTGCACCATCTGAAGCCTCCTGCCCGTTCCGTGAATAGAGGTAGACCGAGCTTGCCTCGACTTTGCTGCAAAGGACAGCCCACGTCGCGAATCGCAGGCACAAAAAAACCGTCCGAAGACGGTCTTTTTCGTCAGAAGCGCGGCTTATTTCAGGCCGGACATCTTCTGGATCGCGCCTTTCAACTCGTCATCCGAGCAATCGGCGCAAGTGCCTTTCGGCGGCATGGAGTTGATGCCGGTGATGGCCTTGGCCAGGATGCCGTCGAGTCCGCCCTGATGATCGGCGCGGTCTTTCCAGGCGGCGGTGTCACCAATTTTCGGTGCGCCCAACAGGCCAGTGCCGTGGCAAGCGTTGCAATGTTTTGCAATCACTTCATCCGGGGTCTTCGCACCACCGCCGCCGCCCGCAGAGGCAGCAACTTCCATTCCTTTGCATTCCTGCCCCTGAACGCACACCTGGCCGACCGGCTCGAGGCGCTTGGCAATGTCGTCATTCGTCGCAGCTTGAGCGCTGACAGCCCAGAGGGCCAGTACGGTTGCTGGTGCGGCCAGCATTTTCATAATTAGGTTCACGCGTTCACCCTCAATGGTGGCTATTCACGCCTGCGGCCACGGTTCGCAGGCGGGCGCAAGTATAGCGGGTAGCCCGCCACACTGAAACAACCCCATAGTCGAAGGGGTTATACCGCGCAGTGGAAAAACTCTTCGGATGCCTTCGCCGTCATGGCCTGGCGCCTCTGTGTTTAAAAATTTGCCGGCGTGGCTGCGCTGATTAGTCGCGCAGGCGCGTCGAACGGATTACGGAAACGGTGCGGCTTGGTACTTTCAAAATAGTAGCTGTCGCCGGCTTCGAGAATAAAAGTTTCCAGCCCCACCACCAGTTCCAGACGACCTTCCACCAGAATCCCGGTTTCCTCGCCTTCATGGGTGAGCATTTCTTCGCCGGTATCGGCGCCGGGCGGGTAGATTTCGTTGAGGAATGCGATGGCCCGGCTCGGGTGCGCGCGGCCGACCAGTTTCATGGTCACCGCGCCGTCGGAGATGTCGATCAGCTCGTTGGCCTTGTAGACGATCTGGGTCGGGACTTCCTGCAGGATTTCTTCGGAAAAGAACTCGACCATGGACATGGGAATCCCGCCCAGTACCTTCCTCAGCGAACTGATCGAAGGGCTGACGCTGTTCTTTTCGATCATCGAAATGGTGCTGTTGGTGACGCCCGCGCGTTTGGCGAGTTCACGCTGGGAAAGCCCTTTGAGCTTGCGGATCGATTGCAGTCGTTCACCGACGTCCAAGGCGGGAGCCTCCTGATGTTGTAAGAATATTGAGCGTTATCATGGCGACAGCGTTCAGTATTTACAACACTTGGCCCCCGCAGCGGCGTCAACCCTCGGAATAGAGCCTTGGCACCCGACGCAGGTTGCAGAAGATCTGGTACGGAATGGTGTCCGCCCACTGCGCCACTTCGCTGGCGAGGATGTTTTTGCCCCACAGCTCGACGGTCGAACCGAGGTCTGCTTCCGGCACCTCAGTGAGGTCGATGCACAGCATGTCCATCGACACGCGACCGAGAATCCGGCTGCGTTTACCGGCCACCAGCACTGGCGTGCCGGTCGGTGCCTGACGCGGGTAGCCGTCGGCATAGCCCATGGCGACCACGCCGATGCGCATCGGCTTATCGGTAATGAATTTGGCGCCGTAGCCGATTGGCTCGCCGGCGGGCAATTCACGCACGCAGATGACTTTCGATTCGAGCGTCATCACCGGTTGCAGGCGCTCGGCCACGGCGTTGGCTTCTTCGAACGGGGTTGCGCCATAGAGCATGATGCCCGGGCGGACCCAGTCGCTGGGGATCTGCGGCCAACCGAGCACCGCCGGCGAATTGCGCAGGCTGACTTCGGCCGCCAGGCCCTGACGCGCCGCCTCGAACACCGCCACTTGATCGGCGCTGCTCTGCTCGTGCAACTCATCGGCACGGGCGAAGTGACTCATCAGCACGATCTTCGCCACTTTGCCGCTGGCCAGCAGGCGTTGATAGGCCGCCGCGTAATCCTTCGGATGCAGGCCCACACGGTGCATCCCGGAATCGAGCTTCAACCACACGGTGATCGGTTTGCTCAATGCCGCCTGCTCGATGGCTTCGAGCTGCCACAACGAATGCACAACGCACCAAAAATCATGCTCGACGATCAGCGCCAGTTCATCGGCTTCGAAAATGCCCTCGAGCAACAACACCGGGGCCTTGATGCCCGCCGCGCGCAGCTCCAGCGCTTCTTCGATGCAGGCGACGGCGAACCCGTCGGCCTCGGCTTCCAGCGCCTGGGCGCAACGCACCGCGCCGTGACCGTAGGCATCAGCCTTGATCACCGCCAGCGCCTTGGCGCCGGTGACTTCGCGGGCAATTCGGTAGTTGTGGCGCAGGGCTTCTAGGTCGATCAGGGCACGGGCAGGACGCATGGCGGCAGACTTCTAGGCGGTCATGGGAATAAAAACCGGCGCTGGCTGACGGCGTGAACCGCCAACAGCGCCGGGAGAGGGATCTTTGAAACGGTTACGGCAACGCGGCGACGATGGAAATCTCGACGAGGATGCTCGGCTTGGCCATCTTCGCTTCGACAGTGGCGCGGGCCGGCGCGGCGCCTTTGGGCAGCCACTGATCCCACACCGAGTTCATCCCGGCAAAGTGCGCCTCGATGTCGTTCAGGTAGATCGTCGCCGACAGCAGGTGCTGCTTGTCAGTCCCTGCCAGATCCAGCAAACGCTCGATGTTGGCGAGCACGTCGCGGGTCTGCTGTTCGACCCCGGCGTTGAAGTCATCACCGACCTGACCGGCCAGATACACGGTGCCGTTGTGGGTGACGATCTGACTCATGCGCTCATTGGTGAGCTGGCGCTGGATTGCCATGTTTTGCGGACTCCTGAGGCTTGTTGCCGTAACGGGAAATATCGAGGCCTTCGGCGCTGATCTGCGGCTTTTTCTTCGCCATCAGATCGGCCAGCAAACGACCGGAACCGCACGCCATGGTCCAACCCAGCGTGCCGTGACCGGTGTTGAGGAACAGGTTCTTGAACGGCGTGGCACCCACGATTGGCGTGCCGTCCGGCGTGGTCGGACGCAAACCGGTCCAGAAGCTCGCCTCGGTCAGATTGCCGCCCTGAGGATAAAGGTCGTTGACAATCATCTCCAGGGTTTCGCGCCGACGCGGGTTGAGCGACAGGTCAAAACCGGCGATTTCCGCCATGCCGCCGACGCGGATGCGGTTGTCGAAACGGGTGATCGCGACCTTGTAGGTCTCGTCGAGAATGGTCGAAGTCGGCGCCATGTCCGGGTTGGTGATCGGCACGGTCAGCGAGTAGCCCTTGAGCGGATACACCGGGGCCTTGATGCCCAACGGCTTGAGCAGTTGCGGCGAGTAGCTGCCGAGGGCCAGCACGTAGCGGTCGGCGGTTTCCAGCTTGCCGTCGATCCACACGCCGTTGATGCGGTCGCCAGCGTAGTCGAGGCGCTGGATGTCCTGACCGAAGCGGAATTCCACACCGAGTTTCACGGCCATTTCCGCCAGACGCGTGGTGAACATCTGGCAGTCGCCCGTTTGGTCGTTCGGCAGACGCAAGGCGCCGGCGAGGATATCGGTGACATTGGCCAGCGCCGGCTCGACGCGGGCAATGCCGGCGCGGTCGAGGACTTCAAACGGCACGCCGGATTCTTTCAGCACGGCGATGTCTTTGGCGGCGCCATCCAGCTGCGCCTGGGTGCGGAACAGTTGCGTGGTGCCCAGGCTACGGCCTTCGTAGGCGATGCCGGTTTCGGCACGCAGTTCGTCGAGGCAGTCGCGGCTGTACTCGGACAGACGCACCATGCGCTCCTTGTTCACCGCGTAACGGCTGGCGGTGCAGTTGCGCAGCATCTGCGCCATCCACAGGTACTGGTCGATATCGGCAGTGGCCTTGATCGCCAGCGGCGCGTGGCGCTGCAGCAGCCATTTGATGGCCTTGAGCGGCACGCCCGGCGCGGCCCACGGCGAAGCGTAACCCGGCGACACCTGGCCGGCGTTGGCGAAACTGGTCTCCATGGCCACGGCTGGCTGCCGGTCGACCACCACCACTTCAAACCCGGCACGGGCCAGATAGTAAGCACTGGCGGTACCGATGACGCCGCTACCCAAGACCATTACGCGCATTTTTGTATCCCTCATCGCGGCGGGGCCGCGTACGTCTGTTGTTAGAGCAATGATGCGCGCAGTGTAAAAAAGAATGGCCAGTGCATTTCACTATATAAGCGCCTATATTTGGCGACAATTCTCGGCAAAAACCCTTTTCACGGAGGCGCATCCCCTATGCGTACCAACACTCAGACCAAACGTGAGCTGGACAAGATCGACCGCAACATCTTGCGGATCCTGCAGGCAGACGGGCGCATATCGTTTACCGAACTCGGGGAGAAGGTTGGTTTGTCCACCACGCCGTGCACTGAGCGGGTGCGACGGCTGGAGCGTGAGGGGATCATCATGGGCTACAACGCCCGCCTGAATCCGCAGCACTTGAAGGGTAGCCTGCTGGTGTTCGTCGAGATCAGCCTCGACTACAAATCCGGCGACACGTTCGAGGAGTTTCGCCGCGCGGTGCTGAAACTGCCGCACGTGCTGGAATGCCACCTGGTGTCAGGGGATTTCGACTATCTGGTGAAGGCGCGGATTTCCGAGATGGCTTCGTACCGCAAGCTGTTGGGCGACATTCTGTTGAAGCTGCCGCATGTGCGCGAGTCGAAGAGTTATATCGTGATGGAAGAGGTGAAGGAGAGTTTGAGCCTGCCGATTCCGGACTGAGATTTGTGCTGCCTGATCCGGCCCCATCGCTGGCAAGCCAGCTCCCACAGGTTCAGTGGTCAACAGATATTCTGCGAACGACAACGATCACTGTGGGAGCTGGCTTGCCAGCGATTGGGTCGACTCAGTTCCAGCAATTGCGCTAAACCAGCACCTGCCGATTCGAAGCCATGTACTCGAAGATCTGCTTTTCCACCCGTGGATGAATCAGCTCCACCGGCCCCCGCCCGTTCGGGCACGGCAGGGTTTTGGTGGTACCGAACAAGCGGCAAATCAGCGGACGCTCGCCATACACCGTGCAACCATTGGGGCCCAGGTGCACACAGTTCAGCTCTTCCATCGCCGCATCCTGTTCGGCGCGGGTCTTGCGCGGCAGACGTGACATTTCTTCCGGGGAAGTGGTCACCGGTCCACAGCAGTCATGGCAGCCGGGCACGCAGTCGAACGTGGGGATCTGCTGACGCAGGTCGCGAAGGGTCTGGCGATTGCAACTCATCGAAACGGTAACCCACATGAAATAGGCGGCAATTGTGCCGCAAAAGCCGTGATCCATACAGCAACGACCGACTAGTGTTGCCCGTGCTCGGGCGTGCGGCTTATGCTCCGTCAAATTTTCTCGACACTCAGCCGCTGGATGACGCCCATGAACGCCCGCGCCCGAACCTTCGCGAGCCAACCCCACGTTGCCTCTTACTACGCCGCCAGCAGCCTGTCGCAGCCCGATCATCCGCAGCTGCAAGGTGAAGTGATGGCCGACGTGTGCGTGGTCGGCGGCGGGTTTTCCGGGTTGAATACCGCGCTGGAACTGGCCGAACGCGGCCTCAGCGTGGTGTTACTGGAGGCGCACCGGATCGGCTGGGGCGCCAGTGGCCGCAACGGCGGGCAGTTGATTCGCGGGGTCGGCCACGGCCTCGACCAGTTCGCCAATGTCATCGGTGCTGACGGCGTACGCCAGATGAAACTGATGGGCCTGGAAGCGGTGGAAATCGTCCGTCAGCGCGTCGAGCGCTTTCAGATCCCGTGCGATCTGACCTGGGGCTACTGCGACCTCGCCAACAAGCCGGCCGACCTCGAAGGCTTCGCCGAAGACGCCGAAGAGCTGCGCAGCCTCGGCTATCGCTACGAAACCCGTCTGCTGCAAGCCGATGAAATGCACACCGTGGTCGGCTCCAAACGTTACGTCGGGGGCTTGATCGACATGGGCTCCGGGCATTTGCACCCGCTGAACCTGGCGCTGGGCGAAGCCGCTGCCGCACAGCAATTGGGTGTGAAGCTGTTCGAGCAATCGGCGGTGACGCGGATCGATTACGGCACCGAGGTTCGCGTCCACACCGCTCAAGGTTCAGTGCGGGCGAAAACCCTGGTGCTGGGCTGCAACGCTTACCTCAACGACCTCAATCCGCAACTCAGCGGCAAAGTGCTCCCGGCCGGCAGCTACATCATCGCCACCGAGCCGTTGAGCGAAACCCAGGCGCACAGCCTGCTGCCGCAAAACATGGCGGTCTGCGACCAGCGGGTGGCGCTGGATTACTACCGGCTCTCGGCGGATCGGCGTCTGCTGTTCGGCGGTGCCTGCCATTATTCCGGGCGTGATCCGAAGGACATCGGCGCCTACATGCAACCGAAGATGCTCGAAGTGTTTCCACAACTGGCAGGCGTGAAGGTCGACTATCAATGGGGCGAGATGATCGGCATCGGTGCCAACCGATTGCCACAGATTGGCCGACTCAATGACCAGCCGAACGTGTATTACGCCCAGGCCTATTCCGGGCACGGAGTGAATGCCACGCACCTGGCCGGCAAGCTGCTGGCCGAGGCTATCAGCGGGCAGCACAGCGGTGGCTTCGATCTGTTTGCCAAGGTGCCGCACATCACTTTCCCCGGCGGCAAGCATCTGCGCTCGCCGTTGCTGGCGTTGGGGATGTTGTGGCATCGCCTCAAAGAGTTGGTCTGATGTTTTTGCTGCGTCCTTGAAGCCGACATCGCTGGCAAGCCAGCTCCCACAGGTTTTTGCGGCGAATACAAATATTGTGAACACCAAATTACTGTGGGAGCTGGCTTGCCAGCGATGAGGCCCGCCAGAAAAATACAGGTTTCAGATCCGCCAGAACGGCTTCAACCCCTCTTCATTTGCTTGCTCCCGGGTCAACCCGACGTCCTTGAGCTGCTCCGGCGTCAGATTCAAAAGCGCCTTGCGCGTGTGCAGACGATGCCAGAACAGGCCCCAGCGACTCAGGCCGGACGGCGCGTTGCGCATGGCGCTATTCCATGCGCTGTCCTCCTGCCCTGCCGCCAGTTCCTGACTGTGTAACGTCAGCCGCACATCGCTCAAGCCGTTCATTTTTGTCGCTCCTGTTTACTTGGATAGCCAGAGATTCCATGATGCGCGGGTCGGCAAAAGCATTACAGATTCAACACATCTGTATTAATCCCATACAGATTTGCCGCTTCTGCGTCTGAATCACCGATTTTTGCTGCATCTGTACTGGTTTAATGAATCACCTGCATCGAGGCAGTGCCATGACCCTGTATGTGAACCTCGCCGAGCTGCTCGGCACCCGCATCGAACAAGGCTTCTACCGTCCCGGTGATCGCCTGCCTTCGGTGCGCGCCCTGAGCGTAGAACACGGGGTCAGCCTGAGCACCGTGCAGCAGGCCTATCGCATGCTTGAAGACAGCGGCCTGGCAACGCCGAAACCCAAGTCCGGCTACTTTGTTCCGGTGGGCCGCGAGCTGCCGGAGCTGCCCGCCGTCGGGCGTCCGGCGCAGCGGCCGGTGGAGATTTCGCAGTGGGATCAAGTGCTGGAGCTGATTCGCGCAGTACCGCGCAAGGACGTGGTGCAACTGGGTCGCGGCATGCCCGACGTGACCACGCCCACCCTGAAACCACTGCTGCGTGGGCTGGCACGGATCAGCCGACGCCAGGACATGCCCGGGCTGTATTACGACAACATCCACGGCACCCTCGAACTGCGCGAGCAGATCGCCCGGCTGATGCTCGATTCCGGCTGTCAGTTGAGCGCCAGCGATCTGGTGATCACCACCGGTTGCCACGAAGCGCTGTCCACCAGCATCCACGCGATCTGCGAGCAGGGCGATATCGTCGCGGTGGATTCGCCGAGCTTCCACGGCGCCATGCAGACCCTCAAAGGGCTGGGCATGAAAGCCCTGGAAATCCCCACCGATCCACTGACCGGCATCAGCCTCGAAGCGCTGGAACTGGCGCTGGAGCAGTGGCCGATCAAGGTCATCCAGATCACCCCCAACTGCAACAACCCGCTGGGCTACATCATGCCAGAGTCGCGCAAACGCGCGTTGTTGACGCTGGCGCAGCGTTTCGATGTGGCGATCATCGAGGACGACGTGTATGGCGAACTGGCTTACACCTACCCGCGACCGCGCACGATCAAATCCTTCGACGAGGATGGCCGCGTGCTGCTGTGCAGTTCGTTTTCCAAGACCCTGGCGCCGGGGCTGCGCATCGGTTGGGTCGCGCCGGGACGGTATCTGGAACGGGTGCTGCACATGAAATACATCAGCACCGGTTCCACCGCGCCACAGCCGCAGATTGCCATTGCCGAATTTCTCAAAGGTGGCTACTTCGAACCGCACTTGCGGAGAATGCGCACGCAATACCAGCGCAATCGCGACGTAATGATCGATTGGGTGACGCGCTATTTCCCGGCCGGCACTCGCGCCAGTCGTCCGCAAGGCAGCTTCATGCTGTGGGTCGAATTGCCGGAGGCTTTCGATACGCTGAAACTCAATCGTGCATTGCATGACCAAGGTGTGCAGATTGCCGTCGGCAGCATCTTTTCCGCGTCGGGCAAGTATCGCAATTGTTTGCGGATGAATTACGCGGCGAAACCGACACCGCAGATCGAAGAAGCGGTGCGCAAGGTCGGCGCGGCGGCGATCCGGCTGCTGGCCGAGTCCGAATCACTCGAGCTGAAACGTACCGTACCCCTCGAAGCGCTGAAGGTCGGCGACACGGCTTGAGGTATCGCTGACGCGGGCTTCGATCTGCAGTTCCACCTCCAGATGGCGCCCGGTGGCGATGCTGCCCGCGCGCTGGTTCACGATGCGATCGCCAGGCTGCAGCAAATCCGCCGCGCCCGTCCGGCCTCCCTCGCGCTGCCATTGCACCGGCGCGCCATCCAGACGCGCCGCCACTATGCGTAGCTGCAAGCGTCCCGCTGCCCACCGATAATCCAGCGCATCGCTGTTCGGGGCAGAAAACGACCAGGTGAACGAACGCGCGACCGGGCATTGAATCCGTAGGTGAACCGTGCGCACCCCAAAACTGCCGTCATTGCCCGACTGCCGGGCGCGCAGCTCCGGCCGCGTCGAAATGCCATAGTCCACAGCGCTCGGTGAGAGCGTCATCTGACAGGCGTCGCTGGCCATGACCGACGTTGCTGCCAGCGCTCCCAGCGTGATCAGGATAATCCGTCGAAGCATGCGCAATAACTCGCTCATGTGAGATTCAAAGGCTGACAGAGCACGTCGACGGGCTCGATCAACGCGTGCTCGTCCGGCGCTTCAGCCAGATTGAATTGCAGGTCGCAGTGCGCGCTATCCGACAGTTGCACCCGCAGCAGTTGCCCGGGTTTGATATCCGGAAGAAAGATCGTCCCGGCCTCAAGCACCGTGGTCACGAATGCGCCTTGCCGGTCTTGAACAAGCAAACCACTGGGCAGCCATTGCCGATCAACCGTTCTGGCCTTCAACAGCACACGCCGCACGCGAGTGACGGTGAAATCCAGATGCTGAACCGAGCCGCGCCCGGCCTCCACCTCCTGATAACCGTCGAGCACCTCCACATTGCGCGGCAGGCTCAGTGGGTCGACCTCCAGCCTGGCCGTCGCATAGGGCGGCAGACTCGCCGCTACTGCCCGGCCCGCAACGTCCGTCCACACCGGACCTTGCGGCGTGTACAGCTTCAGACCCGCACGGTCACCAGCCTTGAGCACGGCAAAGGTCTCGCGCAGCGGATACGGCGACAGCGTCACACCGTCGCGATGCAGCGCCATGCCGCCACGCAGGCCCACGTCGAACTCACTTGCGCTGTCACGCTGGTTCAGGCCCAGGTCCACACGGCTGTAATGCGTCAGTGCGTTGACCCGCAATCCCAGCGATGGCGCTGCGGCTTCACGCTGTTCGGCGCTGGCGCTATAAGCCAGGGTTTCACTGAGCACCTCGCTCATCGACACGCCACTGCGCACTCCGGATCGCGGATCGCTGCGCACATAGCTACGGGCCCTGCGCTGCTCATCCAATGGCATCCCGACCGTCAGATAAGCCGAGGTGCCCCGACGCCACGCGTCGACATCGCCGATGCTGCGCTCAAGACTCAACGACAGGCTGATCCGCTCGGGCAACGTCTGCGACCAGGACAAACCCAGGCGCATGTGTGGCGGTTCGTCCACGCTGGTGTAGCGCGACCAGGTCATGCCGAATGCCCCCCAGCGCTCGACAGTACCGTTGAGCGAAAATGTCCAGTGATCGCGCCCGGGGGCCTCGGCGCGTCCCCGCTGCTGGTTCCACCCCATGTCCGACAGGGTGCGAAAGCCCTGACCACGGCGCACCGCAACCACGCTGGTGGACAGATTCGGCGACAACACGGCACTGACGGTCATTTGTAATTGATGCCCTGCAATACCTGTCTCTCGATCACTGGACAGCACCTGGCGCACACCGGTGCTCAGATTGCCCGGCCATTGACGCTGCAGCCCCCAGCCTGCCGACAGGTAGTCCGCCCCACCCAGGATCCCGCCGCTCACGCGCAACGCTCGCGACAGACTCCATTCCCGGCCAAAGGTGGCAAACGATGGCGCCTGACGATCATCCGCACCCTGGCGTCGCACCGTGCCCAGCGCCAGATTGAAGCCGTCGGCGCGATCAAATTGTGAATCCTGCAGGCTGGCTGCCGGGACGCGAAAACGCCGCACTTGCCCTTCCTGCTCGTGCACGCTGACTTCGAGGTCGAGTTGGGTGCTCAACAATGGCAGCGCGCGCAGAGTGAATGGCCCACCGGGAACCCGCGTGGTGTAGATCAGCACGCCGTTCTGTCGGACTTCGATTCGCGAGGGTGACCAGGCAATGCCCTCGACCTCGCCACGCGCGCCCTGCTGTGCCGCGCGCAATTGCGCGAACGCATCCTCCGGCAGAATCTGCACACCGCTGAACGCTTCGCCGGCAAACAAGGGCGACTGCAGGTTCAACTGACCGATCTGCACGCTGGTTTCGTAGTCTTCCAGGGTGCGCATGCCATAGGCATACAGATGCTCGAAGCGCGTACTGTCGGGCAATTGCGTATAGGACTGGCGACTGCGCAAAACCCAGTTGCCAGCGTTCAAGCCAATCTCCGAACCCAGGCTGCGAAAATCGCTGCGCTGCCCCCCTGACTGGCCGCCCATGACCAACGCATCGTAATTGAACACGCCGCCGACACCGCCGTTGGTGAAGGTGTGCGGTTGAGGTCCCGGCAACGCCAGCAGGTCGGTCGGTAGCAGCAGGTCGATCTGCTCCTGGCCGGGATGCAGCTCGACGATGGCCGAGGGCAGACCTTCGCGCAGTGTCAGACACGGGTCGACCGGCGCCGGAGCCGCTTGTGCGCGCACGCCGGCAGCCTTGAGCAAGGCCGGTTGCAGGCACGGCTCGCCCTCGGCATCGAACGTCACGAACACCCGACCTCGAGGCTGTCCATTGACCTCCAGCGCGACCAGACGTGTGCCCTGGGAGAAACGCGGTGCCTGGCGAAAGTACGCCGCCAATGCCGGATCGAGTCCGCGCTCGCGCAGCATCTGCGTATCGAACTCCACCACCTCGCCGGCCAGCGCCACGCCGACACCCTGAGCCATCACCAGCGCCAGTCCCCGACGGGCAGAAGCGCGCATCAATGCGTTACCGGAGCATCGAAGTGATCCACCGCGAAGCCATAGGTGGTGGCCGGGAAAATCCGTACGGCCATGGCCCGCACCGTCGAGCTCAACGGTAACCGGACGGCCAGGCGCTCTCCGGGCAGGATCCAGGTACGCGGCAGCTCCACAACCTGCGTGCCCGGCAGCGGAACAATCGCCTTCGCCAGCCGCACAACGTAAGGACTGGGATTACTGACCAGCAGGCCTTCAGCCGTGGCCGACCAGCTCAGCCGCTTCCATGGCTCGCGCTCGACTGGCAGGCCGGCGGGGCGCAGGATCACCGGCAGGTTTTGCCGAACCCCCAGATTGACCCGGGCGCCGTCGACACCTGTGACAGGATTGATCCCCTCAAAGATCACCCGCTTCAGACGCTCGGTCTGCAACGGTTCGGCGCTCTGCAAAATAAACCGTACCTGCTGCACCGCGCCAGCCTCGACCCGGGCCACCGACGGGCTGAACAGCAACAGCGTCTGATCATGCGGCTCGATGTCTACGACCGTGGTATGCAGCAGGGCCGGACGCGTTTCGGTATTGCGCACGTTCATGGTTGCCTCGCCCACGCCCTCATCCACCACCAGCACAGGGGTCTGCGGCACCATGCCCGCAGCGTGGACGACAGGCATCAAAAGCAGGGCGAGCAGGCACAGTGGCAGCGCCCTGAAGACAGGACGACACATCGAAATCGACATCGGTATTGTTCCGCTGGGAATGGCAACGCCCCCGTCAAAGGGCGCGCCGAAAGAGCGAGAAAGAACCCGGCCATGGCCGGGTTCTGACGATCAGAGGTAGTACATATCGAACGTGACCGAGCCATCGAGCGGAATCTCGCTGGTGATCGGCAGTGCGTTACTCGGACCAATGATCGGCAGCAGGCTCATCGGAAACCCGTGGTGGCGCGCCGCGACCGGGCCAGCGGCCACGCCCGTCCCCCAGGAGTACAGCGCCGGGGCATTGCTTACCAGCGGCGAGGAAGGCAGTTGCCACGTCGGCGCCGCCAGGCTTCGGGTGATCAGGGTCTGCTGGATGCCGTCGGCCTCCGGACGCCCGTGGCGCAGCGCAAAGCCACCGATACGGATGCCGTTGATTTCACCCAGGCCATAGAACAAGGCCGCATCGCTGTTACCGGCGCCATCGCTGATACCCGGCAGTTTGGTCGCCGCGCGATTGTCTCTGACCGACACTTCCACCGGTGCTGGCGCATCGCAGTTGATGTGCAGCGATATATCGTGCGTCGGCAGCAGCGTCTGCGTGGTCTTGTTCAGTGTGGCTGCCGATATCTTGCGCAAATCTACCGTGCCGCCACCGGCAAACGCGGGAATGCACGACGTCGGAATGATGGTTCCGATCACGCTCAGGTCCACGCTTTCGGCAACCGCCAGTGTGGGTATTACTGCAGCCGCAACGGCGGCCATCCATGTTGATGTTTTCATCAGTCCCTACCTGTTCGGCTATTTATAAATGGCAGTGGTTCAGTGCATCGCTTTCACGAGGCCGTGAACGCCGGGGCGATGATTTCGTTTTTTGTAGGCTCCGTATGTAGGAATAGGCACCAAGCCAAAACAGAAAAAACGACAAAGCAAATAGTCCAAAGCCACATGCGAACTCATTCCTACTTTCGAACGACTAATGGTTTACCCAATGTGGCGAGGATCTGCCTTGAAGGGTCTTTGAAATCCTCTGCATGCCATACTCCGCCCCCCAGCCTCCAGCCGAGAAAGCAACGTGCGACCCGGAAAAAAATTGCTCGCTGTCTGCGTGTTGTGTTCGTTGGCCAGTGGTTGCGCAACCCTTGATGTACCGCGCGAACCCAGCCAGGTGTTGCCGGCCACCGGCTCGGTATTCGGCCGTTCGATCCACGCCCAGGCCGCGCCCTATCAGGGCCGTTCCGGCTTCCGCTTGCTGTCCAACAGCACTGAAGCGTTCACCGCGCGCGCCGAACTGATCCGCAATGCGCAAACCAGCCTCGACTTGCAGTACTACATCGTTCACGACGGTGTCAGCACGCGGATGCTGGTGGAAGAACTGCTCAAGGCTGCCGACCGCGGCGTGCGCGTACGCATCCTGCTCGATGACACCACCAGCGACGGTCTGGACACGATCATCGCCACGCTGGCGGCGCACCCACAGATTCAGATTCGCCTGTTCAACCCGCTGCACTTGGGTCGCAGCACCGGCGTGACCCGCGCTGCCGGACGCCTGTTCAACCTGTCGCTGCAACACCGGCGCATGCACAACAAACTGTTTCTGGCCGACAACAGCGTGGCCATCGTCGGCGGGCGCAATCTGGGCGACGAGTACTTCGATGCCGAGCCGAACCTGAATTTCACCGACATCGACATGCTCAGCGTGGGCCCGGTGGCCGAACAGCTCGGGCACAGTTTCGACCAGTACTGGAACAGCGCGCTGAGCAAGCCGATCGACGAATTCCTCTCCAGCAAACCGAGCATCAAAGACCTGCAAAACACCCGCACACGCCTGGAAGAATCGCTGGATGAAACTCGCAAACAGAACCACGCGCTGTATCAACAGTTGATGACGTTCAAGACCGCGCCGCGCATGGATATCTGGCGCAAGGAACTGATCTGGGCCTGGAACCAGGCACTGTGGGACGCGCCGAGCAAGGTGCTGGCCAAGGATGAGCCGGATCCGCAACTGCTGCTGACCACGCAACTGGCGCCGGAGCTGCGCGGCGTCAGCAAAGAACTGATCATGATTTCGGCGTACTTCGTGCCCGGCCAGCCGGGGCTGGTGTACCTGACCGGACGCGCCGACGCCGGGGTCTCGGTGAGCCTGCTGACCAATTCGCTGGAAGCCACCGATGTGCCAGCGGTGCACGGCGGGTACGCGCCGTACCGCAAGGCGTTGCTGGAACACGGTGTGAAACTGTATGAACTGCGCCGTCAGCCCGGGGACAACTATGGCAGCGGTCCGCATTTGTTTTACAGCAAGTCGTTCCGCGGCTCGGACTCCAGCCTGCACAGCAAGGCGATGATTTTCGATCGACAGAAAGCATTTATCGGCTCGTTCAACTTCGATCCGCGCTCAGTGCTGTGGAACACCGAAGTCGGGGTTCTGGTGGACAGCCCGGAACTGGCCGAACACGTGCGCGAACTGGCCCTGCAAGGCATGGCGCCGGCCCTGAGTTATCAGGCGAAACTGCAGGATGGCGAGATCGTCTGGGTGACCGAGGACAACGGCCAAATGCACACGCTGAGCAAGGAACCGGGGAGTTGGTGGCGGCGCTTCAACGCGTGGTTCAGCACCACTGTCGGTCTTGAGCGGATGTTGTAATCGCATTTGTAGCGCTCCCACAGGGAAGTATTCAAGCAGTCTGTGGTTCGGTGCCGAATGCACCTTGGCGCATCAGCAGAATCACCAATCCAAACGCCCCCGCCGCCATCAACAACGGCAACGCATGCCCGCTGATCCACTGACTGCCCGCCCCCGCCAGCAACGGCCCGATCAGACAGCCGACACCCCACAGCTGCGCAATGTGCGCATTGGCCCGCACCAGCGCATCGTCGCGATAACGCTCGCCGATCAGAATCAGTGACAAGGTGAACAGGCCACCGGCACTGGCGCCGAACAACACCCACAACGGCCAGATCAGCAGCGTGTCGATCAACAGCGGAATCGCCAGACTCGACAGCATCAGGATCACTGCGCAACCGGCGAACAACGTGCGCCGCGACAGGTAATCCGCCAGCGCGCCGATCGGCAGTTGCAACAGCGCATCGCCGACCACCACCGTGCTGACCATCGCCAACGCAATCTCGGCGGTGAAGCCCTGTTGCAGGCAATACACCGGCAACAGCGTGAGGATCATCGCTTCGAACGCGGCGAACAGTGACACCGCCCAGGCAATCGCCGGCAGCTCCCGGGCAAACCCCCACAGATCGCTGAACGTAACGCTGCTGGATTCACTGCTCGGCGCACCACTGCGACCCATCAACAGCAATGGCGAGACTGTCAGCAGCCCGACACCGACCCAGAAACCATAATCGTGCTCAGTGCCAAGCGCGCCCAGCAGCAGCGGGCCAGACAGTTGGCTCAGCGCATAGCTGCTGCCATACAGAGCGACGAGACGACCGCGCCAGTGTTCGACGACCAGTTGATTGATCCAGCTCTCGCCGAGGATGAATACGATGGTCAGGATCACCCCGATCATCAGGCGCAGCACCAGCCAGACCGGATAACTCGGCAACAGCGCGAGCAAGCCGATCGACAACGCCCCGGCCCACAGGCACAGGCGCATGAGGTTGGCGGTGCCGAAACGTGCCGCCAGATGACTGGAAATCTTCGCCCCCAGCAACACGCCAATGGCCGGCATCGCCGCCATCACACCGATGGCAAAAGAACCGTAACCCCAGCCCTCCAGGCGCAACGACACCAGCGGCATGCTGACCCCCAGGGCCAGACCGACACTCAAGACAGACGCCAACACGGCGAAATACGTCGCCCAACGCATGGTCCACGCTCCTGTGGATATTTTTATAGGCACCACAAAACCCCTGTGGGAGCGAGCCTGCTCGCGAATACGGTTTCACATTCAGCCCATGGCTGACTGATACACCGCTTTCGCGAGCAGGCTCGCTCCCACAGGGGATCGCTGTTTCGTCAGGGAGCCCGGCGTTGCCGGGCTCCCGTGAACGGCTTACAGCTTGATCCACGTCGCCTTCAGCTCGGTGTACTTGTCGAATGCATGCAGCGACTTGTCTCGACCGTTGCCCGACTGCTTGAAGCCGCCGAATGGTGCGGTCATGTCGCCGCCATCGTACTGGTTGACCCACACGCTGCCGGCGCGCAGCGCTTTAGCGGTCAGGTGCGCTTTGGAGATGTCCTGGGTCCACACTGCTGCGGCCAGGCCATACGGCGTATCGTTGGCGATCTGGATCGCCTCTTCGGCGGTGTCGAAAGCGATGACCGACAGCACAGGGCCGAAGATCTCTTCCTGAGCGATCTTCATCGCGTTGCTCACGCCGTCGAAAATCGTCGGCTCGACGTAGGTGCCACCGGTTTCCTGGAGGATGCGCTTGCCGCCAGCGACCAGTTTGGCGCCATCGCTGTGACCGGATTCGATGTACGACAGCACGGTATTCATCTGCTGGGTATCGACCAGCGCACCAACGTTGGTCGCCGGATCCAGTGGATTGCCCGGCTTCCAGGTTTTCAGCGCCTCGATCACCATCGGCAGGAATTTGTCCTTGATCGAACGCTCGACCAGCAGACGCGAACCGGCGGTGCAGACCTCGCCTTGGTTGAAAGCAATGGCACTGGCGGCGGATTCGGCAGCGGCTTGCAGGTCCGGCGCATCGGCGAAGACGATGTTCGGACTCTTGCCGCCGGCTTCCAGCCACACGCGCTTCATGTTCGATTCGCCGGAATAGATCATCAACTGCTTGGCGATCTTGGTCGAACCGGTGAACACCAGCGTGTCGACATCGTTGTGCAACGCCAACGCCTTGCCAACGGTGTGGCCGTAGCCCGGCAGCACGTTGAGCACGCCTTTCGGAATACCGGCCTCAACGGCCAGAGCAGCGATGCGGATGGCAGTCAGCGGGGATTTTTCCGACGGCTTGAGGATCACCGAGTTACCGGTCGACAGCGCCGGGCCGAGTTTCCAGCAGGCCATCATCAGCGGGAAGTTCCACGGCACGATGGCGCCGACCACGCCGACCGGCTCGCGGGTCACCAGACCCAGTTGATCGTGCGGAGTGGCGGCGACTTCGTCGTAGATCTTGTCGATCGCCTCGCCGCTCCAGCTCAGGGCCTGCGCCGCGCCGGGCACGTCGATGTACAGCGAATCGCTGATCGGCTTGCCCATGTCGAGGGTTTCGAGCAGCGCCAGTTCTTCGGCGTGCTGCTTGAGCAGGCCGGCGAAACGAATCATGGTGGCTTTGCGTTTGGTCGGTGCCAGGCGCGACCAGACGCCGGAATTGAAGGTGGCGCGAGCGTTTTCCACGGCGCGCTGAGCGTCGGCGGCGTCACAGCTGGCGATCTTGCCCAGCAGACGGCCATCGACCGGGCTGATGCACTCGAAAGTCTCGCCAGAAACGGCGTCGGTGTATTCACCGTTGAGGTAGGCGCGGCCTTCAATCTTCAGGTCGCGGGCGCGTTGTTCCCAATCGGCACGAGTCAGGGTGGTCATTCGAGTGTCCTCCTCTTGTTGAATAGAGCGCCGCGTTCTTCGCGGTCGTCTTCAGGAATGCTGCCCGGCCAGCCTGCTTTTCGGCCCAAGGCACCCGCCACCCTAAACCAGCGGCCGGGTTTGTTTCAATATATTTGACATAAGCGCGCCATACGACCTTGCGGTGTTCATTTTAATAAACATAGACTCTGGCCCTTTCAAGCCACCGCGCCGTCATCACGGGAGAAAACAACAATGAACATCCAGAACGTCGTCGACATCAGCCTGACCACCAGCGCAGCCGAACGCTATCGCCCGGACCCGGCCAAAGTGCTCAAGGGTGATCCCGAGCAAGCGGTGTTCAATCAATACGACAGCCCTTGCGGGCAAATGGGTGTTGGCGTGTGGGAAGGTGCGGTTGGCCAATGGACGGTCAATTACACCGAACACGAATATTGCGAAATCCTGCAGGGAGTTTCGGTGCTGCGTGACAGCGATGGCAATGCCAAGACCTTGCGCGTGGGTGACCGCTTTGTGATTCCAGCGGGCTTCCGTGGCACCTGGGAAGTGCTGGAGGCTTGCCGCAAGGTCTATGTGATCTTTGAACAGAAGGCTTGAGGACTTTCGCTGACTGATCCGGCCCTATCGCTGGCAAGCCAGCTCCCACAGGTTTTGTGATTAACACCAACATTGTGAACACCGGTAATCACTGTGGGAGCTGGCTTGCCAGCGATGAGGCCCGGCCTGACACCGCAGAAATCCGAGGCAACAAAAAAGGCCCGTGTCGTGAGATACGGGCCTTTTTCGTAAGTCGGGAAAAATCAATTACTTGATTTTGCCTTCCTTGTAGATCACGTGCTTGCGAACAACCGGATCATATTTCTTGATCTCGATTTTGTCCGGGGTAGTACGCTTGTTCTTGTCGGTAGTGTAGAAGTGACCAGTACCGGCGCTCGAAATCAAACGAATCAATTCACGCATGATTAGCTCCCTTAAATCTTGCCGTCGCGACGCAGCTCGGCCAGCACAACGCTGATGCCACGCTTGTCGATGATACGCATGCCTTTGGCGGAAACGCGCAGGCGTACGAAACGTTTCTCTTCTTCAACCCAGAAGCGGTGATGCTGCAGGTTCGGCAGGAAACGACGACGGGTTTTGTTGTTTGCGTGGGAAATGTTATTCCCGGTTACCGGACCCTTACCGGTAACTTGACATACTCTCGACATGCCTCAGCCCTCTAAAACCACATGCCCAACCCGGCATGGGTTGGCCGCTTAATCTCTCAGTCATTTGGCGCCAGGCGCCGCGTTTCTTTAGAGGTCTTACCGGCTACACCTACAGTGAAGGAACCGGGCCCCTAGAAAAGAGCGCTGCTTTATACCAGAAAGACCGGGGTGCAACAACAATGGATGTGCAATCGACCGGTAAAAACGCGCATTTTCCGGCTGCGGACGCTTTGGATAAAGGCTGAGGCGCGCTTTGACCACTCGTCGCAGAAAACCGCTTTAAAAGAGGTTTCCGACTTTTCCTCGCGCAACGTGGTCTGAAAAACACCACTGTCCCGGCCCGAAAAATGCAAAAAGGGGATAGTCATTTGCAATCCAGCCCTCTAGGGTAACCCTTTTCCAGACTGCACCTGCAGATGGGCCTTCGATCTGTAAAGGAAGCCGACCATGCGCCTCGCTGCCCTACCCCTGTTGCTCGCCCCGCTTCTGCTGAGCCCATTGGCCCAGGCTGCCGCCCTGAGCGTGTGCACCGAGGCCAGCCCTGAAGGGTTCGACGTGGTGCAATACAACTCGCTGACCACCACCAATGCCTCGGCCGACGTACTGATGAACCGCCTGGTGGACTTCGACACCGCCAGCGGCAAAGTCGTGTCAAGCCTGGCCGACAGCTGGGAAGTCAGCCCCGACGGCCTGAGTTACGTGTTCAAGCTGCACCCGCAGGTGAAGTTTCACAGCACTGACTATTTCAAGCCGACCCGCACCCTTAGCGCCGAAGACGTCAAGTTCAGCTTCGACCGCATGCTCGACCCGGCCAACCCATGGCACAAAGTGGCGCAAAGCGGCTTCCCGCACGCCCAGTCCATGCAGTTGCCGACGTTGATCAAGAAGATCGACGCACTCGACCCGCTGACCGTTCGCTTTACCCTTGACCACCCGGATTCGACGTTCCTCGCGACACTGAGCATGGGCTTCGCCTCCATCTATTCCGCCGAATATGCGGACAAGCTGCTCAAGGCCGACGCCACCGACAAGCTCAACAGCCAACCGATCGGTACCGGCCCGTTCGTGTTCACGCGCTTCCAGAAAGACGCCTCGGTGCGCTACAAGGCCAACCCGGACTACTTTGGCGGCAAGCCTGCGGTCGATCCGCTGATCTTCGCCATCACCCCTGACGCCAACGTGCGCCTGCAAAAACTGCGGCGCAACGAATGCCAGATCGCCTTGTCGCCAAAACCGCTGGACGTGAAGGCCGCGCAGGAAGAGCCGACGCTGAAAGTGGAAAAGACTGACGCGTTCATGACCGCTTTCGTCGGCATCAACAGCCAGCATCCACCGCTGGACAAGCCGGAAGTACGTCAGGCGATCAACCTCGCCTTTGACAAGGCCAACTACGTCAAAGCCGTATTCGAAGACACCGCCGAACCCGCCAACGGCCCTTACCCGCCGAACACCTGGAGCTACGCGAAGAACCTGCCGGGCTATCCGCACGACGTGGCCAAAGCCAAGGCGTTGCTGGCCAAGGCCGGACTCAAGGACGGCTTCCAGACCACCATCTGGACGCGTCCGTCCGGCAGCCTGCTCAACCCGAACCCGAGTCTGGGCGCGCAGTTGCTGCAATCGGACCTGGCAGAGATCGGCATTCAGGCGGAAATCCGTGTGATTGAGTGGGGCGAATTGATTCGCCGCGCCAAGGCGGGCGAGCATGATCTGCTGTTCATGGGTTGGGCCGGCGACAATGGTGACCCGGACAACTTCCTCACGCCGCAGTTTTCCTGCGCAGCGGTCAAGTCCGGCACCAACTTCGCCCGCTACTGCAATGCCGACCTGGACAAGCTGATCAGCGCCGGCAAAACCACCAGCGAGCAAGGCGTGCGCACCAAATTGTACGAACAGGCGCAGGCGCAGATTCAGCAGCAGGCGCTGTGGCTGCCGCTGGCACACCCGACCGCTTATGCGCTGACCCGAAAGGATGTGCAGGGTTACTCCGTGAGCCCGTTTGGGCGGCAGGACTACTCCAAGGTCAACCTGAAATAACCCACCACAACACAAAACCTGTGGGAGCTGGCTTGCCAGCGATAGCGGAAGGTCAGGCAATGAGAGGCTGAATGTGCCGACGCCATCGCGGGCAAGCCAGCTCCCACAGGGTTTTGCATTCTCCCACCGGATCTACATCCAACCACACTCCGCCATCGACAGCGGCTCGCCGTCGCCGATGATGAAGTGATCCAGCACTCGCACATCAATCAGATCCAGAGCCTTCTGCAGACGCTTGGTCAGTTGCCGATCCGCCTGGCTCGGATCGCTGTTCCCCGATGGATGGTTGTGGCAGAGAATCACCGCTGCCGCGTTGTTGGCCAATGAGCGCTTCACCACTTCCCGGGGATGCACACTGGTATTGTCGATCGAGCCGCGAAATAGCGCCTCGAACGTCAGCACTTGATGCTTGGAATCAAGAAACAGGCAGCCAAACACCTCGTGGGGCTCATGGCGCAGCATGGATTTGAGGTAATCCCGAACAGCCTGTGGATTCTCCAATGCCGGCTCTCTACGTGAGCGCTCGGCCAGATACCGGCGGTTCATTTCTTGGGCAGCCTGCAACTGCGCAAACTTTGCGGGCCCCAGCCCCAACTGTTTGCTGAATGCTTCCTGATCGGCCTCAAGCAACAAACGCAGGCTGCCGAACTGATTCAACAAGTGTCGCGCCAGGTCCACTGCGCTTTTTCCAGCGACTCCCGTACGCAAAAAAATCGCCAGCAACTCGGCGTCTGAAAGGCTCGCAGGGCCCTGTTCCAATAACCTTTCTCGCGGCCGCTCCGCCGCCGGCCAATCGCGAATACTCATACACTTTCCTTGTCTGTGGGCGCCGCTGTTCCGTAGCGGTCGCTGTGATATCGTAGCCCATCTTTTTTGCGGGCGAATTCACCCCTGGGGAGGGGGTTTCGCCACGTATCAACCACGAAATGAAAGGCAGACCTATGCAGCGGCTGTATCGGAAACGCATCGTTCTGGGCGTCGGCGGCGGCATTGCGGCCTACAAGAGCGCCGATCTGGTTCGTCGCCTGATCGACCAGGGCGCCGAAGTGCGCGTGGTCATGACCCATGGCGGCGCCGAGTTCATTACCCCGCTGACCATGCAAGCGCTGTCCGGGCACCCGGTTCACCTCGACTTGCTCGACCCGGCCGCCGAAGCGGCGATGGGCCACATCGAGCTGGCCAAGTGGGCCGATCTGGTATTGATCGCCCCGGCCACCGCCGACCTGATCGCCCGTCTGGCCCAGGGCATCGCCAACGATTTGCTGACCACGCTGGTTCTTGCTACCGACGCCGTAGTGGCCGTCGCGCCAGCAATGAATCAGGCGATGTGGCGCGATCCGGCAACCCAAGCCAACCTGCAACTGCTTGAAAGCCGTGGCCTGAAAACTTTCGGCCCGGCCTCTGGCAGCCAGGCCTGCGGCGACGTAGGCATGGGCCGGATGATGGAAGCCACCGATCTGGCGCAGTGCGCGGCGGACTGCTTCCAGCGTCAGGCACTGACCGGCAAACACGTGGTGATCACCGCCGGCCCGACCCAGGAAAACATCGACCCGGTGCGCTACATCACCAACCACAGCTCCGGGAAAATGGGCTTTGCCCTCGCCGAAGCCGCGGTGGAAGCCGGCGCCCGCGTCACGCTGATCAGCGGCCCGGTGCACCTGCCAACGCCGGATCGCGTCACCCGCATCGACGTGGTCAGTGCCCGCGACATGCTCGCGGCGTGCGAATCCGCCATCCCGTGCGATGTGTTCATCGCCTCGGCAGCGGTGGCGGACTACCGTCCGGAAGTCGTTGCCCCGCAAAAACTCAAGAAAGACCCTACAAGCGGCGACGGCTTCGTCCTGCAAATGGTGCGTAACCCGGACATCCTGGCCACCATCGCGACCCGTCCCGACCGTCCGTTCAGTGTCGGCTTCGCCGCCGAGACCGAACACCTGCTCGACTACGCTGCACGCAAGCTGAAAGACAAGAATCTCGATTTGATCGTCGCCAACGACGTGGCCAATCCGAGCATCGGGTTCAACAGCGAAGAAAACGCCTGCAGCGTGATCGACCGTGAGCTTCACGCTACCGTTTTCGCCCAGACCAGCAAGGGCAAGATCGCTCGCCAACTGGTCACTTTTATCGCCGAACGTCTGAACCAGGTTTAATTTACATGCACGCTTTGCAAGCCAAGATCCTCGACCCACGCATCGGTACCGAATTCCCGCTGCCGCAATACGCCACCCCGGGCTCCGCCGGCCTCGACCTGCGCGCCATGCTGGAGCAGGACATCGTGATCAAGCCGGGTGAAACCGTGCTGATCCCTACTGGTCTGTCGGTCTACATCGGCGACCCGAACCTCGCCGCGCTGATCCTGCCGCGCTCGGGGATGGGCCACAAGCACGGCATCGTGCTGGGCAACCTCGTCGGCCTGATCGACTCGGATTACCAGGGCCCGCTGATGGTGTCCTGCTGGAATCGTGGCCAGAGCGACTTCACCATGACCGTCGGCGAGCGTCTGGCGCAGCTGGTGCTGGTGCCGGTAGTACAGGCGCACTTCGAAATGGTGGAAGAGTTCGTCGAAACCGAGCGCGGCGCGGGCGGCTTCGGTCATACCGGCACTAAATAACCGGATATACATCATTGTGGCGAGGGAGCTTGCTCCCGCTGGGCTGCGCAGCAGACCCAAAATCTTGTGGGCGCTGCGCACCCAAGCGGGAGCAAGCTCCCTCGCCACAAAAAATGCGCTACATCGGCAGCAGGTTTTAACACCGAAAATCAAGGTTTTGCCGGCCGAAAGCCACGCCAGCCGAGGCGTCATGGCCCTTTCACACCACGAACTCTCTGTGGAAAACGCCGTCATACCCTTCAGTTTGAGCCTGCCGCCGAGTGAATCGTCGGTCTGTCCCGCCACTTTCGAGATGGAGCATTTGTGCAGATGAGCACCCCAGCCAAGATCGCCCCGAAGCTACCTGACAGCATCTTCCGCGCCTATGACATTCGCGGCACCGTGCCGGAATTCCTCAATGCCGAAACCGCGTACTGGATTGGCCGCGCCATCGGCTCGCAGAGCCTGGCCCAGGGTGAACCGAACGTGTCGGTCGGCCGCGACGGGCGGCTGTCCGGCCCGGAGCTGGTTGCCGAACTGATCCGCGGTATCGCCGAGAGCGGCTGCCATGTCAGCGACGTTGGCCTGGTTCCGACCCCGGCGCTGTACTACGCGGCCAACGTGCTGGCCGGCAAGTCTGGCGTAATGCTCACCGGTAGCCACAACCCGTCGAACTACAACGGCTTCAAGATCGTGATCGCCGGCGACACCCTCGCCAACGAGCAGATCCAGGTGCTGCACGAGCGCATCAAGACCAATGACCTGACCAGCGGTCAGGGCAGCGTCACTCAAGTCGAAATCCTTGACCGCTACACCACCGAAATCGTCCAGGACGTCAAACTGGCCCGCCGCCTGAAAGTCGTGGTCGACTGCGGCAACGGTGCGGCCGGCGTGATTGCCCCGCAACTGATCGAAGCGTTGAACTGCGAGGTCATCCCGCTGTTCTGCGAAGTCGACGGCAACTTCCCCAACCACCACCCGGACCCGGGCAAGCCCGAGAACCTCGTCGACCTGATCGCCAAGGTCAAGGAAACCAACGCCGATCTCGGCCTGGCCTTCGACGGCGACGGCGACCGTGTCGGCGTGGTGACCAATACCGGCAGCATCGTCTACCCGGATCGCCTGCTGATGCTGTTTGCCCGCGACGTGGTGGCGCGCAATCCCGATGCGGAAATCATCTTCGACGTCAAATGCACCCGCCGCCTGGTGCCACTGATCAAGGAATACGGTGGTCGCCCGCTAATGTGGAAGACCGGTCATTCGTTGATCAAAAAGAAAATGAAACAATCCGGTGCTCTATTGGCCGGTGAAATGAGCGGACACATCTTCTTCAAGGAGCGCTGGTTCGGTTTCGATGACGGCATCTACAGCGCCGCACGCCTGCTGGAGATCCTCAGCAAGGAAAAATCCACCGCCGAAGAGCTGTTTGCGACCTTCCCGAACGATATTTCTACGCCGGAAATCAATATCCATGTGACCGAAGAGAGCAAATTCAGCATCATTGATGCACTGCACGACGCACAGTGGGGCCCAGGCGCTGACCTGACCACCATTGACGGCGTGCGAGTCGATTACGCCAAAGGCTGGGGCCTGGTGCGCGCCTCCAACACCACACCGGTGCTGGTGCTGCGTTTCGAGGCCGATGACGAGGCAGAACTTGCGCGTATCAAGGCGGTGTTCCACACCCAACTGAAACGCGTTGCACCTGATCTCCAACTACCGTTCTGATTCACCCGGAGCCCTGAATGACCCTCGAACGCGAAGCCGCCGCCCACACCGCCCAGGTCCTGTCCGAAGCGTTGCCTTACATCCGACGTTATGTCGGCAAGACCCTGGTGATCAAATACGGCGGCAACGCGATGGAAAGCGAGGAGCTGAAAACCGGCTTCGCCCGCGACATCGTCTTGATGAAAGCCGTGGGCATCAACCCGGTGGTGGTTCACGGCGGCGGCCCGCAGATCGGTGATCTGCTCAAGCGCCTGTCGATCGAAAGCCACTTTGTCGATGGCATGCGCGTCACTGACGCGGCGACCATGGACGTGGTGGAAATGGTCCTCGGCGGCCAGGTCAATAAAAGCATCGTCAACCTGATCAACCGCCACGGTGGCAGCGCCATCGGCCTGACCGGTAAAGACGCCGGACTGATTCGTGCGAAGAAACTGACCGTCACCCGCCAGACTCCGGAGATGACCCAGCCGGAAATCATCGACATCGGTCAGGTCGGTGAAGTGGTCGGGATCAACACTGAACTGCTGAATCTGCTGGTCAAAGGCAACTTCATTCCGGTGATCGCGCCAATCGGCGTCGGTGAGAACGGCGAGTCGTACAACATCAACGCTGACCTGGTGGCCGGCAAGGTCGCTGAGGCGCTGAAAGCCGAGAAACTGATGCTGCTGACCAACATCGCCGGCCTGATGGACAAGTCGGGCACTGTGTTGACTGGCCTGAGCACCCAGCAGGTCGACGACCTGATCGCCGACGGCACCATCTACGGCGGCATGCTGCCAAAGATCCGTTGTGCACTGGAAGCAGTTCAGGGCGGTGTCGGCAGCTCGCTGATCATCGACGGTCGCGTACCGAACGCGATCCTGCTGGAAATCTTCACCGATACCGGTGTGGGTACGCTGATCAGCAATCGCAAGCGTCCGTAAGCCGTCGCGCAAACAAAAAGACCCCGCTCAGCCTGACTGAGCGGGGTCTTTTTTTGCCTGCGGCATTCCATCTCTTTTGTGGCGAGGGAGCTTGCTCCCGCTGGGTTGCGAAGCGGCCCCAAAATATTGTGAGCGCTGCGCACTCAAGCGGGAGCAAGCTCCCTCGCTACAAAAGCACCTACGACATCAGACGCCGAACTGGGCGCGGTACGCTTCCACGGCTGGCAGATGCTGCTTGAGCTGCGGATCGTCAGCGAGGAATTCCAGCACCTGGTTCAGCGAAACGATGCTGATCACCGGAATACCGAAATCACGCTCGACTTCCTGGATTGCCGACAACTCGCCGTTGCCACGCTCCTGACGATTCAGGGCGATCAACACGCCAGCGGCCTTGGCGCCATCCTGGGAAGCGATGATCTGCATCACTTCACGGATCGCGGTGCCGGCGGTGATCACGTCGTCGATGATCAGCACGTCGCCCGTCAGCGGTGCGCCGACCAGACTGCCGCCTTCGCCGTGGGCCTTGGCTTCCTTGCGGTTGAAGCACCAAGGCAGGTCGCGGTCGTGATGCTCGGCCAGCGCGACGGCAGTGGTTGCCGCCAGCGGGATGCCTTTGTAGGCCGGGCCAAACAGGACGTCGAAAGAAATGCCGCTTTCGGCGATGGCTGCCGCGTAGAAACGCCCCAGCTGCGCCAGGGCCGAGCCCGTGTTGAACAGGCCGGCGTTGAAGAAGTAAGGACTGGTGCGCCCGGACTTCAGGGTGAACTCACCGAAGCGCAAAACGCCGCGATCGATGGCAAAACGAATGAAATCGCGCTGATACGCTTGCATGAAAAAAACCCCAAATACCACGGATTTAGCTAATTAGCTTGACGCCGTGTATCATACACGCACGCGATTTTTGGGGCCATTTATGCGGATCATCAGTGTGAACGTCAATGGTATTCAGGCGGCAGTCGAGCGTGGTTTGCTCAGTTGGCTGCAAGCTCAGAATGCCGACGTCATCTGCCTGCAGGACACCCGTGCCTCCGCCTTTGAACTGGATGACCCAGCCTTCCAACTGGATGGCTACTTCCTTTATGCCTGCGATGCTGAAGTCCCTGCCCAAGGTGGCGTGGCTTTGTATTCGCGGTTGCAACCGAAGGCTGTCATCAGCGGTCTCGGTTTCGAGACGGCCGACCGCTACGGGCGCTACCTGCAAGCAGATTTCGACAAAGTCAGTATTGCCACCTTGCTGCTTCCTTCGGGGATGAACGGCGATGAGGACTTGAACCAGAAGTTCAAGCTCATGGACGACTTCGGCAAGTACCTGGACAAGCAGCGGCGCAAACGTCGCGAGTACATTTATTGTGGCTCGCTGTACGTGGCGCAGCAGAAGCTCGACATCAAGAACTGGCGCGACAGCCAGCAATCCCCGGGCTTCCTGGCGCCAGAACGCGCCTGGATGGACGAGATTGTCGGCAACATGGGTTACGTCGATGCCCTGCGCGAAGTCAGTCGCGAAGGCGACCAGTACAGCTGGTGGCCGGACAACGAACAGGCCGAGATGCTGAATCTGGGCTGGCGTTTCGACTACCAGATCCTGACCCCGGGCCTGCGGCGTTTCGTGCGCAGTGCACGCCTGCCGCGGCAGCCACGGTTCTCGCAGCACGCGCCGCTGATCGTCGACTACGACTGGACGCTGACCATCTAAGCGTCGATTCGTGAATGCAAAAAAGCCGACATCACAGTCGGCTTTTTTGTGCGCGCTGATTACAGGTCATTTGTGCTGATCGTTATTTGATCAACCGCCAGGTGAACGGATAACGGTAGGGGAACCCTTCGTTCGCCTTCACCCCGGCAATGATCGTCAACACCAGCGCCCCGATGGCCAGCAGGCCCAGCAAGAAGAAGCCGATGATCAACACCATCAGCAGCAGACAGATCGCGGCAGCAATCGCCACGGTGATCTGGAAATTCAGTGCCTCTTTGCCCTGAGCGTCGATGAACGGATCAGTTTCGCGCTTCATCTGCCACAGAATCAGCGGCCCGATCAGGTTGCCGAACGGGATCCAGATCCCCAGCAAGGCGGACAAGTGACAAAACATCGCCCATTGACGAACCTCCTGGCTCGGTTTGGGCAGCAACTCTTGCTCATCACTCATCGCGTCCTCCTTGCGGGTTACGAACCTGCTCAGTCGGCCAGTGCGGCCTTTTGCAGTTCGAAGATTTCGTTCATGCCTTTCTTCGCCAGTTCCAGCATGGCGTTCAGATCTTCAGGCTGGAACGGCGCGCCTTCGGCGGTGCCCTGGACTTCGATGAAGCCTCCAGTGCTGGTCATCACCACGTTGAGGTCGGTCTCGGCAGCGGAATCTTCAAGATAGTCCAGATCCAGCACCGGCTCGCCCTGATACATGCCGACCGACACAGCGCCGATCATTTGCTTGAGCGGGTCGCCGCCTTTCAGGCCGCCACGCTTCTTGATCACTTTCAGTGCATCAACCAGGGCCACCATGGCACCAGTGATGGAGGCGGTGCGGGTGCCGCCGTCAGCCTGGATCACGTCGCAGTCGACGTACAGGGTCACGTCGCCCAGCTTGGACATGTCCAGCGCAGCGCGCAGGGAACGGCCGATCAGGCGCTGGATTTCCAGGGTGCGACCGCCCTGCTTGCCACGGCTCGCTTCACGCTGGTTACGCTCGCCAGTGGCGCGCGGCAGCATGCCGTACTCGGCGGTCAACCAGCCCTGGCCCTGGCCTTTGAGGAAACGCGGCACGCCGTTTTCGACGCTGACAGTGCAGATGACCTTGGTATCACCGAATTCGACCAGTACGGATCCCTCGGCGTGTTTGGTGTAGTTGCGGGTAATGCGGATCGAGCGGAGCTGATCGGCAGCGCGACCACTTGGACGTTTCATAGGGAATACCTGTACTGGGGACGGAAAACTGCCGAGCATTATAGAGCGCTGCACCGTGCCTGGGCACGGGTTAAAAATTCCGGCCGTCGACACAACGCCCTGAAACGCACATAACCGACGGCCTGCAGCCCTTTGTCACACCGTGTGTTTGGGCGCATCCGCCGCACTGCGCTACAATCCTGCGCCTTTGCTGCCAGTCGGCTTAAATTCATTGATATCGAGCCTGCGGAACATCCCTTCTGCGCCGATCTGCATTGCGAGGTCACCGCCATGGTGCACAGCATGACCGCCTTCGCCCGCGTTGAGAAAGCCGGCGCCCAGGGCACCCTGAGCTGGGAACTGCGCTCGGTCAACAGCCGCTATCTGGAACCGCACCTGCGCCTGCCGGAGTCGTTCCGCGACCTCGAGGGCTCAGTGCGTGAAGCCCTGCGTCAGGGCCTGTCACGGGGCAAACTGGAATGCACCCTGCGCTTCACCGAAGAAAGCACCGGCAAGCCGTTGCAGGTCGACCGCGAGCGCGCCGCGCAATTGGTCGCCGCCGCCGAGACCGTTGCCGGGCTGATCAACAACCCGGCGGCACTGAACCCGCTGGAAGTGCTGGCCTGGCCCGGCGTGCTGGTGGCCGATGCGACTGATCCACAGGCGCTGAATGCCGATGCGCTGGCCCTGTTCAATCAAGGTCTCAAGGAACTCAAGGCCGGCCGCGAGCGCGAAGGCGCGGAGCTGGCACGCCTGATCAACGAGCGCCTGACCTCCATAGAAGAAGACGTCGTGACCCTGCGTGAACTGGTGCCGCAGATGCTCGCGACCCAGCGCCAGAAAGTCCTCGACCGCTTCGCCGACATGAAGGCCGAACTGGATCCGCAGCGTCTGGAACAGGAGATGGTCATTCTCGCGCAAAAGAGCGATGTGGCCGAAGAACTGGATCGTCTGAGCACCCACATCATTGAAGTCCGCCGGGTGCTCAAGTCCGGCGGTGCTGCTGGCCGGCGCCTCGACTTCCTGATGCAGGAACTCAACCGCGAAGCCAACACACTGGGCTCCAAGGCCTTCGACCCGCGCAGCACCCAGGCCGCCGTCAACCTCAAGGTGTTGATCGAGCAGATGCGCGAACAAGTGCAGAATATTGAGTAAGGCTACAGACATGACCCACCACACCGGCACCCTGTACATCATTTCCGCCCCTTCGGGCGCGGGCAAGAGCAGCCTGGTCAAGGCGTTGACCGACACCAACCCGGAGATCCGCGTCTCGATCTCCCACACCACCCGCGCCATGCGTCCGGGTGAGGTGGATGGCGTGAACTATCACTTCGTGACCCGCGAAGAGTTCGTGAAGATGGGCGAGCACGGCGATTTCCTCGAACGCGCCGAAGTCTTCGGCAACTTCTACGGCACCTCGCAAAGCCGTCTGCAGCAGACGCTGGACGAAGGCCACGACCTGATTCTGGAGATCGACTGGCAAGGCGCCGAGCAGGTCCGCAAGTTGATGCCGCAAGCCCGCTCGATCTTCATCCTGCCGCCGTCGCTGCAGGCCCTGCACCAGCGCCTGACCAACCGTGGCCAGGACAGTGACGAGATCATCGACGGCCGGATGCGCGAAGCAGTCAGCGAGATGAGCCACTACGTCGAATACGATTACTTGATCATCAACGATGATTTCGCCCACGCGCTGGACGATCTGAAAGCGATTTTCCGTGCCAATCAGCTGCAGCAGAAGCGCCAGCAAGTGCGTTTCGGCAGATTGCTGGCTGAATTGCTGGGTTAATCAGCACTTCCCAAAACCGCTGCAAGCGCTTTACATTGGTGCCTGCAGCGCGTTGAAGGGTCTGGTCAAAAAATCAGCGCTTCCCTAATCGCTGGTGATTTTTTAAACTGTTGAGTCCGCTCGCCCAACCGGGCAGCGCGCATATTGCATTCGCTCCGAGGAATACCATGGCCCGCGTAACCGTTGAAGACTGCCTAGAACACGTGGAAAACCGCTTTGAGCTGGTCATGCTCTCTACCAAGCGTGCCCGTCAACTGGCCACCGGCGGCAAAGAGCCACTGGTCCAGTGGGAAAACGACAAGCCGACCGTTGTCGCCCTGCGTGAAATCGCTGAAGGCCTGATGAGCTACGAGTTCATCGCCGAGCAGGAAATCGTCCAGGATGAACCGCTCTTCGCTGCTTTCGAGGACGAGTCCAACGAGGCCGTCTAAGCCTATGCCTGGTCGACGTAGCACGGCGCGGGAACACAGCCTACGGCAGGAGTCATCATGCCGAGCATAGACGCCCTCGCCGATCGCTTATCGACCTACCTCGGCAACGACCAGGTCAACCTGGTCCGCCGAGCGTATTTCTACGCCGAACAAGCCCATGACGGTCAGCGCCGTCGCAGCGGCGAGGCGTACGTCACGCATCCGCTTGCGGTGGCGAATATTCTTGCCGACATGCACATGGACCATCAGAGCCTGATGGCGGCGATGCTGCATGACGTGATCGAAGACACCGGTATCGCCAAGGAAGCACTGCAAGCGCAGTTCGGTGAAACCGTGGCCGAACTGGTCGACGGGGTCAGCAAACTGACCCAGATGAACTTCGAGACCAAGGCCGAAGCCCAGGCCGAGAACTTCCAGAAAATGGCCATGGCCATGGCACGCGACATTCGCGTGATCCTGGTCAAACTCGCCGACCGCCTGCACAACATGCGCACGCTGGAAGTGCTGTCCGGGGAAAAACGCCGCCGGATCGCCAAGGAAACCCTCGAAATCTATGCGCCCATTGCCAACCGGCTGGGCATGCACGCGATTCGTATCGAGTTCGAAGACCTCGGCTTCAAGGCGATGCACCCGATGCGTTCCGCGCGGATCTACCAGGCGGTCAAACGCGCCCGGGGCAACCGCAAGGAAATCGTCAACAAGATCGAAGAATCCCTTGGCCATTGCCTCGCCATCGACGGCATCCAGGGCGAAGTCAGCGGACGCCAGAAACACCTCTACGGCATTTACAAGAAAATGCGCGGCAAGCGTCGGGCCTTCAACGAGATCATGGACGTCTATGCGTTCCGGATCATCGTCGACAAGGTCGATACCTGCTACCGCGTGCTGGGTGCCGTGCATAATTTGTACAAGCCGTTGCCGGGGCGCTTCAAGGATTACATCGCGATTCCCAAGGCCAACGGCTATCAGTCGCTGCACACCACGCTGTTTGGCATGCACGGCGTACCGATCGAGATCCAGATCCGTACCCGCGAAATGGAAGAGATGGCCAACAACGGCATTGCCGCCCACTGGCTGTACAAATCCAGCGGTGACGAGCAGCCAAAAGGCACTCACGCCCGCGCCCGTCAGTGGGTCAAAGGCGTGCTGGAAATGCAGCAACGTGCCGGCAACTCGCTGGAATTCATCGAGAGCGTGAAGATCGACCTGTTCCCGGACGAGGTCTACGTGTTCACGCCCAAAGGCCGGATCATGGAGCTGCCCAAAGGCTCCACGGCGGTCGACTTTGCCTACGCGGTGCACACCGATGTCGGCAACAGCTGCATCGCCTGCCGGATCAACCGTCGCCTCGCACCGCTGTCCGAACCGCTGCAAAGCGGCTCCACGGTCGAGATCGTCAGCGCGCCCGGCGCACGGCCGAACCCGGCGTGGCTCAACTTCGTGGTCACCGGCAAGGCACGCACGCACATCCGTCATGCGCTGAAACTGCAGCGCCGCTCCGAGTCGATCAGCCTTGGCGAACGCCTGCTGAACAAAGTGCTCAACGGTTTCGACAGCGCGCTGGAGAAGATCCCGGCCGAGCGCGTCAAGGCAATGCTCGCCGAATATCGTCTGGAACTGATCGAAGATTTGCTCGAAGACATCGGCCTCGGCAACCGCATGGCCTATGTCGTGGCGCGCCGTCTGCTCGGCGAAGGCGAGCAGTTGCCGAGTCCGGAAGGTCCGCTGGCGATTCGCGGCACCGAAGGGCTGGTGCTGAGCTACGCCAAGTGCTGCACGCCGATCCCGGGCGACCCGATTGTCGGCCACCTGTCGGCGGGCAAAGGCATGGTCGTGCACCTGGACAACTGCCGCAACATCAGCGAAATCAGGCACAACCCGGAAAAATGCATCCAGCTCTCGTGGGCCAAGGATGTCACCGGCGAATTCAACGTCGAGCTGCGCGTCGAGCTGGAGCACCAGCGCGGCCTGATCGCCCTGCTGGCCAGCAGTGTCAACGCGGCCGACGGCAATATCGAGAAAATCAGCATGGACGAGCGCGATGGCCGCATCAGCGTCGTCCAACTGGTGGTCAGCGTCCACGACCGTGTGCACCTGGCCCGCGTGATCAAGAAACTGCGCGCCCTGACCGGGGTCATCCGCATCACCCGCATGCGTGCCTAATTCACACCTAACAAGGAGTCATACATGACCAAGACTGTTATCACCAGCGACAAGGCCCCAGCCGCCATCGGCACTTACTCCCAGGCGATCAAGGCCGGCAACACTGTCTACATGTCGGGCCAGATTCCTCTGGACCCAAAGACCATGGAGCTGGTTGAAGGCTTCGAAGCCCAGACCGTCCAGGTGTTCGAGAACCTCAAAGCCGTAGCTGAAGCTGCCGGTGGTTCGTTCAAGGACATCGTCAAGCTGAACATCTTCCTCACCGACCTGAGCCACTTCGCCAAGGTCAACGAAATCATGGGCAAATACTTCGACCAGCCTTATCCGGCCCGCGCCGCCATCGGCGTTGCAGCCCTGCCGAAGGGTTCGCAAGTCGAAATGGATGCCATCCTGGTCATCGAGTAATGCACACGGCGCAGCCTTCAACCGCTGCGCCGACTGCTCTGCGGTAAAGAAAAGGTTTTGAAAGGATTCCACCATGCGCAAAGCGCTTGCTCTCTCGCTGCTCGCCATTTTCCTCGGCGGCTGTGCCAGCGACCCCGCCGACCGTGACATCAGCGGCACCTGGATCAACCAGGTGGCGATCGATGCCGCTGCCAAGGGCGGCCCCCTGCGCGAAGCGCTTCAGGCCTATGGCCCGAACCTGGAGTGGGACGTCAATACCAAGGCCGGTCAGGCCCGCTACACCAACGGTTTCGAGAACGTCGAAGGACGGCTGCAGGGCGAACAGTCCGGCGCCTGGAAAGTCGACTTCTATGGCAGCTCCGGCAGCGAGCTGAAACGCGACGGCGGCCGGATGAAACAAGCCGCCACCGAGAACGAACCCGACCAGTTGTTCGACCGCGCACAAATCCCCGTACCGGAAGGTGCGCCAATCGGTGCCAGCTTCGAACGCGCACTGTATTCGGCTTACCTGGGCGGCAGCTGGAAGATTGCCAGCGGCGACGGCGAAGGCAACACCGTGCAATTCCAGGCCGACGGCCAGGTCTCCGGTCTGCCCGGCGCCGACCGTTATGCGCTGTGCCTGGCAGGCGACTGCGCTTCGATGAACAGCGACCACGACAGCATGTGGCTGCAGCTCAACGGCCAGGGCAACAACTGGATCTTTGCCCGCAAAGGCAAGGCGCTGGAAATCTTCCAGGCAGTGAATACCGCACTGGCGGATGAAATGCCGCAGTTCACCCCGGGTGAGCGCAAGTGGTTGCTTGAGAAGCAGTAACCGCGCCTGAGAGCAACACATAACCCTGTGGGAGCGGGCTTGCCCGCGATGAGGCCATCAGACTCAACACTTTAGTTGACTGCCAAGCCGCCATCGCGGGCAAGCCC
>NZ_JTKF01000034.1:0-23359 GCF_000828175.1 Pseudomonas sp. W15Feb9B | reverse complement strand
CGAGAGGAGGTGCAGCGAAGCAAACCGGAGGCGATGCCCCCCGGATGAGCCCCGCAACGAAGGAACCCGAGCCACTGCGAGGGCCGTACGCCGGGGCCAAGACCTTTGCTTCCTTTGGGGCGTTTGCCAAAGGGAGTCGCTGTAAGAGCGAAACCGCCAGCCGCAACACCCGAAGCAACGGATAAACACCCAAAACCCCAAGAACCTGGTCGGCCCAGAGGCCGCCAAGGCCAAACGCTCAAACAACATCGACCCCGACGTGAATCGCATCATGCCGCCAAAACTCCAGATCACAATCAATCAACCGCTCATGCTGATCATAATTGACCCGAGCAATCCGTAACCCCGGACTCCCGACAGACACGCGCAAAGCCGCCGCCGCATCCACCGACAACGACGTCGGCACAATCTCGAACCGCACCCGCCCATAGCGCAAATCGTAATGCCGCGCATACAACTCGGTCATCGACTGATTCAAATCAAACCCCAGAATCCCCGGAAAATACTGCGGATTCAGATAATGCTCCACATACAACACCAGCCGCCCGTCGATGCGCCGCGACCGACAAATCTGAATCACGCTCGACAAGGCAGGCAACTGCAACAACGCACACACCGCCACCGACGCCGGCTGCAACCGCGCCGAAATCACCTCGGTCGACGGCACCCGCCCCTGCGCACTGACCATCGCGTGAAAGTGGCTGCGCTGCATCAGGTTGTACGCCAGACGCGGCGGCGAAACGAACCAGCCACGGCGCTCCTCGCGATAAATCTGCCCCTGCGCCTCCAGCTGCAACAAGGCCTCACGCACCGTGATGCGCGTGGTGCCGAACAACTCACTGAGCTTGCGCTCGGCCGGCAGCTTGCTGCCCGGCGCCAACAGGCCATGATCGAGCTGCTCCTGCAGCACCTGGCCGATGGCTGTCACCGCTTTTGTTGCCTCATCGCGCATCAACGTTACCTATCTGGACTAGACCAGCACTGTTTCGGGGCAAAAACCGTACGGCCTGCAAGCCGTTTCCGTGTCTTGCAAGCCTAGGCAGTGCAGATGACCGAGAGATGACAAACCCGCCCGACGGTCGCCTTCATGACTTGCAATACATCGGCCAAGTGCCTTGTCTGCCGGGGCTTTGACCTTGGTCTACGCTTAGCGGGCAAGCGCCGAAACCGAGCAAATAAAAGGCCTGCCGGGCGACCGCCGACATCAAAGTGTCATCCAGCCCCCTTAAATTGGCTCAGGTATTGCTGACCTAGACCAACACAAACCGCAATCGCAGCGTTGAACACGACCAAGGAGCTTCGGAATGAAACAGCTTTTCCTGGCAACACTGTTAGGCTCGACCATTGCAATGTGCACCGCCGCCATGGCGGCCGACACCGATCTGAAAACCCTCGAAGCCGCTGCGAAAGCGGAAGGCGCCGTCAACAGCGTCGGCATGCCCGATGACTGGGCCAACTGGAAAGGCACCTGGGAAGACCTGGCCAAGACCTACGGCCTGAAACACATTGACACCGACATGAGCTCGGCCCAGGAAATCGCCAAGTTCGCCGCTGAAAAAGACAACGCCACCGCCGACATCGGCGACGTCGGCGCCGCCTTCGGCCCGATCGCGGTCAAGCAGGGCGTGGTGCAACCGTACAAACCGAGCACTTGGGATCAGGTGCCGGCATGGGCCAAGGACAAGGACGGCAACTGGGCATTGGCCTACACCGGCACCATCGCCTTCATTGTCAACAAGAAACTGCTGCACGGTTCCGAAGTACCGACCAAATGGGCTGACCTCAAGGGCGGCAAATACAAGGTTTCCATCGGTGACGTGAGCACCGCCGCGCAAGCCGCCAACGGCGTACTCGCCGCTGCCCTGGCCAACGGTGGCGACGAGAAAAACCTCCAACCGGCCCTGCTGCTGTTTGCAGACATCGCCAAGCAAGGTCGCCTGTCGATGGCCAACCCGACCATCGCCACCATGGAAAAAGGCGAGATCGAAGTCGGCGTGGTCTGGGACTTCAATGGTCTGAGCTACAAGGCCAAGATGGCCAACCCGGATGACTACGTGGTGCTGATCCCGTCCGACGGCTCGGTGATTTCCGGCTACACCACCATCATCAACAAGTACGCAAAAAACCCGAACGCCGCCAAGCTGACCCGCGAATACATCTTCAGCGACGCCGGCCAGACCAACCTGGCGCGCGGCAACGCCCGTCCGATCCGTGCCGAACATCTGCAACTGCCGGAAGACGTGAAGGCCAAGCTGCTGCCAAACGAGCAGTACAAGAAGGTCACGCCAATCAAGGACGCCGACGCGTGGGAAAAAACCTCCAAGGCCCTGCCGCAGAAGTGGAACGAAGAAGTCATCGTCGAGATGAAGTAATCCTGTAAATCCCACTTTCGGGATTGCCGGAGATCCCTGTGGGAGCGAGCTTGCTCGCGAATGCGGTCTTTCATTCAGCATTGATGGTGGCTGACACGACGCCTTCGCGAGCAAGCTCGCTCCCACAAGGGCTCCCGAATGAATCTGATACTTCCTGTTTTCGCGGAGTTTTTGCCCCTATGAAGCACAACGTCATCCTTGTCGTGCTCGACGGTCTCAATTACGAGGTCGCGCGGCACGCCATGGGGCATCTGCAGGCTTACGTTGGCGCAGGACGCGCCGCACTCTATCAGTTGGAGTGCGAGTTGCCGGCCCTGTCCCGACCGCTTTACGAATGCATCCTCACCGGCGTGCCGCCGATCGACAGTGGCATCGTCCACAACAACGTTGCGCGCCTGTCCAACCAGCGCAGCATCTATCACTACGCCCGCGACGCCGGCCTGAAAACCGCCGCAGCGGCCTATCACTGGGTCAGCGAGCTGTATAACCGCTCGCCGTTCGTCGTAGCCCGCGACCGGCACACCGAAAACCTGTCATTGCCGATCCAGCACGGCCACTTCTACTGGAGCGATCACTACCCGGATTCGCACCTGTTTGCCGACGCGGAAAACCTGCGCCTGCGCCATGCGCCGAACTTTCTGCTGATTCACCCGATGAACATCGACGACGCCGGCCACAAGCACGGCCTCGACTCCACGCAATACCGCAACAGCGCACGCTCGGCGGACATCATCCTCGCCGACTACCTGCAAGGCTGGCTCGATGCGGGCTATCAGGTGCTGGTCACCGCCGACCACGGCATGAACAACGACCGCTCGCACAACGGCCTGCTGCCGGAAGAACGCCAGGTGCCGCTGTTCGTTCTCGGTGACGCCTTCAGCTTCAATATTGATGCCGCGCCGAAACAAACCGAGATCTGCGGCACCGTCTGCGAACTGCTCGGCGCGCCCCACGACAAACCTGTATGCCGGGAGCTGCTCAAGTGAATGCCATGACTCGCGGTAAATGGCTGGCAGCCCTGTGCCTGGTGCCGTTCGCCCTGTTCTTTATCGTGTTCGAAATCGCCCCACTGGTCTGGGTGATGATCAACAGCCTGCAATCGGAAGAATTCGGCTGGGGCTTCGCCAACTTCAGCAAGATCTTCAGCTCGAAGTTCTATTTGCAGGCGATTCAGTACAGCCTGGAGATCAGTTTCTGGTCGAGCGTATTCGGCATCATCATCGCCGTGCTCGGTGCGTATTCGTTGCGCCGGGTCGACTCGAAACTGCGCAACTTCGTGAATGCCTTCGCCAACATGACCAGCAACTTCGCCGGCGTGCCGCTGGCCTTTGCGTTCATCATCCTGCTCGGTTTCAACGGCAGCATCACCATCATGCTCAAGCAGGCCGGGATCATTCAGGACTTCAACCTGTACTCGAAAACCGGTCTGATCATTCTCTATACCTACTTCCAGATTCCCCTCGGCGTGCTGCTGCTCTACCCGGCCTTCGACGCCTTGCGTGAAGACTGGCGCGAATCCGCTGCGCTGCTCGGCGCCAACGGCTGGCAGTTCTGGCGGCATATTGGTCTGCCGGTGCTGACCCCGGCACTGCTCGGCACTTTCGTGATCCTGCTGGCCAACGCTCTCGGCGCCTACGCCACGGTGTACGCCTTGACCACCGGTAACTTCAACGTGCTGCCGATCCGCATCGCGGCAATGGTTTCCGGGGATATTTCCCTCGATCCGAATCTGGCCAGCGCCCTGGCCGTGGTGCTGGTGGCGTTGATGACCCTCGTCACCGTCGTGCATCAATTGCTGTTGAAGAGGAGCTACCATGTCTCGCGCTGAATCCGGCCCGGCCGGCGTCTACCACCGCGTCGTGGTTTATTTGCTGTTCGCGATCCTGCTGCTGCCGCTGGTGGGTACGCTGATCTATTCGATCGCCAGCAGCTGGTCGGCGACCATCCTGCCCAGCGGCTTCACCTTCAAGTGGTACCTCCAGCTGTGGAGCGATCCACGCTTCCTGCATGCTTTCGGCCAGTCGCTGCTGGTGTGCGTGGGCGCGCTGGTGCTGTCGGTGGTGCTGATACTGCCGTTGCTGTTCGTGGTGCATTACCACTTCCCGAAACTCGATGCGCTGATGAACATCCTGATCCTGCTGCCCTTCGCGGTGCCGCCAGTGGTGTCGTCGGTAGGCCTGTTGCAACTGTACGGTTCCGGGCCGCTGGCGATGGTCGGTACGCCGTGGATCCTGATCGGTTGCTACTTCACCGTAGCGCTGCCGTTCATGTACCGGGCGATCACCAACAACCTGCAGGCGATCAACCTGCGCGACCTGATGGACGCCGCGCAACTGCTCGGCGCCAGCACCTTTCAGGCGGCGTTTCTGGTGGTACTGCCGAACCTGCGCAAAGGCCTGATGGTCGCGCTGCTGCTGTCGTTCTCGTTCCTGTTCGGGGAATTCGTGTTCGCCAACATCCTCGTCGGCACGCGCTACGAAACCCTGCAGGTGTACCTGAACAACATGCGCAACAGCAGCGGCCACTTCACCAGTGCGCTGGTGATCTCGTACTTCTTTTTCGTGCTGGTCCTGACCTGGATCGCCAACATCTTGAACAAGGACAAAAGCGAATGAGCTACGTCAGCGTCCAACACCTGCAGAAAAACTACGCGGGCACCACGGTGTTCAGCGACATCAACTGCGAAATCAACAAAGGCGAGTTCGTCACCCTGCTCGGCCCGTCCGGTTGCGGCAAGTCCACCCTGCTGCGCTGTATCGCCGGGCTGACGCCGGTGGATGGCGGCAAGATCCTGCTTGATGGCGTCGACATCGTGCCGCTGAGCCCGCAGAAACGCGGGATCGGCATGGTGTTCCAGAGCTACGCGCTGTTCCCCAACATGACCGTCGAGCAGAACGTCGCCTTCGGCCTGCGCATGCAGAAGGTCAATTCCGACGACAGCCACAAGCGCGTCGCTGAAGTGTTGAAACTGGTCGAGCTCAACGACTTCGCCAGCCGTTATCCGCATCAGCTTTCCGGCGGTCAGTGCCAGCGTGTCGCCCTCGCCCGCTCGCTGGTCACCCGCCCACGCCTGTTGTTGCTGGATGAACCGCTGTCGGCGCTGGATGCGCGAATCCGCAAACACCTGCGCGAACAGATCCGCCAGATCCAGCGCGAACTCGGCCTGACCACGATCTTCGTCACCCACGACCAGGAAGAAGCGCTGACCATGTCCGACCGGATTTTCCTGATGAACCAGGGAAAGATCGTGCAAAGCGGAGACGCCGAAACCCTCTACACCGCACCGGTCGATGTGTTCGCCGCCGGCTTCATCGGCAACTACAACCTGCTCGACGCCGACAGTGCCTCAAAGCTGTTGCAACGGCCGATCAACCACCGCATCGCCATACGCCCGGAAGCCATCGAACTGAGCCTCAATGGTGAACTCGATGTGCAGATCCGCAGCCACAGCCTGCTCGGCAACGTGATCCGCTATCGGGTCGAAGCGCGCGGTGTGGAACTGGTGGTGGACGTGCTCAACCGCTCGGCGGCGGATCTGCATCCCGACGGTCAGCGTCTGGCGCTTTCCATCGATCCGACGGCCCTGTGTGAGGTAGCCTGATGACTTTGCTGACGTTGAAGAGAGAGCTGCACTGATGGCCCTGGCAATTTTTGATCTGGACGAAACCCTGATCCACGGCGACTGCGCCACCCTCTGGAGCGAGCAGATGGGGCGCCTGGGCTGGGTCGATCCCGAGTCGTTCATGCGCAAGAACAACGAGCTGATGGACGCCTACAGCCATGGCAAATTGCGCATGGAAGAGTACATGGAATTCAGCCTCGAACCGATGATCGGGCGCACCCCGGAAGAGGTCGAACACCTGGTCGGCCCGTGGGTGGAAGACTTCATCGAACCGATCATCTTCAGCGACGCGACCAAAACCATCGCCGCCCACCGCAAGGCCGGCGACCGGATTCTGGTGATCTCGGCTTCCGGCACGCACCTGGTCAAACCGATCGCCGAGCGCCTGGGCATCGACGAAATTCTCGGCATCGAACTGGACGTTGCGCACGGCGTTTACAATGGCCAGACCGTCGGCACGCTGACCTACCGCGAAGGCAAGATCACCCGCCTGCTGGAATGGCTGGACGCCGAGGAGGAGAACCTCGAAGGCGCGAGTTTCTATTCGGATTCACGCAATGATCTGCCGTTGCTGCTGAAGGTGGATTTCCCGCATGTGGTGAATCCGGATCCGGTATTGCTGGAGCACGCCGAAAAAGCCGGCTGGCCGATTCACCTCTGGAAATAAACAAAGATCCAATGTGGAAGCTTAGCTGTGGCGAGGGAGCTTGCTCCCGCTCGGCTGCGAAGCAGTCGCAAAACCAGCCAACCGGTTTAATCTGACTCACCGCGTTGAATGATTTGGGGCCGCTTCGCGACCCAACGGGAGCAAGCTCCCTCGCCACAAGGGTTGGTGGAGGTCAGCTCAGACTGTCGTCAATCACCAACACCACCTTCCCCGAAACCGTATTGCTCGCCAGCTCGGCAAACGCCGCCTCGGCGTCTTTCACCGGGAAGGTTTTTGCCAGTTGCGGACTCAACCGCCCTTCGGCAAACAGCGGCCACACATGCTGGCTCAAGTCGCTGAGCAGATCGGCCTTGAACTGATCATCGCGACTGCGCAACGTCGAACCAAGCAACTGCACTCGCTTGGCCAGAACCTGTGCCAGGTCCAGTTTCGCCTCACGTCCGCCCATCAGGCCGATCAGTACCCAGCGTCCGTCCAGCGCCGTCAGCTTGAGGTTCAGTGCCGCATAGTTGCCGCCGACCGGATCAAGGATCACGTCAAACGGCCCGAAGTCGCGCAGACTCTCCAGGTCATCGGTGCGCACCACCCCGCCCTGGGCGCCCAGCGCTTCACAGTAGGCCAGACGCTCGGCCGAGCCAACGCTGACCCAACAAGGATTGCCGAACGCCTTGCACAGCTGAATGGCGGCTGAACCAATTCCACTCGCGCCGGCATGCAGCAGAACCTTCTCGCCGGGTTTCAGCGCCGCCAGTTGAAACACGTTGAGCCAGACCGTTGCATAAACCTCGGGTAATGCCGCGGCCTCGATCAACGAAACACCTTCGGGCACCGGCAGCACGTGCCGTCCGTCGACGACCACCTCTTCAGCCATTGCGCCCCCGGCCAGCAACGCGCAGACCCGGTCGCCGACCTGCCAGGACGAGCCGGCGCCGACTTCGCTGATCACCCCGGAGCACTCAAGACCGAGCACCTGACTGGCACCGGGCGGCGGTGGATAAAGCCCGGCTTTCTGTAATAAATCGGCGCGATTGAGGCCGGCTGCCGCCACACGAATGCGCACTTGTCCTACATCACATGCCGGACTCGGCTCTTCAACCCATGCCACTTGACCTTCAACGCCTTGCAATGCCTTCACAGTGCCTCCATAGTGAGTCTGGACTGAGCCCGAAGCTGTAGCGCCGGGCTTTTTGCATTATGCGACCGGCTCTCGTAGAACCGGCGACTTCAAAGACGGCCTAATATGCGTTATCAATTGTCCCCGCGTCGAATCAGCATGAAGCATTTGCTCCCCAGCACCGCCCTCGCTCTTTTCATCGGTATCGGCTTGTTGCCGATGTCGGGCAAAACCTTCGCAGCCAACAGCTGGGACAACTTGCAGCCTGATCGCGACGAAGTGATCGCCAGTCTCAACGTCGTCGAGTTGCTCAAGCGTCACCACTACAGCAAGCCGCCGCTCGACGATGCGCGCTCGGTGATCATCTACGACAGCTACATCAAGCTGCTGGACCCGTCGCGCAGCTATTTCATGGCCAGCGACATCGCCGAATTCGACAAGTGGAAGACCCAGTTCGACGACTTCCTCAAGAGCGGCGACCTCAACGCCGGGTTCACCATCTACAAGCGCTATCTGGACCGCGTCAAGGCGCGTCTGGACTTCGCCATTGCGGAGCTGAACAAGGGCGTCGACAAGATGGACTTCACCACCAAGGAGACCTTGCTGATTGATCGCAAGGACGCCCCTTGGCTCAAATCCACCGCTGAACTCGACGACCTGTGGCGCAAACGCGTCAAGGACGAAGTGCTGCGGCAGAAGATTGCCGGCAAGGATTCCAAGCAGATCCAGGAAACCCTGACCAAGCGCTACAAGAATCAGTTGGCGCGCCTCGATCAGACCCGCGCGGAAGACATCTTCCAGGCGTACATCAACACCTTCGCCATGTCCTACGACCCGCACACCAACTATCTGTCGCCGGATAACGCGGAGAACTTCGACATCAACATGAGCCTGTCCCTGGAGGGCATCGGCGCCGTGTTGCAGAGCGACAACGATCAAGTGAAAGTCGTGCGTCTGGTGCCGGCAGGCCCGGCCGACAAGACCAAACAGGTCGCACCGGCCGACAAGATCATCGGCGTTGCCCAGGGCAACAAAGAGATGGTCGACGTGGTGGGCTGGCGTCTGGACGAAGTGGTCAAGCTGATCCGCGGCCCGAAAGGCACCGTGGTGCGCCTGGAAGTGATTCCGGCGAGCAATGCGCCGAACGACCAGACCAGCAAGATCGTGCCGATCACTCGCGAAGCGGTGAAGCTTGAAGACCAGGCGGTGAAAAAGTCCGTGCTGAACCTGAAACAGGACGGCAAGGACTACAAGCTCGGCGTCATTGAGATCCCGGCCTTCTACCTCGACTTCAAGGCGTTCCGTGCCGGTGATCCGGATTACAAGAGCACCACCCGTGACGTCAAGAAACTGCTGACCGAACTGCAGAAAGAAAAAGTCGACGGCGTGGTCATCGACCTGCGCAACAACGGCGGCGGCTCCCTGCAGGAAGCCACCGAGCTGACAAGCCTGTTCATCGACAAGGGCCCGACCGTCCTCGTGCGTAACGCCGATGGCCGCGTCGATGTCCTCGAAGATGAAAACCCGGGCGCGTTCTACAAAGGCCCGATGGCACTGCTGGTCAACCGCCTGTCCGCGTCGGCTTCGGAGATTTTCGCTGGCGCCATGCAGGACTACCATCGCGCATTGATCATCGGTGGCCAGACCTTCGGCAAAGGCACCGTACAGACCATTCAGCCGCTGAACCATGGCGAACTGAAACTGACCCTGGCCAAGTTCTACCGGGTGTCCGGGCAGAGTACCCAGCATCAGGGCGTGCTGCCGGACATCGACTACCCGTCGATCATCGACACCAAGGAAATCGGCGAAAGTGCCCTGCCGGAAGCCATGCCGTGGGACACCATCAAGGCGGCGATCAAGCCGGCCTCCGATCCGTTCAAACCGTTCCTCGCGCAGCTCAAGTCCGAGCATGACGCACGCAGCGCCAAAGACGCCGAGTTCGTGTTCATCCGTGACAAGCTGGCCCTGGCGCAGAAGCTGATGGAAGAGAAAACCGTCAGCCTCAATGAAGCCGACCGTCGTGCCCAGCATGCGGACATCGATGCCAAGCAACTGGCCATGGAAAACATCCGTCGCAAAGCCAAAGGCGAAGAACCGCTCAAAGAACTGAAGAAAGAAGATGAAGACGCGCTGGCTGCAGCCGAGCCGGACAAGGTCAAACCAGAAGACGACGCCTACCTGAGCGAAACCGGGCGCGTCCTGCTGGATTACCTGAAGCTGAGCAATCAGGTGGCCAAGAAGTAAGATGATGGCAATTTAGTGGTGACGCTCCCCGGAGCGTCATCAAACAGTCATCATTCTGTCGTGAAATAAAGGACTGGGAGCGCCTCTTCAAGCAAGAGCGCTCCCAGTCCTTTTTTTATCGCCAGAGATTGCCATGACCACGACCGAACAGCTGAGTGCCTTGAGCTCGATCCTGACTCAAAGCGGTTTGCACAGCCTGTTCCAGCCGATCATCTGTCTCTCCGAGCGTCGCATTCTCGGCTACGAAGCCCTCACCCGAGGCCCGTCCAACAGCCCTCTGCATTCGCCTATCGCGCTGTTCGCGGTGGCGCGTCAGGCCGGCCGCTTGAGCGAATTGGAAATTGCCTGCCGCCAGTCTGCCTGCCGTCGTTTCAACGAACAGCAATTGCCGGGCAAGCTGTTCCTCAACGTCTCGCCGGAATCCCTGCTCGAAGCCGCGCACCAACCGGGGCGCACTCTACAACTGCTGCAGGACTTCGGCATTCCGCCGAGTCAGGTGGTGATCGAACTCACCGAACAGACGCCGATCGACGATTTCCAGTTGCTGCAAACCGCGCTGCATCACTATCGGGCGATGGGCTTTTCGATTGCGCTGGATGACTTGGGCGCCGGTTATTCGAGCCTGCGCCTGTGGTCGGAACTGCGCCCGGATTACGTGAAGATCGACCGGCACTTTATCGACGGCATTCATCAGGACGCGTTGAAACGAGAGTTCGTCGGCTCGATCCTGCAAATCGCCAAGGCCTCACGCGCGCAGGTGATTGCCGAGGGGATTGAGTTGCCGGAGGAACTGGCGGTGCTGACCGAGATGGGCGTCGATCTGGTGCAGGGTTACCTGCTGGGTCGTCCACAGGAGCATCCGCCGCGCGATGCCCGGGCCCTGATGCCGAAACACGACAGCAGCGCCGTGGCGTTGAATGACGAAGGCAGCGACCTCAGCGCCCTGCTCAACGATCAACCGGCGGTGCATCGCGACACACCGACCGCCACGGTGCTGGAAGCCTTCCGCCGCCAGGCCAATCTGAACTCCCTGGCAGTGCTCGACGAACAGGGCCAGCCATGCGGTATCGTCCATCGCCATTCGTTGTCCGACGCACTGCTCAAACCGTTCGCCACTGACCTGTTCGCACGCAAACCGATCAGCCGCCTGATGAACGACGACTTCCTCGCCGTGGAAATGAGCCAGTCGCTGCAACAGGTCAGCCGCCTGATCACCAGCCGCGCCCGGCAGCGCATCGAAGAAGATTTCATCATCACCCTCAACGGCGGCTATCTGGGCCTTGGCCGGGTGATCGACGTGCTCAAACTGATCACCGAACTGAAAATCCAGCAGGCGCGCTACGCCAACCCGCTGACCCTGCTGCCCGGCAACGTGCCGATCCAGCAATGCCTGACCCGCCTGCTGCAACAGGGCCGCGAATCGATCATCTGCTACGTCGACATCGACAGCTTCAAACCCTTCAACGACATCTACGGCTACGGCCGTGGCGACGAAGTCCTGCTGTGCCTGGCGCAATGCCTGAACGAACGCGTCGACCCGTCCCGCGACTTCGTCGGCCACATCGGCGGCGACGACTTCCTGCTGGTGCTCGGCCCGGAAGACTGGCGCAAACGCCTCAACCAACTGCTCGACGACTTCCAGAGCCAATGTAGGCGTTTCTATCGCCCGGAGCATCTTGAGGCTGGCTGCTTCATTGCGCCGAATCGCCAAGGCGTGCGCCAGGAATTCCCGTTGCTGTCACTATCCATCGGCGTCGTCCACCTGCACCCGGAAGCCTGCGCCGAACTGGATGCGAGTCAACTGGCGGAGATGGCTTCGCAGGCGAAACATCATGCGAAGAATGTTCCGGGGTATAGCGTGCATGTGATTGATAGTCTCACTGCTGCCGACCTTCAACTGCCGCAACTGATTAGCCAACGCTGATGCCACAGACGACATAACCACTTTCCAAATCTGAAAAAAATTGTTCAGATACAACTCCAGAACTTAAAAGAGCAACTCACTCTAATTTTTTCCACTTTGCAGCACAGCCAGCACGTGGCTTAACCATTCTTGACCGGAAGCCCACTTATTCCAATAGCAGTAGTAGCAACTGAGATCTCTCAACAAGTAATCTCTTATTGTCAGCTCATCTTTATTTTGACTTAGCAAAGACTGCAACTCCTCACAAACCAAAAGTATTATTTCCGGATCTGAGGTTTGTAAGAAGTCAGCAATAACTTTATCGGGGGTGTCGTACTCTATTAGCCAATCTTGATGAAAGTAGGCCCCAAAAAAGTCGTGAAGCTCGGGGAATTCGTGATTCATAGCTCTGGAAATCCGGTCAGCAAAAAATATCCCAAAGGGAGTGTAGGGTCTTTTTTCAGAACTAGCAGGAGCTTTAGTGCCGACTGAGGATGTGTGGCGCCATTGAGCAAGCTCACTCCCACTGGCTGGTTGAGATGATGGGTGATAGTTGTCTTTCCTTTTTTGCTATTTAAAAAATCTTGCACCTTTTGCGCATTCACCCTCAAAGCCTCTGAAACAGCAGCCTCAGCTCCGGCGCGATCGGAAAATGTGGAGGCTGCTGGAATATGTGGCTCCGCCATTAATCTTTGGGCTAATTGCGCGTCAGTTCTACCAATATGTTTGATTATTAGGTGTCCGCCCTGAGCCTCATGCGTAGCCAAGCCCCCACCTGGCACTATCTCGCTATAAGGCCCATCAGCTTGTATTGCCCCAGGACACGGTGCGCAAGCCAACCCCAACGGATCCACCCACCCCGTCGGATTCGGCACGTACTGGTATTGGTTGAGTCCACCCGCCAACTTGATCGGATCCGGCGTCAGATACCGTCCCAACCTCGGGTCGTAATACCGATGCCGGTTGTAATGCAGCCCGCTCTCCGCATCGAAATACTGCCCCTGAAAGCGCAGCTGCTGGTCGAGGTAGTCCTCGCCCGCCAGAGTGATCGCCGCGACCTTGCCGTAGGCGTCGTATTGCGCCGACCAGACGATTTCGCCGCTGTAATCGGTCAGTTCCTGCGGGGTGCCGAGGTGGTCGAGTTGGTAGTAGAACGGGCAGGCCTTTTTCGGGCCTTTGCCGTCGAGCAGCGCCAGCGGGCGGAAGGTGCCGGGTTCGTAGACGTAGCTGCGGTGGTGGGTTTTGCTGCTTTCGGCGACGAGGTGGTCGCCTTGCCAGAAGAACTCGGTGCTGATGCCGTCGACGGTTTTGCGGATGCGCCGGCCGAAGGCGTCGTATTGGTAGGACGCGGTTTGGCCGTCGGGGCGGGTCAGGCCGATCAGGCGGTGCTGGCAGTCGTAGCGGTATTCGGTGATCAGCAGTTGATCGCGGCCACGACGCTCGCGGATCAGGTTGCCGAAGGCGTCGTAGTCGTAATGCCGGTCGCCCTGCATCAGCAGGCGGTTGCCCTTGATCCGGGTGGGGCCGGGACGGTCCTGCATCAGCAGGTTGCCGGCCGGGTCGTGGGCGAAGGCTTCGGGCAGTTCGTCGCGCGAGTGGCGGACGCGAATCAGCCGGTCGAGGGCATCGTAGCCATAGGTGCGCTGACCGTGGCGGCTGTCGGCAATGTGCTCGAGGTTGCCGTTGGCGCTGTAGGCATAGTCGCGGCGATACAGCGAAGCGTGCTGATGGCCTACAGCGTGGGCCAGCAAACGGCCTTGATCGTCGTAGGCGTATTCGCTGAGCAGCAGGCCTTGTTGGCGTTGTTGTTCGCGACCCGATTGATAGACGTGGCTGGTCAGCCGCGTGCCATTAAGGTCAATGGCGGTCAGCGCGCCGCCCTTGGCGTAGTGATAGTCGAGCGTGCTGTTGTCCGGCAGACGCTGGCGCTTGAGCTGCCCGCAGGCGTCATAGGCATAACGCAAGGTGCCCCAGCCCTGATGCTCGGTGATCAGCCGGTCCTGCCGGTCGTATTCAAAGGCCAGTGGATGTTGCTGGCCGTCATCGACCCCGGTCAAACGGCCCAGGCGGTCGTAGGTGTAAGCCACCTCAACCCCGTCCGGCAGGGTTTTCAGCAGCAGACGCCCGGCCGCATCACGCGCGTAGACAGTGACCAGCGTCGAGCCGTCGTCGCCGAACTCGGTTTTTTCCAGCAGGTGCCCGTTGCGGTCGTAGGCGTACGCGGTGCGCCGGCCGTCGAAGCCGGTTTCCTGTCGGATCAATCCGGTGGGCGTGTAGTCCAGTCGGTACTTTTCCCCGGACTCGTTCTCGATTTCCGTCAGCAGCAGTTGCGCATGGTCGTAGCGATACTGCACCCGCGTGCCGTCGGGATTGATCCTGCGCGAGACCAGATGCAGGTCGTCGTCATACTCGTAACGGGTGATGCGCCCGAGCTCGTCGCGCTCGGCCGTGACCTGGCCGTACGCGCCGTAGCTGTAGGCGCGTGTGGCGCCTGTAGGCAAAGTCGTCTGAACCAGTCGGCCAATGGCATCCCACTGCTGGCGAGTGACGGCACCGTGTTCGTCGCAAGTGGTCGTCCGTCGCCCCAGCGCATCGTAGGAAAAACGCCGTACACCGCCGTCAGGCAGGGTTTCCTCGATCAGTTGGCCGAGGTCATTCCACGACAACTTCTGCCGGCTGCTGTCTGGATAGCGGATCGACAGCAACTGCCCGCGCGTGTCGTAGTAGTAATGGGTGACCTGGCCGTCAGGATCGACCGCCTCGGTGACATCCCCTTCGGCGTTGCGCCGATACGTCCAGACCGCGTCACCACGAGAACGGCTGTGCAGAAAACCGTTGCGGTACTCATAGGACGTTGGCTCATCGTCCGGCGGAAGCAGCGCGATCAGCCGTCCGACGTCGTCGTAGCGGTATTCGATGACCGCACCCAGCGGATCCTGCTCGGCGATCACCCGGCCCGCAGCGTCATAAGCCTTGAGGTGCTCACCACCATCGGCCTCGACCTTGCGCACCAGCCGTGCGCTGTCGTCGTGGACGTAGGTTTCTTCGCTGCCATCAACGTAATGCACCGTGACACGGCCGCTGTCGTCCCAGACATACCGCGTATTCATCTGCGCGAACGAGGCCCAATGGCGCACACAACGCGCGGCTTTGCCGGAACGTTCCCACTCCCAGAAAAAGCTCGCGCCGCCGCTCAGTTGCCGCTGCAGGATGACGTGCTGATCGTCGTAGTCGTAACGCTCGCTGTCCCCGATGGCGTTGGTCGCGGCCAACAATCGCTGACGGGCGTCGTAGCCATAACTGACCAGCGTTTGCTCGGTACGCCAGCCACCCGCCGCAAACACCTGGTAATCAACTGCCACCAGATGCGCCCGGTCGTAGCGCAACAGCAGCGAGCGCCCGGCCCCGTTATCCAGGCGCTGCACACGTTCGGAATGATCGCGATGCACCGTCAGACGATTGCCATACGCATCACTGACCGCCGTCAGCCGCCCGGCACGAAAGTGATAAAACCGCGCCGCCTCCCCCGCCAGCGCGAGGATCAGTTCCTCCGGTTCATCCCCGAGAAAAATCGCCGCCCGCGACAGGCTGTTGTGAATCGCTGGGCGTTCAACACTGGGCAACGGAAACCGCGTGCGGCGGTTCTCGTGATCGACCCAGACCAACGCCTCGCCATCAAACTCCAGTCGATGCGCCAGCGAATGGCTCCAGCCAAACCCCAGCCCGACATCGATCTCCACCGCGCTGGTGCGGTACAACCGGGTGAACTCGAACGGCAGCAAGCCATCGAGCGTGCCATCGGTCAGGGTCAGCAGTTCTTCGCCGGTGACCATCGACACCGGGCAACCGTTGGTGCAGGTCAGCGGCGCGCAATCGGCGCTGTCGCCGTTGGGGTTTTTCGCTTGTTCCGGCGAGTCGTCGTGATGCTCGTTTTTCTTCAGGGCGGCATTGCGCTTCGCATCCCAGCGCAACTGCATGCGGCCCTTTTTAACTCCGGCGGCAATGCCCCGCGCGGCGACGGTTTTGTACTGGTCGACGTAATGGATGAACGTGTTGACGATGCCGAACATCGCCTTGACCAGACGTTTCACAACCGTGAGCAGCTGGGCGGCGCGATCCGCCAGGCGTAGCGTCAGATAAGCGATCCCTGCGCCAGCCCCGACGAATGTCAACACAACGCCGATCAGCACATCGAGCAGCACCTGCACGATCATCATCGACGCCATTTCAGCGGTTTTGCCGGCGATCTGGCTGGGCGGCAGCATCTCCAGCCAGAGACTCGCACTGCGCAGCAGCAAACACAGCGCCGCCTCGTCGCTGACCAGCAACTGCAGCTTTTGCATGACATCCGGAGCTGATTCTGCGAGGCGGATCAGATCGGCCGCACCGCTTCCAAGGCGTTCGGCAAACGCCCCTGGATCCTGCAGAATTTCCGACAGCATGCCGAGGCTGTCCCACACCCCCTCGATCGCCGCCCAGCTCCCGGCGAGCATGCCGTTGCCCGCCGCGGTCGCCACCGACTGTGACCACTGCGGCTTGACCCCCTGCCACTCGCTGCGCAGCCAGCCTTCCAGATTGCCGGTCAAGCCGTCGTAGGACTTGAACAGCGCCTCGATCTGCTCCGAGGTAACGTCGCTGTGCACCTGCACGCGATAGAACTTGCCGGGCGTCCCGGTGAATGTTCCCCGGCCTTGCGCATCAAGTTCGACGGGGAAGATTTGGCCATCATCCACCGCAACCACATCGACCACGATGTCGCCCAGCGGAATGTCGTACACCGACTCGAATTTGCTCTCGATCGTCAGCACCCCGCTTTTCGGGCACTGCACCACGCCGGAGGCAAACTCACTGTCTCCTGTGCTGACAGCGGTGATGCGATCACCGAAACGGATGATCCGCTCCATGCCCATCAGCGACGGCAAATCCGCCGCGTGGCTGACCTGATCGGCCGCTCTGCTGAACCAGTGCTCAAGCTGCTGGCGATAGAGGCTGAGGGTGTCGGGAAAGCTGTCGAGTTCCTGCTCGATACGGCTGACGGCTTCCATCAGCGCACGCAACGATGCGGGGTGGAATGAAAAACCGGGTCAAACATGAGCGTTCCCTCGCGCAAAAATTAGGCGCGGGGACTTTGCGGGGGATCAATCAGGAAAGAAGTCAGGCGAGTAGGCTTTTGCTGTAGGACTATTCTGCAAAGGACTGATTACTACAAAACGTATGGCGATAAACGCAAACGTGGCGTGAGGTTTCCCTCACGCCACGTTTATCCAACGATACAAAATGATTTACTGGGTTTAATCCCGAGCGCTCAACTCTTTGAGTTTGAGCTCGGCCAACGGGTGGCCGGCCTTGGCGGCCAGCGTCCACCAGCGCGCCGCTTCTGCCGGATCCGGCGCTTTGCTCGGAGTACCGGCCAGGCTGATCACGCCGACCTGATAAGCTGCTTTGCCATCGCCGGCGAGCGCCGCCAGACGCAACAGTCGCACACCCTCTTCGCGGGCGCCCAGGCCAACACCGCGAAACGTCAGAATGTGCCCATAAAAGCTTTGCGCGCCGACATCGCCCAGATTGGCCATGCGCGCAAACTGCCCTTCGAGCCAGCGCCAGCCTCTGGGTTGGCGGACGAACCACGACCAGTGAAACAGCCTGCGGGCCAACCAGTAACTGGCCGACGCCTTGAGTCGAAAGAACACTCAGGCCTCCGCCGATTCCGGGTACTCGTATTCGAAAACCCTGACCACTTCCGACGCATGCCAAGAGGCAGCCGCAACGCCATCGGATGGCCCGGAGAAACGTCCCAGACGTTCAACGCATTCAAAAAAACCGGTTCGTGGCAAACGGCTGGCCCCTTGGCTGATCACCAGCGAACTGCGCAATGGCTGCTCGGCCTTGGCGTCGAGTGCGGCCAGATGCTCAAGTGCCGCGGTCAGCGTCTGCATCGCCGGCGTCGGCAGTTGCAAACGTTCGAGCAAGGCTCGATAGGTCAACAGATGGCGCTGCCTGCGCGCCTGATCCAGCTCCCCCAGCAATCCGTCCCAATGTTGACGACTGATGCGTACGCTCACGATTCATCCCTCCAACCCGGCACCGTCAGTTCCCAGGCCAGGCTGCGGCGAATCGCGGCGTCAGGTTGACGCTCGCCGCTTTCGATCATGGCCAGATAAGACGGGCTGATGCCTACCGTGCGGGCCAGCGCCTCGATGGCGATGCCCTTCCCTTCGCGCAGACTGCGTAGTTGATCCAGACCTGGAAGAATCGGGTCTGGCGCTGCGGCGGCCGGCGCTGGCGCCTGCTGCTGCGGTATGTCGTTGATGCCTGCTGCTTTCAATAGAGCCTGATACTGGCCCCATGGCAGAACCGCGTATTCGGGTTCGCCATCGCGTGCAATTATCTGAATATCCATGACTACCCCGTAGGACAACAACACTTAGCGAGTCGGCACTTTTCCCTAGAAGTGTAATCCTAACAGCGGCCAAGGTCGCGGGGGGTATCAATCTGCCTGCAGGCGAGGCGAATCAGGTTTTTTTCGGACCCTGCAGTTGAAGTTGCTCGGGGGTATCGGGCAAACGCTCGACCACTGCGAGTTTTTCCGGCTGTTGTCGATTGCGCCAGAGCCGGAAGGCAGCGAGTTCGTCGTCGAGGGTTTTCATCAGCCAGGCGAGAACAGCAATGTCATCGAGCATGCCGAATACCGGGATGAAATCCGGGATCGCGTCCACCGGGCTGAGGAAATACATCAACCCTGCCACCACCGAAACGATGGCTTTCGGACTGATCGCCCGGTACTCGCCGCGCCAGTAAGCCAGACACAATGCCTGGAGCAAGCGCAGATCATCCTTGAGCTTGCCCAGGCGATTACCTTGCGCAGCGCCCTTGCTCGCCACGGCGAACAGCAGAGTCGGCAGGCGGCCACGGGCCAGCAGGCGTCCCGCCAGAGGCAGAAACCGGGCGAAATTCCACGGCGCTTTCATCTATTTCTCCCGTTGAAATGTTATCCACACAAATTGTGGATAACCTTGTGAACAGAGCTGCATTTCAGCGCTGAGAGCCCCGTTTCATAAGGGCTTCGCTCAGATCGGGCGTTTTTTACTCACATAAAAAATCCCAATATTTCATTGACTTGGCGGCTCAGGACGTCTACCCACAGCGGCCTCAATCTCTAGGACTGCTGTCAGCGGCATCCGTTCGCTCTGTTTACCTGCGCCATCCTTCAGATGCAACAACGCCCCGCATAAGCGAGGCGTTGTTGGCGAAGCCGTTACCGATGCCTGTTACTTGGCAGCGGCGTCTTCTTTGGCTGGATCCTTGATGGCCAGCAGTTCAAGGTCGAAGACCAGAACCGAGTTGGCCGGGATTGCCGGGCTTGGCGATTGCGCGCCGTAGGCCAGATCGCTAGGGATGTACAGTTTGTACTTCTCGCCAACGTGCATCAGTTGCAGACCTTCAACCCATCCCGGGATCACACCGCTGACCGGCAGATCGATCGGGCTGCCACGTTCCACGGAGCTGTCGAACACGGTGCCGTTGGTCAGCTTGCCGGTGTAGTGAACAGTCACGACGTCGGTAGGCTTGGGCTGTGGGCCGTCGGCTTTCTTGACCACTTCGTACTGCAGACCGGAAGCGGTGGTGGTGACACCAGGCTTCTTGCCGTTTTCTTCGAGGAATTTCTTGCCGGCGGCTGCCGACTCTTCGCTCATCTTGGCCATGCGCTCTTCAGCACGCTTTTGCAGAGCGGCGAAGGCTTCGACCAGTTCTTCGTCTTTCAGCTTCTGTTCTTTCTTGCCGACGGCATCTTCGATGCCCTGGGCTACCGCTTTGGAGTCCAGATCATCCATGCCTTCCTGAGCAAGGCTCTTGCCCATGTTCAGGCCGATACCGTAGGAAGCTTTTTGCGCCGGGGTTTTCAGCTCTACGCTGGTCTGCGAATCACAACCCGCGAGGACCAGGCTAACCAGGGCTACCGCCGCCGCCAACCGATGCTGTTTCATGCTATTTCCTTGTTCATGCGCCGAAAGGGCAATCGAGTAAAGCCGCGAGCTTATCAGGCCGCCACGACCAATGGCTACCGGCATGAGAGCAGGAAACGTCCGATAAGTTCAGGGATTAAAACGCATTCGAGCAAAGCGACGATGAAGCTTCTGTCATCTTGGCCTGACAAGGACTGACGAGACTTCCTACGACAGTTGGCGTAATGGCCACTTGCCGCACCTGCAGCAGCTGAGGCATAACAGCGCAACAACTCGACAAGGATGTTTATCTTGCGCCTCTTATTCCGTGTGCTAACTCTGATCGTGGTACTGCTGGGCCTGGTCCTGACCGTCATTCTGTACTACGTCGCCAACCCGAAACTGCCCTTCTATACCCCGGCCCAACAGGTGCATTACCTGCAACAGTGGAGTGAGGAGGAGCGCCAGACTTACTATTTCACCCCGCAAGGGACGCAGGTCAAAGGCCTGCGCTATGAATGGTTCCAGGCGCTGGAGCTGCCCTTCTCGCAGCAACGTTTCGCGTCCCCGGAATACCTCGCACGCTTCGGTTTTCTGGTTGATCCGCAGCAGAAAGCCACGCCGAACAATCCGGGCAATCTGCCGGTCGGTTTCGCGCGCCATCAGAACCCCGGCGGTACCGAGCAATACCTCGATATCACCTGCGCCGCCTGCCACACCGGCGAACTGCGCTTCAACGGCCAGGCCGTGCGGATCGACGGCGGATCGGCGCAACATGTCTTGCCTTCCAGCGTTCCTACATTGCGTGGTGGCAGTTTCGGACAGGCATTGGTCGCCAGTCTGGCCTCGACTTACTACAACCCATGGAAATTCGAACGCTTCGCCAGAAATGTTCTGGGCGATGACTACGAGCTGCGCCGCGAGCAACTGCGCAAAGACTTCAAGCAATCGCTGAACACCTTCCTCAAAGTCGCCTGGAACGATACCCATCGCGGCCTCTACCCGACCGAGGAAGGCCCTGGACGCACCGATGCGTTCGGCCGCATTGCCAACGCCACCTTCGGCGACGCAATTTCCCCCGCCAACTACCGCGTGGCGAACGCCCCGGTCGACTACCCGCAACTGTGGGACATGTGGACCTTCGACTGGGTGCAGTGGAACGGCTCGGCCCAGCAACCGATGGCGCGCAACATCGGTGAGGCATTGGGCGTCGGCGCCACGCTGAATTTCTTCGACAGCAACGGCCAGCCGCTGCAAGGCGATGCGCGTTATGCCTCAAGCGTCCGCGTACGCGATCTGCACACAATCGAGGAAACCCTGCAACGCCTGCAACCACCAGCCTGGCCGGAAGATGTCCTGGGTGCCATCGACAAACCGTTGGCCGCCAAGGGCCGCACGCTGTTTGCCGAGAACTGCGCCGGTTGCCACGTGCCGCGCAAGACTCAAGAGGGCGAGCGCTGGGTGCAGCACTTGCACATGTTGCCGGTGGAGGTGATCGGCACCGACCCGAATGCCGCGACCAACATTGCCACTCACCGTTTCGACCTGACGCCGCTGCAATGGGACCCGAAAGAACTTGAGCAAATGGATGTGAAGTTGCATCCGACGCCCACCGAACCACTGGACCTGAGCCAGCTATCGGTGGCCAAGGGCCTGGCCTACGTCACCGCATTCGTCGAGAAGCGCGCCTATCGCGAGGCCGGCGTCACCGCTGAGGAAAAGCCACAACTCGACGGCTTCGGCCTGCCGATCGGTGTGCGTGAAAAGGTTGCCTACAAGGCCAGACCACTGGCCGGTGCCTGGGCCACCGCGCCGTTTCTGCACAACGGTTCGGTGCCAAGCCTTTATCAGTTGCTGTCGCCGCAGGATGAGCGCGCGACGACTTTCTATAAGGGTTCGTTCGAGTATGACCCGCGACATCTGGGTTATCGCACCGAAGCCTTCACCAACGGCTTTTTGTTCGATACGCGTATCACCGGCAACCACAACAGCGGCCACGAATTCCGCGCAGGCGAGCGTGGCAATGGGGTCATCGGCCGCCTGCTGCAACCCGAAGAACGCTGGGCCTTGCTGGAGTACATGAAAGTCCTGGGCGGGCCGTTGGAGGCGCAACTGCCATGATGATCAACTCGTACAAAAAACCCTCCCTTCTCGCCCGCATCTGGCTGTGGCTGGGACGACTGCTGGGCAAAACCCTGCTGGCCCTGCTGATTGTCGGCCTGCTGGGCTGGGCGATCGCGAGCGCGTGGTTCATCTGGCAACACAGAGGTCCGGTGTCGGCGCAGGAACAGATTCCCGCCGGTGAAGCGGCCATGACCCAGGACGTGATCCAGACTGCCGTGCGCATCGTCGACCAGCACCGCGAAGGCACGCGCTATCTGCGCGATGCGCATGCCAAGGCCCATGGTTGCGTGAAAGCTGAAGTGACGGTGCTGCCGGAACTGACACCAGCGCTGCGCCAAGGTGTTTTCACCGAACCAGACAAAACCTGGCAGGCGTTGATTCGCTTGTCCAATGGCAACGCCTACCCGCAGTTCGACAGCATCCGCGACGCCCGGGGGATGGCAATCAAGCTGCTCGATGTCCCCGGCAAGCAGCTGCTCGACGACCGTCAGGTGCGCCGTGAACAAGACTTTGTGATGTTCAGCCACCCGAACTTCTTCGTCAGCGATGTCGCCGAGTACCGTCAGAATGTGGCGGCTCAGGCTGACGGCAAAAAAATCAGGGCGTTTTTCCCCGGTTGGGATCCGCGCACCTGGCAGATTCGCCACTTGTTCATCGCCCTAGCAACACTGTCGCCGCCACCGGACAGCCCGACCGCGACCACCTACTTTTCGGTATCGCCTTACAAATTTGGCGAGGCCAATGCCAAGTTTCGCGTTGCGCCGGATCCGGACAACTGCCCGACCTACACCCTGCCCGCGCAAAATCACAACCTGCCGAATTTCCTGCGCAGCGCCTTGAACCAACAACTGTCGACAGATCGGGTGCCAGCATGTTTCGTGCTGCAGATTCAGCGCCAGGACGCGAACAAGTACATGCCCATTGAGGACACCAGCATCGAGTGGCGCGAGCAGGATTCAGCGTTCGAAACAGTGGCACGGATCACCCTGCCGGCGCAGGACTTCGACACGCCAGCGCTGAATCTGGCATGCGACAACCTGTCGTTCAATCCGTGGTTTGGTATCGAGGCGCATCGGCCGATTGGCGGGATCAATCGCTTGCGTAAAGCGGTGTATGAGGCGGTGAGCGATTATCGGCACAGTCGCAATGCCGAATAGTGAGAATTCCTCTGTAGGAGCTGTCGAGTGAAACGAGGCTGCGATCTTTTGATCTCTAAAAGCAAGATCAAAAGATCGCAGCGTGCCGCAGCTCCTACAGAGGAGATCGAGTGATTTCACAAATCGCAGACAGCAAAAAGCCCGCACTTGGCGGGCTTTCTGTGGTGACCTGGCGTTCAGTGGGTCCAGGTAACCGAATATGGCGCAGCGGAC
>NZ_JTKF01000033.1:0-89177 GCF_000828175.1 Pseudomonas sp. W15Feb9B | reverse complement strand
GCTGCCCCCGGATCAATCCCGGAGCGAAGGGACCCCGAGCCCCAGCGAGCGGGCCGAACGCAGGAGCAAGCCTTTTTTTGCTTACTTTTTTGAGGCGTTTGTCAAAAAAGTGAGTCGCCGTAAGGGCGAAACCCTAAGTAGCCGTTACCAAAAAAACGGATATACACCCAAAACCCCAAGAACCTGGTCGGCCCAAAGGCCGCCAAGCCCAAAGCGTGACGCCTGTCAAAACCCTGAACACACAAGCAGAAACACCGCCCCCCATTGAAACCACCCCAAGCCTGCCCCATCTAAGACCCATACCCCATTGCGCAGGTGCCCCAATGAGCGACCAGCAAGAATTCCCGGACAACCCCGACGACTACACCGAAGCCGAACACATCGAACACCATTCCACCGGCAAAGGCCTCGCCCTGCCCGGCCAGAACCTGCCGGACAAGGTCTACGTCATCCCGATCCACAACCGCCCGTTCTTCCCGGCCCAAGTGTTGCCGGTCATCGTCAACGAAGAACCCTGGGCCGAAACCCTCGATCTGGTCAGTAAATCCGAACACCACTCCCTGGCCCTGTTCTTCATGGATACGCCCCAGGAAGACCCGCGCCACTTCAACACCAAAGCCCTGCCGGAATACGGCACGCTGGTGAAGGTGCACCACGCCAGCCGCGAAAACGGCAAACTGCAATTTGTCGCCCAAGGCCTGAGCCGCGTACGCATCAAAACCTGGCTCAAGCACCACCGCCCGCCGTATCTGGTCGAAGTCGAATACCCGCACCAGCCCACCGAGCCGACCGACGAGGTCAAGGCCTACGGCATGGCGCTGATCAACGCGATCAAGGAACTGCTGCCGCTCAACCCGCTGTACAGCGAAGAGCTGAAGAACTACCTCAATCGCTTCAGCCCCAACGATCCGTCGCCGCTGACCGACTTCGCCGCCGCCCTCACGTCGGCGACAGGCAATGAGCTGCAGGAAGTGCTCGACTGCGTACCGATGCTCAAGCGCATGGAAAAAGTCCTGCCGATGCTGCGCAAGGAAGTCGAAGTCGCGCGCCTGCAGAAAGAGATCTCGGCGGAAGTTAACCGCAAGATCGGCGAGCACCAGCGCGAGTTCTTCCTCAAAGAACAACTCAAGGTGATCCAGCAGGAACTCGGCCTGACCAAGGACGACCGCAGCGCCGACCTTGAACAGTTCGAACAACGCCTGGAAGGCAAAGTCCTGCCGGCGCAGGTGCAAAAGCGCCTTGAAGAAGAAATGAACAAACTGTCGATCCTCGAAACCGGATCGCCGGAATACGCGGTCACCCGCAACTACCTCGACTGGGCGACCTCGGTGCCGTGGGGCGTGTACGGCGAGGATAAACTCGACCTCAAACACGCGCGCAAGGTGCTCGACAAACACCACGCCGGCCTCGACGACATCAAGGACCGCATCCTCGAATTTCTCGCGGTCGGTGCCTACAAGGGCGAAATCAGTGGCTCGATCGTGCTGCTGGTCGGCCCGCCGGGCGTGGGTAAAACCAGCGTCGGCAAATCCATCGCCGAATCCCTTGGCCGGCCGTTCTACCGCTTCAGCCTCGGTGGCATGCGTGACGAAGCCGAGATCAAGGGCCACCGCCGCACCTACATCGGCGCGCAACCGGGCAAACTCGTCCAGGCGTTGAAAGACGTCGAAGTGATGAACCCGGTGATCATGCTCGACGAGATCGACAAGATGGGGCAGAGCTACCAGGGCGACCCGGCCTCCGCGCTGCTGGAAACCCTCGACCCGGAACAGAACGTCGAATTCCTCGACCACTACCTTGACCTGCGTATGGACCTGTCGAAAGTCCTGTTCGTGTGCACCGCCAACACCCTGGATTCGATCCCCGGGCCGTTGCTGGACCGCATGGAAGTGATTCGCCTGTCGGGCTACATCACCGAAGAAAAAGTCGCCATCGCCAAGCGTCACCTGTGGCCGAAACTGCTGGAAAAAGCCGGTGTATCCAAAGGCAGCCTGAGCATCAGCGACAGCGCGCTCAAAGCCTTGATCGACGGCTACGCCCGTGAAGCCGGGGTGCGCCAACTGGAAAAACAGATGGGCAAACTGGTACGCAAAGCGGTGATGAAGTTGATTGAGGACCCGAAAGCGGTGATCAAGCTCGGGCCGAAAGACCTCGAAGCCTCGCTGGGTCATCCCGTGTTCCGCAACGAACAAGTGCTGTCCGGCACCGGTGTGATTACCGGTCTGGCCTGGACCAGCATGGGCGGCGCCACCCTGCCGATCGAAGCCACACGCATTCACACGCTCAATCGCGGTTTCAAACTCACCGGGCAATTGGGCGATGTAATGAAAGAGTCGGCGGAAATCGCCTACAGCTACGTCAGCTCGCACCTGAAGTCGTTCGGCGGCGATCCGAAATTCTTCGACGAAGCCTTCGTCCACCTGCACGTGCCGGAAGGTGCCACACCAAAGGACGGCCCGAGCGCCGGCGTGACCATGGCCAGCGCCCTGCTCTCGCTCGCCCGCAATCAGCCGCCGAAAAAAGGCGTGGCGATGACCGGTGAATTGACCCTGACCGGGCATGTGCTGCCGATTGGCGGGGTGCGTGAAAAGGTCATCGCGGCGCGGCGGCAGAAGATCTTCGAACTGATCCTGCCGGAGCCGAACCGGGGCAACTTCGAGGAATTGCCGGATTATCTGAAGGAAGGGCTTACCGTGCACTTCGCCAAGCGTTTTGCAGATGTGGCGAAAGTGCTGTTCTGACAGAGCTTTAGCGCCTGACCTGACGCTTTCGCTGGCAAGCCAGCTCCCACAGTGTTCGAGGTGTTCACAAATCCTGTGTTCACCACAATCCCTGTGGGAGCTGGCTTGCCAGCGATGGCGTCAGTTCTGATAACACTGGACTGCCCGACTGTCACACTTTGTCTCATCTTCAGTTATGCTCGCCGTTCGTCGTCAACGCCGGAGCCACTGAGCCTATGTCCCCCACTCGCCTGTTTATCCCCCTCGCCCTTTCTCTGCTGGCGGCCTGCGCCACGCAACCGAAACAGAACGTGACCGTGGAAAAACAGAGCGAATGCCCCGTGCGTCTCACCAACGGACAACACCTGATTGTGATGCTGCCGAGCAATCCCACCACCGGTTACCGCTGGGCGATTCAGGACTCGGCCGGTGGCGTGCTGCGCGCGCTCAGCCCCGAGGTCTACAGCAGTCCGAAAGACTCGGGGATGGTCGGTGCGGGCGGATTCTCCACCTGGCGCTTTCAGGCCTTCGCCACCGGCACCGGGCGCCTGCGCCTGACCTCGCAGCAACCTTGGGAACCGGAAGTTGAACCGGCAGAAACCTTCGACTGCGCGATTTCGGTGAACTGATCGTGGGCTGGCTGATTCTGGCACTGATGGGCGCGGCGACATTTCTCTACGGCGTCAGCACCCATGCGGCGCTGCTGTGCCTGTTGGTCAAACCGTTGCCGGTGCTGGCGCTGCTCGGCTGGCTGCACGATGCACCACCCAGCGACTATCGGCGCTGGATCAGTCTGGGGCTGATTTTCTCTGTGCTCGGTGACGTGTTGCTGGCGTGGCCGGGGGATCTGTTTGTGTTTGGCCTCGGTGCGTTTCTGGTGGCGCATCTGGCGTACCTCAAGGCTTACCTCAGCGATTGCAAACGACTGGCGCTGTTGCCGCTGGTGCTGGCGCTCGGCGTTGGCGCAGTGCTGCTGGGGATGCTGATTTCCAGCGGTCTTGGGCCATTGCTGGTGCCGGTGGTCGTCTATGGCACCGCGATCAGCGCCATGCTCTGGCGCGCCCTTGCCCGACTCGGCACCGACGTGCCCAAGCGCTCGGCGCTGCTGGCGGCGGCGGGTGCGCTGGCGTTCGTGTTTTCAGACAGTGTGATTGGTATTGATCGTTTCGTATCGCCATTTCACGCGGCGCCGTACGTGATCATCCTCAGTTACTGGCTGGGGCAGTGGGGGATCACGGCCTCCGCTTTCTCCCAAAAAACCCACTAACGCCTGTGGCGAGGGAGCTTGCTCCCGCTGGGTTGCGAAGCGACCCCAAACTCGGTGCACGCGACTGCAGCTATATCTCTTAATCAGGTTTTGCGACAGCTGCGCAGCCGAGCGGGAGCAAGCTCCCTCGCCACAGGTGTGTGCTTCAGGCTTGCGTGCGGCGGTTTATCAGACAACCCAAGCATCCCAGCGCCACTTTGGCTAAAATGCCGGCCTTTTCCATCGACACCGCCGGAACCGCCGTGAGCAAAGAACCCGATCGCATTTTCGCCCAGCCGATGGCCCAGGTGCCTGACTTCGCCTTCAACGAGGACGTGGTGCGGGTGTTCCCGGACATGATCAAGCGCTCGGTGCCGGGTTACCCGACCATCGTCGAAAACCTCGGCGTGCTCGCGGCGCAATTCGCCCAACCGAACAGCGTTCTGTACGACCTCGGTGCTTCGCTCGGCGCTGTCACTCAAGCGCTGCGCCGTCACGTGCGCACCGACGGTTGCCGGGTGATCGCGGTGGATAACTCGGCGGCGATGGTCGAACGCTGCCGTGAGTACCTCAATGGCCAGGATTCGATGTTCCAGGAGCTGCTCCCGGTCGAGGTGATCGAAGGCGACATTCTCGCCCTCGAATTCAAACCGGCTTCGGTGGTGGCGCTGAACTTCACCCTGCAATTCATCGCCCCGGAGCAGCGCACCGCGTTGCTCTCGCGTATTCGCCAGTCGCTGCTGCCCGGCGGCGCGCTGATTCTGTCGGAAAAGCTGCGCTTCAACGATGCCGAAGAACACGCGCTGCTGACCGATCTGCACGTCGCGTTCAAACGCGCCAACGGCTACAGCGAACTGGAAATTGCCCAGAAGCGCAGCGCCATCGAAAACGTCATGAAGCCCGACAGCCTTGAAGAACACCGCGAACGCCTGCTGGCCGCCGGGTTCTCGAAAGTCGTGCCGTGGTTCCAGTGTCTTAACTTTGCCTCGTTGATTGCCTTGCCATGATTGATCTGTCCCCTCTCGCCCGCCGTCTGGCCGGCACACCGCTGGCCGACTGGGCCAACACCCTGCAAGGGCAACTCGACAAGAAAATGGAGAAAGGTCACGGCGATCTGGAGCGCTGGCAGAGTGCGCTGGACGCGTTGCCGAAACTGGAGCCGACTGAAGTCGATCTGCTCAACGGCCTGAAACTCGACACCGATTGCGACGCCGAAACCCGCGCGCAAATGCGCACCGCGCTGATGGGCCTGTCGCCGTGGCGCAAGGGGCCGTTCGACCTGTTCGGCGTGCACGTCGACACCGAATGGCGCTCGGACTGGAAGTGGTCGCGGGTCGCCCCGCACCTGGACCTGAAGGGCAAACGCATCCTCGACGTCGGTTGCGGCAACGGCTACTACATGTGGCGCATGCTCGGCGCCGGTGCCGACAGCGTGATCGGCGTCGATCCGAACTGGCTGTTTTTCTGCCAGTTCCAGGCCGTGCAGCGTTATCTGTCAGAGCCGAATGCCTGGCACTTGCCGTTCCCGTTCGAAGACCTGCCGCCGAACCTGGAAGGCTTCGACACGGTGTTCTCCATGGGCGTGTTCTACCACCGACGCTCGCCGATCGAGCATTTGCTGGCGCTGAAGGATTGCCTGGTCAAGGGCGGCGAACTGGTGCTGGAAACGCTGGTGGTTGAAGGCGACAAACATCAGGTGCTGGTGCCGGAAGACCGCTACGCGCAGATGCGCAACGTATGGTTCCTGCCGTCGGTGCCGGCGCTGGAATTGTGGTTGCGCCGGGCAGGCTTCACCGACATCCGCTGCGTGGACGTCAGCACCACGACGGTTGAAGAACAGCGCGGTACCGAGTGGATGAAGTATCAGTCGCTGAGCGACTTCCTCGATCCCGAGGATCACAGCAAGACTATCGAAGGGCTGCCGGCGCCGATGCGGGCGGTGATTGTCGCGAAGAAGTAACGATCCCTTCCAGACACTGCAAAAAAGTGTGGGAGCTGGCTTGCCAGCGATAACGGTGGATCAGTCGACATCAATGCTTGATGTGCCGACGCCATCGCTGGCAAGCCAGCTCCCACAGGGTTTGAGGTTGTTCTTCAGTCTGCGGGTTTTGCCCGCCGCGCCCTGAAGAATTCGGTCAACACCGCCCCACACTCCTCCGCCAACACCCCGCCTTCATACAGCACCCGGTGATTCAAAAAGCCCTGGGTAAAGAACTGCCCCTGACTCTGCACAATCCCGGCCTTGGGCTCCAGTGCGCCATACACCACGCGAGCAACCCGCGAATGCACGATCAGCCCGGCGCACATGCTGCACGGCTCCAGCGTCACGTACAGCGTGCTGCCCGGCAGACGATAGTTATCCACTGCTTGGGCAGCGGCGCGGATCGCGACCATTTCCGCGTGGGCACTCGGGTCGCTGGTGGTGATCGGGCAGTTGTAGCCACGCCCGATGATTTCGCCGTCCTGCACCAGCACTGCACCCACCGGCACTTCGCCGAGGGCGGCACCTTGTGCCGCCAACGCCAGGGCTTCGCGCATGAAATCGCGGTCACGGCTGCGGTCGATGATCGCGGCGGGGCGAATCTGGCGCATCACTTCACCTCGATGGCGGCCATCAGGCCGGTTTCCATGTGGTCGATCACGTGGCAATGGAACATCCACACCCCCGGGTTATCCGCCACCAGCGCCACTTGCGCACGCTCGTTCTTGCCCAGCAGATAAGTGTCGGTGAAGTACGGAGTAATCTTGTGCCGGTTCGACGCAATCACCTTGAAGCTCATGCCGTGCAAGTGGATCGGGTGCTGATACTGGGTCATGTTCTTCAGTTCGAAGATGTAGCTCTGGCCCAGCTTCAGGCTGGCAATCGGCCGATCGGCGCAGGTCTTGTCCGTGATGTCCCAGGCCTTGCCGTTGATCTGCCACAGGCTCGGCGGCTTGCCGTTGTCGACATTCACCGACACCGAACCGACCCATTCGAAATTGAAGTTGAGTTTCTCGGCATTCGCCAGATCCGGCTCGGCCACCGGGTTGGCGGGCAAGGCTTTCGGCCACGCGGTCGGCGCATCGTTATTGGCCACCGAGCGCAAGGTCCCCAGACGCACCGGGCCGTTGCGCAGCGATAATTCTTCACCGGCCGGCGGCGCCTTGATTGCCAGGCAGATACGCATGCCCGGCCCCAGCCAGTATTCCTTGCCCAGCGGCCGCGGCTCGATCGGGTTGCCATCCAGCGCATAGATCTGCGCTTCGACGCCGGGAATGTTGATGCGATACGTCAGGGTGTTGTCGAGGTTGAGCAAGCGCACCCGGGTGATCTGCCCGGCCGGCAACTCGATCACCGGCGACGGCACGCCATTGATGGTCGACAAGCGTCCCGCCGTACCACCACGCGCCGCTTCCCGGGGGATGCTGAACTCGACGAAATTGCCTTGTTCGTCGATGTGCCAGTTCTTCAGGCTCAAGGTCTTTTCGTACTTGAAACCGGTCGGCTCGCGCTCTTCGACGATCAACGGCCCGACCAACCCGCGCCCCAGCTCTTCGCTGCTGCTGACATGCGGGTGATACCAGTAGCTGCCGGCATCCGGCACGCGGAATTTGTAATCGAAGTATTCACCGGGCAGCACCGGCAATTGTGAGACGTACGGCACACCGTCCATCTCCAGCGGCAAACGGATGCCGTGCCAGTGAATGGTGGTCGCCACCGGCAGGTGGTTGATGAAACGCACCCGCAGCCACTCGCCCTGACGCACGCGCAACTCGGTGCCCGGCGCCGACGGGCCGAACGCCCACGCCTCGGTCTTGTGCCCCGGCACCAGCTCAACGTCCAGCGGCGCCGCGATCAGCTCATAGTCATGCCCCGCGTCGGCGTCGGCCATCTTGCCCAACCAGTAACGCGACGCGCCTCCCGCTCCGACACCAACGACAACAAGACCGGCCAGGCCACCGAGGATTTGGCGACGGGTAAAGGACATGAACTCAACTACCTCACAAGTCAACGACAGGCCAGCGGCCTGGAAAAGGCGAATACGATACACCTGCAACTGCGAAACAGTAAGGGCGACGCAGAGACGCACGCCGGATCGCTCATGCATATAACTATGTAGTGCACCTCCCCCGAGCGAACGGCTCATGCTCACTGCCCGTTTCTCAAGGAGTGAGAGTGTATGAATCCGAACCAACACCGCCCGCAGCCCAATGCCGCCGACAAGGCTGCCCTCAAAGCCATCGCCACCCGCCTTATCCAGACGTGCCCCAGCCTGCAAGACACCGCTCATGACGTTGCGTCTGACTTGCTGAAAAAATACGGCATCACCGGCCTTGATCCGGACCAGGTGTATTTCCATCGCTTCGACGAGGCCCAAAGCAGTTCGAAAGCCTTTACGGGGTGGGAGCATGTCCATGCAACGCCAACGTCCTCCATGACGCTGACCCAGTTGGTCATTCACCGCTTTCGCGTCGCCGATCAGGACAATGCCGATCTGCTCGACGTGTATGCCGGTTTCTATACCGCAGGTCCCAATCCAGGCACGTTCGACGAACGCAACGAAGTGCGCCTGCACGGTAACGAGGTGTTGCGGGACTTCTGGAGCATTGACTTCAGCTCGCTGTACAACGAACGGCTGACGACGTTCTGGGACGATTCCGGCACTGACTTCCGTACCCTGGCCAAGTGCAACTTCCTCATCAGCGCCCTTCGGGCAAGGGACAAGCGCCAGTTGAGCGATGAGGATTTCCAGTTCGTCACCGAAGCGGCCATTGGCCCGATCACCTGGCCGGTCAGTCTGCAATTGTTGCAAACACAGTCCCCGGGCACTGACTGTGTTCGTACCCTGGATGTCGCCGGCTACGTGGCCACCAACGTCCTTCGTTTTATCGCGCCCAAAGGCCGGCAAATCGTCTATCTGCCCGGCGAAACCGATGCCTTCCAGACGTTGGAAACGGCCACCGACATGCACTTCTGGATGTTGCAGCGGATGAACAAGGACGCAACGCGTCAGGTGTTCATGTCGCATTTCTGCCTGGCTGATCGACAACGTATTGCAGAGGACATTACCGATCTGATGAATCGCCTGGTCAGCACCTGGGGCAAATACGACCATCATTTGATCAACCAGGAAAACCGGATCATTCGCGGCGACGTTTTCAGCTGGCTGCGAGACTCGACCCAAAGCGCGATGTTCGCCGAGGCCGCACTGTCACTGACCTCCAATGGCGATCTACGGAAAAAGCTGTGGATCGGTTACCTCAGCGCCGGTGTGAAAGTACTTGGCCCGATGGCAGTCGTCGGCTGGCCCATTGCACTGCCGGTGATCGGCGCCAGCATCGCCAACCTGGGGTTGAACATTGATCAGGCCGTCAACGCCAGGACTGCCGAAGAGCGCAAGGCGGGCATCCTCGGCGCGGTACTGAGCGGTATCGACATGCTGTTCAACTTGCTCGTCCTCAAAGGCCCCGGTTCGCTCGAAGAAGTCGGCCCCGAAATCGATGCCGCCGAAGCGAAAGAAATGTCTGATCTGAAGGAAACGACACAACCGGCCCAAGCTTCCGGGCCGACACAGAGCGAAGCCAGCGTTGAAGCGCCGGCCAGTCCCGAATCGACGGTGAAGGTGCCGCAAACCTTCAAAATCGATGTGCCACTGAGCGAAGACACACTGATTCGCGAACCGGGAAAATTTCAGGGTACCTACCGGCTTTCTTCCAACCCTTCATCTGCGATCAAGCTCAACGACAGTGCGTACTACGTGCGTTACGAAGCCAATTTAAATGGCCGAGGTCATTGGGCGATCATCGATCCGGCCAATCCCGATGCGTTTTCCGGCTCCATTCCAGTGCGATTGAGCCCTGCGGGCCAATGGGAAATCGTTCCGCGACTTGGGCTGAAGGGCGGCATGATCCTGCCGTCCGCTCCCGGTGCGGCTGCGACCAGTGAGCCCGCCGTCGAAGAATGGGCACGAATACCGGGTATTCATGTGCCCGGCCTCGAAGACCCGCAAATGAGGTCTTGGGCACTCGGCGGCCCCGATGTGCGCAATCTGTACAGGCGCATGTGGACCCTCGGCGACATCGACGTACGCAGTGTCGTCGGTAGCGATGAAAATGCCGTTGGCAACCGCAGTGTGATGATGTCCCCGACCGACGAGCTCACGGAGTCCTTGAGCGAATTCGAACTGGATCAGGAAGAACCCCGCAACACGCTAATCAGCGATGCGCGAGCCTACTACGAGCTCAATCCACCGACGCCTCGCCTCGCGGCACCGGCACGGGTGATCAATACGACAACCGACCTGCTCGACATTGCCTTTGCGGAAAAACCGGGACTGATCGTTGGCGAGAATCGCGGCAGTATCGGCAGCAAACAGTTCCTGATCGAAAACATGCCCGCCCTGGCTCACCGTGGCGTGAAGACACTGTACTTGCAGGAACTGCTGGCCAACGTCAATCAGCTCGACCTCGACACCTTTGCCAGAACCGGCGAAATGCCCGAAGAGCTGGAAAACTATCTGAGAAAACTCGACATCAAGGCCGGTAACGATCCCGAGGGCAAATTCAATCTGCTGGCCTTGGTCAAGTCTGCCAATGCCCAGCGCATCCGCGTTCAAGCCATCGACATGACAACGACCTACAACATCAATGAAGACATCCTTACCCGAAATCCAGACAGCTTGATGATGAGGAAGTTTTTTGCCAGCGAAGTCATCCGATTCAATGAAGAATCAAAAGGGCCGGCCAAATGGATCGCCTTGGTTGATCAGGAACACATGACAAGTTTCAGAGGCTATCAGGGTATCAGCGAACAGACCGACGCCATGAGCGTACGCATCAATGACGTGACACCCGGTCAGGCACAGCCCATCGGCGCCGATCGCGGATTAGCGGTGGAATACGCAGACTATCCGGACTCACCTGTCGAGGAAGAAGGGTCGGATATCACTGGCTTCGACCATATCCGAGACAGCATCAAAGGCGACTGGCGTGTACAAATGCAAACCCCGTGGGCCTACCGAACGCCACAAGATCTGCGCGCGTTGTTGCCGGAACCGGGAATGTTCACCTTTCAACGGTACAGAAGCAGCATCCTCGTGGTTTATCGCAACGCCAACCATCAAATGGCGGACAGCGTGATCAGAATCACTCCGGGCGGCAGGATGAATCTGGACACTCCGCTCGGGCCAATCCACGATTCCATGACGGTGGATAACCTCGCTGAACTGAAACAGGCATTGATCGAAAAAGGCCTGCAGCCGATGGGCTGGCCCGAAGTCGCTGGCGAAGCACAAGGCGTGACATCGCTGCTGGAGGACCTTGCACAAGTGCGTCCCGAGATTCAACGACCGACTCCACCCGAACACTGGCAAGCCAATGAACTGCTGGAAGGGAATACGCCCGGCAGCGAACCCGGAAAGTTTCAGGGTATCTATCGCCTCAATGCCAACCCGTCCGCCGCCATCATGCTCAACGACACCGCGTATTACGTGCGTTACGAAGCCGATATCAACGGCGGTGGGCATTGGTCGATCATCGACCCGGCGAATCCCGAGCGCTTTTCAAATTCGATCCCGGTGCGCCTGAACGCCGAGGGAGAATGGGAAACGATGCCTCGCGGCGGACTCAAGGGCGGTGGCAAGACATCCCCGACTCAGGGGGCGAGCTCGACCGGCATGGCCGAGCGTGGCATGACGCCGCTACCGGTATCGCAATACGATATGCCGCCGCAACTGAAGTCGGCGTTGAAAAAAGGCGCCGCCGGAACTGACACCGACGCACTGCGTGATGCATACGACAGCCTGAGAGAGTCCGATCCTTACCGGGACTTCAAAGCCGTCAGAAAACGCCTCTATCGAGATGCCTTGCGCTTCTATCGCGAACTCGAGCTTCCCCGACGCACGCCCACACCCGCACTGAATCACGATGCCAGCGCCGGAGAGATCGTCGAAAAGCTTCTCGAACATGCCCGAGGACTGGTTATCGGTGAGTCTCACAGTGAGATCGGCGCTAAACAATGGCTGATCGAAAACATGGAGGTGCTGGCCAGCCACAACGTGAAGACGCTCTACATGGAACACTTGTTGACCGACTTCCATCAGGCCGCGCTGGACTCCTACCTGCAGACCGGACTCATGCCAAAGTCGCTGGAAAGCTATCTGAAGGTGCTTGATATCGGACAAATGACCGATCCCCTTGAACGTTATACGTTTCTTGAAGTGGTCAAGGCGGCAGCAAAACAGCGAATCCATGTGCAGGCGATCGATTGCATGGCGAGCTATAGGCTCAACGGCATGACGCCCATCGCGGGCGAAGAACACTTCGTTGACGAAAACGCGCGACAAAAAATGATGAACTACTTTGCCAGGACGATCATTCGTACCGACCAGACCGCGCGAGGTGCACACAAATGGGTGGCACTGATGGGTAATTCTCACTCCAATACCTTCGAAGGCGTGGCCGGGGTGAGCGAGCTGGAGGAAGCCATCGGTATTCGCGTTGAAGATGTCGCCGAAGGCACCTCTGGCGGACTCGAAATCGACCCTGGAAAAATCCTGCTGGCCGGCGATAGCCTGAAGGGCCGTAGCGCACTGGTTCGGGGAGACTTTCGCCTGCAGATGGAAACGCCGTGGTCTGCCCAGACCATGGCAGAGTTCGAAACGCTGTTGCCTCGTTACGGCATGTACTCACTAAAACAACAACCGCGCATGATTTTTCTGGTGCATCGCAGCCGCAGCAAAGAACTGGTCCGCACGCTGATCGAGACCGATGGAGACCGTTTTTATATCGAGCGCCCGAACTGGCCCTCGGTGAGCGGGAAACGCTACGGCAGTATCAGAGAACTGTTACAGGGACTGAACAATATGGGGCTGAGGTTAGCGGGTTGGTCTAAACCGCTTTAATCGGCAAACAAAAAAGCCGTGTGAAATGATTTCACACGGCTTTTGAAGTGCAGGCGTTCAAGCCATCAGACTTGGTGCGGGATCATTCCCACTCAATCGTCGCCGGCGGCTTGCTCGACACGTCGTAGGTAACGCGCGAAATGCCTTCGATTTCATTGATGATGCGGCCGGAGACGGTTTCCAGCAGTTCGTAAGGCAGGTGTGCCCAACGTGCAGTCATGAAGTCGATGGTTTCCACGGCACGCAGGGCCACGACCCAGGCGTAACGACGGCCATCGCCGACCACGCCAACCGATTTCACTGGCTGGAACACCACGAAAGCCTGGCTGACCTTGTGGTACCAGTCGGCCTTGCGCAGTTCTTCGATGAAGATGTGGTCGGCACGACGCAGCAGGTCGGCGTATTCCTTCTTCACTTCACCGAGGATGCGTACGCCCAGGCCCGGGCCCGGGAACGGGTGACGGTAGACCATGTCGTACGGCAGGCCCAGTTCCAGACCCAGACGACGGACTTCGTCCTTGAACAGTTCGCGCAGTGGCTCGACCAGTTTCAGGTTCATCTCTTCCGGCAGGCCGCCCACGTTGTGGTGCGACTTGATCACGTGCGCCTTGCCGCTTTTCGCGCCAGCCGACTCGATCACGTCCGGGTAGATGGTGCCCTGCGCCAGGTACTTGATGTTGTCCAGCTTGCAGGATTCGGCATCGAACACGTCGATGAAGGTACGGCCGATGATCTTGCGCTTCTTCTCGGGATCGGCTTCGCCGGCCAGATTGTTGAGGAACTGCTCTTCGGCGTTGGCGCGGATCACCTTGACGCCCATGTTCTCGGCGAACATGGCCATCACTTGCTCGCCTTCGTGCAGACGCAGCAGGCCGTTGTCGACGAAGACGCAGGTCAGCTGATCGCCGATAGCTTTGTGCAGCAGCGCCGCAACCACCGAGGAGTCAACACCGCCGGACAGGCCCAGCAGCACGTTGTCGGTGCCGACTTGCGCGCGGATGTTGGCGATGGCGTCTTCAGCGATCTTCGACGGCGTCCACAGGGCTTCACAGCCGCAGATGTCCAGTACGAAGCGCGACAGGATGCGGCCGCCCTGCTTGGTGTGGGTCACTTCCGGGTGGAACTGCACGCCGTAGTAAGCGCGCTCGTCGTTGAACATGCCGGCGATCGGGCAGCTCGGGGTGCTGGCCAGGATGTGGAAGTCTTCCGGCATCTTGGTGACCTTGTCACCGTGGCTCATCCATACATCGAGGCCGAACAGGCCGTCGGCGTCGATGTGGTCTTCGATGCCGTCGAGCAGGCGGCTCTTGCCGACCACGTCAACGCGGGCGTAACCGAACTCACGCAGTTCGGAGCCTTCAACCTTGCCGCCCAGTTGCTCGGCCATGGTCTGCATGCCGTAGCAGATACCGAAGACCGGCACGCCCAGGTCAAACACCGCCTGCGGGCAGCGCGGGCTGTTGGCTTCGTGTACGGACTCGGGGCCGCCGGCGAGGATGACGCCTTTAGGCGCGAATTCGCGGATCGCATCTTCGTCCATGTCGAACGGGTGCAGCTCGCAGTACACGCCGATCTCGCGCACGCGGCGGGCGATCAGTTGGGTGTATTGCGAACCGAAGTCGAGGATCAGGATGCGGTGAGCGTGAATGTCGAGGGCCATGATTCAGTCTCGTCTTAAGTAATTCAGAAACAGTCGTGATTCAGAAACAACTCGGGGCTGAATAAAACAGCCCCGGTTGCTTGATGATTTGCTTGAAGCCTCAACCTACGCGGTAGTTTGGCGCTTCTTTGGTGATCTGCACGTCGTGAACGTGGGATTCGGCCATGCCGGCACCGGTGATCCGCACAAACTCAGGCTTGGTGCGCATTTCTTCGATGTTGGCGCTGCCGGTGTAACCCATCGAGGAACGCAGACCGCCCATCAACTGGTGGATGATCGCCGTCAGGGTGCCTTTGTACGGCACGCGGCCTTCGATCCCTTCCGGAACCAGTTTCTCGGCGCCTGCCGAGGAGTCCTGGAAGTAACGGTCGGAAGAACCTTGCGCCTGGGACATGGCGCCCAGCGAACCCATGCCGCGATAAGCCTTGTACGAACGGCCCTGGAACAGTTCGATCTCGCCCGGGGCTTCTTCAGTACCGGCGAACATCGAACCCATCATCACGCAGGAAGCACCAGCGACGATGGCCTTGGACAGGTCACCGGAGAACCGGATGCCGCCGTCGGCGATCAACGGCACGCCAGTGCCTTCAAGGGCAGCGGCGACGTTGGCGATGGCACTGATTTGCGGCACGCCGACACCGGCGACGATACGGGTGGTGCAGATCGAGCCAGGGCCGATACCGACCTTGACCGCATCGGCGCCCGCTTCGGCCAGGGCCTTGGCAGCGGCGCCGGTGGCGATGTTGCCGCCGATCACCTGCACTTCAGGGAAATTCTCTTTGACCCAGCGAACGCGGTCGATCACGCCCTTGGAGTGACCGTGCGCGGTGTCGACCACCACCACGTCCACACCGGCGTTGACCAGCGCAGCAACGCGGTCACCGGTGTCTTTACCGGTACCGACGGCAGCGCCAACGCGCAGACGACCTTGATCGTCCTTGCTGGCCAGCGGGTAAGCCTTGGCTTTTTCGATGTCTTTGACGGTCATCATGCCTTTGAGGGCAAACTTGTCGTCGACGATCAGGACTTTTTCCAGGCGGTGCTTGTGCAGCAACTCGCGGACTTCGTTCTTGTCGGCGCCTTCACGCACGGTGACCAGACGCTCTTTAGGCGTCATCACTTCGCGGACGGTGGCTTCCAGACGGGTTTCGAAGCGTACATCACGGGAAGTGACGATGCCGACCAGGTCGCCATCGTGCAGCACCGGAACGCCGGAAATGTTGTGCAGACGGGTCAGTTCGAACAGGTCACGCACCGTGGCATCAGCCTCGATGGTGATCGGATCTTTCACGACGCCGGCTTCGAACTTCTTGACCTTGCGCACTTCGGCAGCTTGCTGCTCGATGGTCATGTTCTTGTGGATGATACCGATACCACCTTCCTGAGCCATGGCGATTGCCAGACGGGCTTCAGTGACGGTGTCCATGGCGGCAGAAACCAGAGGAATATTCAGCTCGATGCCACGGGTAAGGCGGGTCTTGAGACTGACTTCGTTAGGAAGCACCTCGGAATAACCGGGCACTAGGAGAATGTCGTCGAATGTCAGAGCTTCTTGGCTGATACGCAGCATCGCGGGGGCTCCCGAGCGGGAAAATGGAAGCGCGCCATTATAGTCAGACACCCCCTGCTGTTCAATGTAAAACTCAGCTTAATATCAATGTTGCTGATATACGGAGACCCCCGCCGCTACAGCTCCACCTTGACCCAAGAGACAGGTTGATCGAGCCAATCGGCGAACTCATCGATAAAGCTCTGCTTGAACCCCGCTTCCAGCCAGTTGTTGAAGATGAACCCCAGGTTGGAAAACGCGCATTCCTGCAAGTACAGAAAGCCGTTGATGTCGTCTTCATGCCCGCATTCCGGGCAGGTGAAGTTGTCGGTACGGCCTGGAAACCAGTCTTCGAGGCTTTCGAACAGCGCTTCGCCGACTTCGCGGCGGCATTCGGCGCAACCGGCTTCTTCGAGAAAGCCCTTGGCCGGCGTGTAGATGCAACGTTTGACGATGATCTCCAGACCATTGATCGGCTCGCCAAAAGGCAATGCCTCGGGGTGCAGCACCACCGCACGTGCGCCGTCGGCAATCGCGTACGCCATGCGATTGCCGGTGCGACCGCAGGTGCTCAGCTCTTCCTTGACAATATTCTTGCGTACCAGCCAGCGCAGAATCGCCCGGGCCCGGGGTTCGTGAACCGGCAGGGTGGAGATTTTCGGGACGATGATGCTTTGCGAATTCATGGAAAGTCCTGCGGTATGGCTTCTGACGCCTTCGCGGGCAGGCCCACACACAGGGATATGCATTCCAATGTGGGAGCGGGCTTGCCCGCGAAGGGGCCCTAAAGGCCGGCAGCTTAATCCCTGACGAAATCCGGTCAAGTACTGAAATAGCGTCCGATCAACGCAATCCCGCTGGCCAGCACCAGCCACGTCACCAATCGCACAAACGCTTCACGCGACAACCGCATGGTCAAGCGCCGCCCGATCCACAGGCCCAGCGCCATGGCCGGCAACAGACAAACCGCCAGCATCAACAAGGGTAGCTCGGCATACACCCCGGCGAGGGCAAACAAGCTCAAACGCACCACGGTGCTGCAGCTGATCAGCGCACTTTGCGTGGCCCGCGCCGCGTCTTTCGGCAGGCGACTGTTGAGATAGATCGCATATAAAAAGCCACCACTGCCAAACAACGCCCCAAACAATCCGCCGACCGTGCCCATCGGCAGTGCCCACGCGGCGGACAACTGCGTCGGCCGGGTTTTCACCCACAGGCTGTAAACCGCATAAGTGCTGATGAACAGCCCCATCAACAGCAGCAACAGGTCGGATTTGAGGTTGAGCAGGAAAATCACCCCCAACGTGCACCCCACCGCCATGCACGGCAGCAGCCGCACAAACTCGGGTTTCGCCACCTCCCGGCGCGAGGGCAGCAGATTGCCGAACGCCGCGACAAAATCCAGCAGCACCAGCAGCGGCACGATTTTCGACAACGGCATGAACAGAATCAGAATCGGCCCCGCGACCAGCGCCGTACCGAACCCGGCAATCCCGAACACGATATAGGCCAGCGCGATTCCCAGTCCGATCACCACCCAGCCGCCCGCGCCCCATGTCCATTCGCTCAACAACCCAACCACACTCATCGATCCACTTCCTTTATAAGCCTGAGATGACTTTAGCCAGCGCCAAGCCTTGCGACTAATATGATCAAAGTCGCTCACCCATCTCGAAAAGGCATACCTGGTGCTTTCAACCCGTCAACTGCGCTACTTCGTGGAAATCGCTGACTGTGGCAGCTTCAGTGCAGCGGCTGAACGCTTGTTCGTTGCGCAATCGGCGCTGAGCCGGCAAATCAAGGACATGGAAAGCCGCCTGCAAACGCCGCTGTTCGAACGCACCGCGCGTCAGCCAAGACTCACCGCGGCGGGCGAGGCGTTTCTGCCACGGGCGAGAAATCTGCTCAATGAGCTGAGCAAAGCCAGCGCAATGGCGACCGAAGTCGGCAACGGGCAAGTGGGCTCTGTGCGCCTGAGTCATTCCAGCACCGTGTCGATCAGCGGACATTTATTACGTCGGATCAGCACTTATCTCGATCAGCAGAATGGCGTGTCGCTGGACATCGGCAAGCTGTCCTCCGAGGCGCAGCTTGAGGAACTTGCCGAAGGACGTCTGGACATTGGTTTGTTGCGCTTGCCGGTGTTGCGTCAGCGTGAGGGCATTCACATGGAGCCTTTATTCACCGAACGCCTGCTATTGGCGGTACCGAATGAACATCGATTGGCTGACTCACCCGCTGTCGAACTGGCGCAACTGAAAGACGAGCCGTTTATCTCGATCCCGCATCCGCAACGTGGCGGACTCAGTTATCTATGTGCCGACCTGTGCATGCGTCAGGGCTTTTTTCCCAAAGCGGCGCGGGTGATGTCACGCAAGACGACGCAGTTGCAGTTGATTCAGGCCGGATTCGGCATCGCCCTGCTGCCCGAATCGATGCAGGACATTGCTCCAGTCGGCGTACGATTTCTGCCGCTGAGCGATCCCGATTGCCAAAGCACCGTCGCCCTCGCCTATCGCCAGAACCCTGCGCCGCTGGTCCAACACTTCATCCAGACCTTCACAAATCCCCTGTAGGAGCTGACGAGTGAAACGAGGCTGCGATCTTTCGATCTTGCCCTCCAAAAAAAGATCAAAAGATCGCAGCCTTCGGCAGCTCCTACAGGGATCGTGCAATGACGGCGACAATGCCTTTAAACTGCGGCCCATGATTAAAGATCCCTTTGCAAGGCTCGGCCTTGACCGAGAAGTCCTGACCGTCAGCCAGCTCAACGGCCGCGCGCGGGTGTTGCTCGAAGACGTGTTCAGCAACATCTGGGTCGAAGGCGAAATCTCCAACCTCGCCCGCCCGGCGTCCGGCCACGTGTACTTCACCCTCAAGGACAGCGGTGCGCAGGTGCGTTGCGCGCTGTTTCGCAATAACGCGGCGCGGGTGCGTCAGGCGCTGAAGGACGGTCTGGCCGTGAAGGTGCGCGGCAAGGTCTCGCTGTTCGAAGGCCGTGGCGACTATCAGCTGATTCTCGACACCGTGGAGCCGGCCGGTGACGGCGCGCTACGCCTGGCCTTCGATGCGCTCAAGGAAAAACTCAGCGCCGAAGGCCTGTTCAGCGCCGAACGCAAAGTGCCGCTGCCGGCGCATCCGCAACGCATCGGCATCATCAGCTCGCCGACCGGCGCGGTGATTCGCGACATCATCAGCGTGTTCCGCCGCCGGGCGCCGCAGGTGCAACTGACGTTGATCCCCACCGCCGTGCAGGGCCGCGAAGCCACTGCACAAATCGTCCGCGCGCTGAAAATGGCTGATGCCCGGGGTTTCGACGCGCTGATCCTCGCCCGTGGCGGTGGCTCGCTGGAGGACCTCTGGTGTTTCAACGAAGAAGCTGTGGCGCGCGCGGTCGATGCCTGCGTGACGCCGATTGTCAGCGCGGTCGGGCATGAAACCGACGTGTCGATCAGTGACTTCGTGGCCGATGTGCGCGCTCCAACGCCCTCCGCTGCCGCCGAGCTGCTGGCCCCGGATTCGAGTCACCTGATCCGTCAGGTGGAAAGCCTGCACCGGCGTCTGGTGATGCGCATGCGCGACCGCTTGATGCGCGATCGCCTGCGCCTTGAAGGCATGGCCCGTCGCTTGCGTCATCCCGGCGAACGTCTGCGTCAGCAAGCGCAACGCCTGGATGACCTGGACATGCGCATGCGCCGCGCCTTCGAGCGCCAGCTCAATACCCGCCGCGAACGCCTGATCCGTCTGGAAACCCGCCTCGCCGGGCAACACCCGGGACGCCAACTGGCAATGCTGCGCCAGCGCCTCGACAGCCTCGCCGAACGCCTGCCGCGAGCCATGCGCGAAGGTCTGAAAAACCGTCGCCTGCAACTGCACAGTCAGATGCAGACGCTGCACGTGGTCAGTCCGCTGGCGACTCTGGGCCGTGGTTACAGCATTCTGCTGGATGAACGCGGCCACGCGATTCGCAACGCCGCGCAAACCCACACCGGCCAGCGTCTGAAAGCCAGACTGGGCGAAGGCGAACTGCAAGTGCGCGTCGAGGACAATCACCTGACGCCTGTCACCCTCTCTTTACTGGACTGATCCATGCCGCGCTTTTTCGCTCCGTTATTGCTGCTGTGCCTGACCACCTTCAACGCCCACGCTGACAGCTACATCACCCGCCTGCTGAACAAACCGGTGCCGGGCGGCGTGGCGGTGGTTGATCTGGGCAACGCCGCGCAGGCGCCAAAAGCCACCTATCAGGGCAAACCGGTGCTGGTGGTCAAGGAACAGAACAACTGGCTGGCGATTGTCGGCGTGCCACTGACGGTCAAACCCGGCAGCCAGCAGATCAGCAGTGGCGGGCGCAATCTGCCGTTCACCGTCGGCAACAAGAAATACCCGGAACAGCACATCACCCTGAAGAACACTCAGCAGGTCAATCCGAATCCGGCCAACCTCAAGCGCATCGAGGGTGAGCTGGCCGAGCAGATCAAGGCTTACCGCAGTTTCAGCCCGAACACCCCGAGCAACCTGTTGCTGGACAAACCGGTCAACGGGCCGCTGTCGAGCAAGTTCGGCGTGCGCCGCTTCTTCAATGGCGAAGAACGCAACCCGCATGCAGGCCTCGACTTCGCGGTGCCGGCAGGCACGCCGATCAAGACCCCGGCGGCGGGCAAAGTGATCCTCACCGGCAACTACTTCTTCAACGGCAACACAGTATTTGTCGATCACGGGCAGGGCTTTATCAGCATGTTCTGCCACATGTCGAAAATCGATGTGAAGGTCGGCGATCAACTGGCCCGTGGTGCAGTGGTTGGCAAGGTCGGCTCGACCGGGCGGGCGACCGGGCCGCACATGCACTGGAACATCAGCCTGAACGATGCGCGGGTGGATCCGGCGATTTTCATTGGTGCATTCCAGCCCTGAATTATGTATTGAGGCCAATGGCCTCTTCGCGGGCAAGCCCGCTCCCACAGGTTTCTCGGGTGTACATAATATTCGTGTACGACACGGACACTGTGGGAGCGGGCTTGCCCGCGAATGCGGTCTATCCAATCCGAAAATACTACTGACACCCGCCCAACATCAATTGCGCCCCAATCTGACCTTACGCAAACATCAACAAGAACCACCGAATTACACGCAATAAAATTCTGCAAAATCCAGTATTTCGAGTATTCCTCTCAATTTTTTTCGACTGCTTGCCATCCTCTCCCCTCGCGGTTAGGGTTGAAGGCATGAAAACCTCTCACACCCTTATTCAGCTTCGCCAGCACCGCAGTCTGTGCCTCGTCAGCGCACGACTGCCGGGCTGAATCGCTGCGCCTCGTCCCAAGCGTTTTCCCGAACATTCGTTCCACCGGCAGGCCGCCTCTTTTCGGCCCAGACAATAAGGAATTTCCCGATGAGCATGCTCAAAGACCCGTCTTCGAAATACCGCGCGTTTCCCGTCATCAACTTGCCGGATCGCACCTGGCCGTCGAAAACCATCGACGCCGCGCCGATCTGGTGCAGCTCCGACCTGCGTGACGGCAACCAGTCGTTGATCGAGCCGATGGACGCGGTGAAAAAGCTGCGCTTCTGGAAAACCCTCGTGCAGGTCGGCGTGAAGGAAATCGAAGCCTCGTTCCCGGCCGCTTCGCAAACCGACTTCGACTTCGTGCGTACCCTGATCGAAGAAGGCCACATCCCGGACGACACCACCATTCAGGTGCTGACCCAGGGCCGTGAAGACTTGATCGAGCGCACCTTCGAATCCCTGCGCGGGGCGAAGAAAGCCATCGTCCACCTGTACAACGCCACCTCGCCGTCCTTCCGTCGCATCGTCTTCAACCAGGACAAGGACGGCATCAAGGCCATCGCAGTGAACGCCGCCAAGCTGTTCGTCAAATACGCAGCCATGCAGCCGGACACCGAGTGGACCTTCGAATACTCGCCAGAAACCTTCAGCGCCACCGAGCTGGAGTTTGCCAAGGAAGTCTGTGACGCGGTGATCGAGGTCTGGAACCCGACGCCTGAGCACAAGATGATCCTCAACCTGCCAGCCACCGTTGAATGCGCGACGCCGAACGTCTATGCCGACCAGATCGAATGGTTCGGCCGCAACATCAACCGTCGTGACAGCGTGATCATCAGCCTGCACACCCACAACGACCGTGGCACCGGCGTCGCCGCCACCGAGCTGGGCCTGATGGCCGGCGCGGATCGCGTCGAAGGCTGCCTGTTCGGCAACGGCGAGCGCACCGGTAACGTCGACCTCGTTACTGTCGCACTGAACATGTACACCCAGGGCGTTGACCCTGAGCTGGACTTCTCCGACATCGACGGCGTGCGCAAAGTCGTCGAAGAGTGCAACCAGATTCAGGTGCACCCGCGTCACCCGTACGTCGGCGACCTGGTTCACACCGCCTTCTCCGGCTCGCACCAGGACGCGATCCGCAAGGGCTTCGCCCAGCAGAAACCGGACACCCTGTGGGAAGTGCCGTACCTGCCGATCGACCCGGCCGACATCGGTCGCAGCTACGAAGCGGTGATCCGCGTCAACAGCCAGTCGGGCAAGGGCGGCATCGCCTACTTGCTGGAGCAGGAATACGGCATCAGCCTGCCACGTCGCATGCAGATCGAGTTCAGCCAGGTGGTGCAGCGTGAAACCGACCGCCTCGGCCTGGAGATGACCGCCAAGCAGATCCACTCGCTGTTGATCAGCGAATACCTGCAAGCCAACACGCCTTACGCGCTGGTCAGCCACCGCCTGCAGGAAGAAAACGGCAACAGTGCCGTTGAAGTGGAAGTGGCGAGCAAGGGTCAGGGCGAAACCAACCTGCACTGGCGCGGCAAGGGCAACGGTGCGCTGGAAGCCCTGGTGGCCGGCCTGCCGGTCCCGGTGGAGATCATGGACTACAACGAACACGCCATCGGCGCAGGCACCAACGCCAAGGCAGCGGCTTACATCGAGCTGCGCGTGAACGGTGAACGTGCGGTGCACGGTGTGGGCATTGATGAAAACATCACCACCGCCAGCTTCAAGGCGCTGTTCAGTGCCCTGAACCGCTCGCTGAGCCAGCCTGAGGCGAAAGCAGCTTAAGCCTTCGCTGACATGCAAAAGGCCCCGGAATGCAAACGCCGGGGCCTTTTTGTTGAGGATCAAAAGATCGCAGCCTTCGGCAGCTCCTACATCGGGACAGCGTACATCCTGTAGGAGCTGCCGCAGGCTGCGATCTTTGGCTTTTCAGGTGAACTCGAAGGTATCCGCATCCAGATTCGCCGGAAAGCGCTCGCGATACGCCGCCAGTGGTGCCGCTTCCAGTACTGCTTTGAACACGCCGTCGGCCTCCCCCGCCGCCAGCAACGTCTCGCCCTGGAAATCCAGCACCTGACTGTCGCCGGTATAGGCAAAGCCCTTGCCGTCGGTGCCAATCCGGTTCACCGCCGCCACGTAGCACAGGTTTTCAATCGCCCGCGCCGGCAGCAAGCGGTTCCAGTGCAGACGCCGTGCGCCCGGCCAATTGGCGGTGTACAGCAGCAGATCGGTGTCCTGAGCATCGCGACTCCACACCGGGAAACGCAGGTCGTAGCAAATCAGCGGCCGAATCCGCCAGCCCTTGAGTTCGAACTGCACCTGACGCTCGCCGGGCGTGTAGTGATTGTGCTCGCCAGCCATACGGAACAGGTGGCGCTTGTCGTAATGCCAGACTTCACCGTCCGGGCGCGCCCACAGCAGGCGATTGCGATGGCTGCCATCCGCCGCCTGAATGATCACGCTGCCAGTGATCACTGCATTGAGCTTCGCGGCCTGCGCCTTCATCCATTTGCGGGTCGGGCCATGCTCGGCTTCGGCGAGGGTCTCCGATTCCATAGAGAAACCGGTGGTGAACATCTCCGGCAGGATGATCAGGTCGGCGCCTCGGGCCTGCTCCAGCAGCACGTCGAAGTGCTCAAGGTTGGCCTGACGGTCATGCCAGGCGAGGCTGGTCTGGATCAGCGCCAGATTGAGATCGGGCAACGCACTCAGATCACGCATAGTTTTGCCGCTGCCTCGCGCAGCGTCTCCTCGCGTTTGGCGAAGCACAGGCGCACCAGGCGCTGGCCTTGCGGTGGATTCTGATAGAACACCGACACCGGAATGCTCGCCACGCCATGTTCGCGGGTCATCCAGATCGCCATGTCGACATCGTTCAAATCAGGGCGAATCTGCGAGTAGTCGACCAGCTGGAAATACGTGCCGGTGACGCGGGTGAAGGTGAAACGCGACGGTGTCAGCAAATCGCAGAACAGGTCGCGCTTGGCCTGATAGAAGTCCGGCAGCTCTTCAACGTGTTCCGGGTGCTCGGCCATGTAATCGGCCAGGGCGTATTGCAGCGGCGTCACGCCGCAGAAACTGACGTACTGGTGCACCTTGCGCAGCTCGGCGGTCAGCGCCGGGGGCGCAACCACGTAGCCGGTTTTCCAGCCGGTGACGTGGTAGGTCTTGCCGAACGAACTGACCACAAACGCACGCTGATACAGCTCTTCGTGGGCCAACACGCTGACATGCGGCACGCCGTCAAACACCAGGTGTTCGTAGACTTCATCGCTGATCAGGTAAATGTCGCGCCCACGAATCAACTCTGCCAGTTGATCCAGTTCGGCACGGCTGATCAGCGCTCCGCTCGGGTTGTGCGGGGTATTGATGACGATCATTTTCGTGCGCGGGCTGAGGGCCGCGGCGAGCTTGTCGAAATCGATGGAGAAATCATCCGGATTCAGTTGCACATGCACGCAGCGCCCCCCCGCCAACTGCGTCGCCGGTTCATAGCTGTCGTAGCACGGGTCGAACACGATGACTTCGTCGCCGCTGTGGATAACCGCCTGAATCGCACAGAATATCGCTTGGGTCGCACCCGGCGTGACGGTCACTTCGCTGTCGGCATCGACTGTCACGCCATAGCTGCGCGCGATCTTCGCCGCGATCTGCTCGCGCAGCGCCGGCAGGCCGGTCATCGGTGAATACTGGTTATGGCCGCTGGCGATATGCCGACCGACCGCGTCACGCAGGGACTGCGGGCCGTCGAAATCAGGAAAACCCTGGGACAGGTTGATCGCTCCGGTCTGTGCCGCGAGCTGAGACATCTGCGTGAAAATAGTGATGCCGACGTTCGGCAACTTACTGGTGATCATCGAGGGGTTCCCTGCTCTACACCCGGCTCTGACGGCGGCGCGGGAGAGCCCGAGAATAGCCCATCCGGCGCCCATAAAAAAAGGGCGCTCAACTGAGCACCCTTCTTATCGCCGAACCCTGTAGGAGCTGCCGCAGGCTGCGATCTTTTGATCTTGCCTTCAAAGCAAAGTCAAAAGATCGCAGGCTTCGCCAGCTCCTACAGATGCGGTTGAGCATTCCCACGCAATTGTGGGAACAATCTACTTGATCACTTCTTGTCGCGACGTTTCTTGCTGGCTTTCTTGTTGTGCGACATCAAGCGACGCTTCTTGTTGACCTGGCGGTCGGTCAGCGTGTTCTTGTTGCCTTCGTACGGGTTCTCGCCGCCCTTGAACTCGATGCGGATCGGCGTACCGACCAGCTTCAGCACTCGGCGGTAAGTGTTCTCCAGATAGCGCACATACGACTTCGGCACTTTCTCGATCTGGTTACCGTGGATCACGATGATCGGCGGGTTCGCACCACCCAGGTGAGCGTAACGCAGCTTGATCCGGCGGCTGTTGACCATCGGCGGCTGGTGCTCGCTGACCGCGTCTTCGAGAATCTGCGTCAGGCGGCTGGTCGGCCAGCGGGTCACCGCGGACTTGAACGAGTTTTGCACCGAGGCGTAGAGGTTGCCCACGCCTGTACCGTGCAATGCCGAGATGAAGTGGATGTCGGCGAAGTCGACGAAGAACAGACGACGTTGCAGCTCGACCTTGACGAAGTCGCGCTCACTCGGGGTCATGCCGTCCCATTTGTTGATCGCGATCACCAGCGCACGACCGGCTTCAAGGGCAAAGCCCAGCAGGTTGAGGTCGTGATCGACCACACCTTCGCGGGCGTCCATCACGAAGATCACCACGTTGGCGTCTTTGATCGCCTGCAGGGTTTTGACCACGGAGAATTTTTCGACTTCTTCGTGGATCTTGCCGCGCTTGCGCACACCGGCGGTGTCGATCAGCGTGTACTTCTCGTCGTTACGCTCAAACGGAATGTAGATACTGTCGCGAGTGGTGCCGGGCTGGTCGTAGACGATTACCCGGTCTTCACCGAGCATGCGGTTGACCAGGGTCGACTTGCCGACGTTCGGACGGCCGATGATGGCGATCTTGATCCCGTCTTTTTCGCTCGGGCCAGGAATGCGCTTGGCTTCCTCACCTTCGGCGACGATCTCTTCTTCTTCGCCTTCCTGCGGCTCGTCTTCGTCACGCGGGAAATCGCTCAGTGCCGCTTCCAGCAGTTGAGTGATACCACGGCCATGAGCACCGGCGATCGGGATCGCGTGGCCCATGCCCAGCGGGGCGAATTCAGCGCGGGCCATTTCCGGGTCGATGTTGTCGACCTTGTTGGCGACCACGTGGGAACGCTTGTTACGCTTGCGCAAGTGTTCGGCGATCATCTGGTCGGCGGCGGTGAAACCGGCCTTGGCATCTACCAGGAACAGCACAACATCCGCTTCTTCAATGGCCAGCAGCGACTGCTCGGCCATTTTTTCGTCCATACCGTGTTCGTCACCGGAGATACCGCCGGTGTCGATCAGAATGTAGGAACGCCCTTGCCACTTGGCCTCACCGTACTGGCGATCACGGGTCAGACCGGACAAGTCGCCGACGATGGCGTCGCGAGTCCTGGTCAGGCGGTTGAACAAGGTGGATTTGCCGACGTTCGGTCGGCCCACCAGGGCGATTACGGGAACCATGCGGCTCTCCACTTCGTTATTTCAGAAAATACAAAAGCCGCTGCGAGGCAGCGGCTGGTGCTCGGGGCAACGCGGGTTAGCGCTGCAAGCCCCGGAAATCCGGGGCCGCTTGGGGGTTAACCCCAAGCATAGTTGTTACTTGATGGTCAGGGCTTCCAGTTTGCCGCTGTTGCCATACACATAGATCGTGTTGCCCACCACCAGCGGACGGGCACGCACGCCGTCACTGTCGATACGCTCACGACCCACAAAACGACCGTCCACCTGGCTCAACAGGTGCAGGTAACCTTCCAGGTCACCGACGGCTACGTAACTGGAGAACACTTCCGGCGCCGACAGCTGGCGGCGAGCCAGCGAGTCGTTGCTCCACAGCGCAGTGGTCGAACGCTCGTCAACGCCTTCAACGGTGCCCGAAGACAGGCTCACGTAAACGTTGCCGAAACCCTGGGCAACACCGGCATAGCTCGACGCATCGCGCTGCCAGAGTTGACGGCCGCTTTGCAGATCGAGTGCCGCGACGCGGCCCTGATAGCTGGCGACGTAAAGGGTTTCACCGGACAGCAGCAGACCGCCGTCAATGTCGACCACGCGCTCCAGTTCGGAACGACCGGTTGGAATCGCAACGCGCTGCTCCCAGACCGGCACGCCGTTGGAAATGTCCAGGGCAACCACTTTACCAGTCGACAGGCCAGCCACCGCGAGGCGGTTGGTCACGACGGGGGCGCTGGTGCCGCGCAGGGTCAGGACCGCAGGGGTACTGTCGTAAGTCCAGCGACGGTCGCCAGTGGCAGCGTCCAGACCGATCAGACGATCGTCCTGAGTCTGCACCACGACAACGTCACCGTTGTTGGCCGGCGGCGCGAGGACTTCGCTGGAAACCCTGGCGCGCCACTTCTCTTCGCCGTTGATGGCGTCGAGGGCAACGATTTCACCCTTGAGGGTACCGATCGTGACCAGACCGTAACCCACGCCAACGGCGCCGGAAACAGGCAGTTCAAGATCCTTTTTCCACTTCACGTCGCCATTGCCGCGATCCATGGCCATAACAATGCCGGTCACATCGGCCGCGTAGATGGTGTCACCATCAATCGCCGGAACCAGCATGTTATAGGTTTCGCCCTGACCGTCACCGATCGAACGGCTCCACTGCTTTTGCAGAACCACTTCTTCTTTGAAGTCGGTCAGCTCGGCCGGTGGCAGTTCTTTTTTGCTGTTGCTGCTGCAACCCGCGGCCAGAATGGCCAGAGCCAGCAATGCTGCATGCTTCCAACGGATCACGTCACGCATCCCCTTTGGCCAGGTCGTCGAGCTTGATTTGAAGGCCACCGACTGCCGCTTCATCCGACAGTGCCGCCTTGGCTTTTTGATACGCGGTGTTCGCCTCGTCGGTACGACCCAACTGAACCAGCAAGTCACCCTTGAGTTCTTCGCGAGTGGCCAGGAACGCCTTGTCGGCATCGCCGTCGAGCAGTTTCAGGGCTTCATCAGCCTTGTTCTGCGCACCCAGCACCTGCGCCAGACGCTGACGGGCGATTTCGCCCAGCGCCGGGTTGGCCGGTTTGGCAACGATGGCCTTGAGTTCGGTGGCGGCGTCGTCCAGCTTGCCGCTGTCGACCGCTACCTTGGCCACGAACAAGCTGCCGTACTGTGCGTACGCGGTGCCGCCGAATTCGCTGTTGAGTTTGCCGGCCAGGTCCGCAACGCGGGCAGCGTCAGGCTTGCCGTCCGGGGTCAGCGTGGTTTCCAGCAGTTGCTGATAGAGCACCGAGGCGCCTTGCGCCTGGTTGCTCTGATACTTGTGAAAAGCCTGCCAGCCGAACACGATGACCAGCGCCAACAGGCCGCCGGTGACCAGAGGTTTGCCGTTGCGTGTCCACCAGTCCTTCAAATCCGCCAACTGTTCGTCTTCGGTACTCGACACCCCAATACTCCTTAATCGCTAAATCGGCTGTTTGGACAGCTTCAACCCTGCACGACGCAGGTGGCCAGGTGAGCGGCAAGCGCATCCCAGGCAATGCTTTGTTGTTCGCCCTGGCCACGCAGGGGTTTGAAACCTACCACTTGCTGGGCCATTTCGTCGTCACCCAGGATCAGTGCATACAGCGCACCGCTCTTGTCGGCTTTCTTGAACTGGCTTTTGAAGCTGCCGGCGCCGGCATTGACTTGCAGACGCAGGTTTGGAAGCTGGTCACGTACTCGCTCGGCCAGGGCCAGGCCGGCCAGTTCGGCCTGCTCGCCAAAGGCGCAGAGGTAGACGTCGACCTGACGGGAGATTTCTTCCGGGATCTGCTCCAGGGTTTCGAGCATCAACACCAGACGCTCGATGCCCATGGCGAAACCGACGCCTGCGGTCGGCTTGCCGCCCATCTGCTCGACCAGACCGTCGTAACGACCGCCCGCGCAGACAGTGCCTTGGGCGCCGAGCTTGTCGGTGACCCATTCGAATACGGTTTTGCTGTAGTAATCGAGGCCGCGTACCAGTTTCGGGTTGAGCACGTACGGGATGCCAACCGCGTCCAGACGCGCCTTCAGACCTTCGAAGTGCGCACGGGATTCGTCGTCCAGGTAGTCGGCCATTTTCGGCGCATCGACCAATACCGCCTGAGTGTCGGCATTTTTGGTGTCGAGCACGCGCAGCGGGTTGGTTTTCAGGCGACGCTGGCTGTCTTCGTCGAGCTTATCGTGGTGCGCCGAGAGGTACTCGACCAGCGCTTCACGATAGCGACCACGGGACTCGCTGGTCCCCAGGCTGTTGAGTTCGAGCTTGACCGCATCACGGATACCCAGCTCGCCCCACAGGCGCCAGGTCATGATGATCAGCTCGGCATCGATGTCCGGGCCGTCGAGGTTGAACACTTCCAGACCGATCTGGTGGAACTGGCGATAACGGCCTTTCTGCGGACGCTCGTGACGGAACATCGGGCCGATGTACCAAAGCTTCTGCACCTGGCCACCACCGGTGATGCCGTGCTCGAGCACCGCACGCACACACGCTGCAGTGCCTTCCGGACGCAGGGTCAGGGAGTCGCCGTTGCGATCTTCGAAGGTGTACATCTCTTTTTCGACGATGTCGGTCACTTCACCGATCGAGCGCTTGAACAGCTCGGTGAATTCGACAATCGGCATGCGGATCTGCTTGTAACCGTAGTTATCCAGCAGACGCGCGACTGTACCCTCGAAATAACGCCACAGCGGGGTCTGTTCGGGCAGGATGTCGTTCATGCCACGAATGGCTTGCAGAGACTTGCTCACTTTAAATCCTTAAATTCGTTCGGCGCTTCAGTCAGGTCAGCCGCGCGCGATGACCGCTGCGTCAGCTTCGACCTTCTCGGCCGCTTTCTCGCGGATCAGCTTTTCCAGCTCGTCCACCAGATTGTCATTCGTCAGTTTCTGCGACGGCTTGCCGTCGATGTAAATCAGGTTTGGCGTACCGCCGGTCAAGCCGATATGGGCTTCCTTGGCTTCGCCGGGGCCGTTGACCACGCAACCGATCACCGCGACATCCAGCGGCACCAGCAGGTCTTCAAGGCGCCCTTCCAGCTCGTTCATGGTCTTGACCACATCGAAGTTCTGCCGCGAGCAACTCGGGCAGGCGATGAAGTTGATGCCACGGGAACGCAGATGCAAAGACTTGAGAATGTCGTAACCGACCTTCACTTCCTCGACCGGATCGGCCGCCAGCGAGATGCGGATAGTATCGCCAATCCCCTCGGCGAGCAGCATACCTAGGCCCACGGCGGATTTCACTGTGCCCGAACGCAAACCACCGGCTTCAGTGATGCCCAGGTGCAGCGGCTGGACGATTTCCTTGGCCAGCAGACGGTAGGCTTCAACGGCCATGAACACATCGGAGGCTTTCACACTGACCTTGAAGTCCTGGAAATTCAGGCGTTCGAGGTGCTCGACGTGACGCAGCGCGGACTCGACCAGTGCAGCCGGAGTCGGTTCGCCGTATTTCTTCTGCAGGTCTTTTTCCAGGGAGCCGGCGTTGACGCCGATACGGATCGGAATCCCGCGGTCACGGGCGGCATCGACCACCGCGCGCACCCGGTCTTCACGACCGATGTTGCCCGGGTTGATGCGCAAGCAGTCCACACCCAGTTCGGCGACGCGCAGCGCGATCTTGTAGTCGAAGTGGATGTCGGCAACCAGCGGCACCTTGACCAGTTGCTTGATCTTGCCAAACGCCTCGGCGGCGTCCATGTCCGGCACCGAAACGCGGACGATGTCGACGCCGGCCGCTTCCAGACGATTGATCTGGGCAACGGTGGCCGCCACATCATTGGTGTCGCTGTTGGTCATGCTCTGCACAGCGATGGGCGCATCGCCGCCGACAGGCACGTTACCGACCCAGATCTTGCGCGAAACGCGACGTTTGATTGGAGATTCGCCGTGCATGACTTATTGACCCAACTTCAGGCGAGCAGTCTCGCCACTGGTGAACGGAGCGATATCGACCGGTTGGCCGTTGTAGCTGACCTGTGCGGCACGAGCCACACCCAGGCGTACCGCCAGTGGCGGCTTGCCGGAAACCGAAACGCTGTCGCCTTTGTGTTTCAGACCGCTGAACAATACCTTGCCGCGACCGTCGGTGACCTGTGCCCAGCAATCGGCGCTGAACTGCAATTGTACCTGGCCATCGCCGGCCGCCGGAGCAGCCGCTTCTGCGGTTGGCGCTGGAGTGGCCGCCACCACTGGCGCAGTCACGGTCGGTGCCGGAGCAGCCGGAACGTTCGGTGCAGGTGTAGCCGGAGTGGCAACCACCGGAGCCGGAGTATGAACCGGGGCGGCCGGCGTTACGGCCGGTGCTGCTGGCGTTACGGCCGGAGCGGCAGGCTCGGCACCGGTCGATTCAGCGGTGGTTTCCGACTGTGGCAGCGCCAGAGCGGTCGCGCCCTCGGACTGACCTTCGGCCACGGCCTGGTCTTCCGGCTCGTCGATCGGGTGAATCTGCGTGGTGCCGTCGGCGCCTTCGACTTCAACGTGCTCCGGGGCGAGGCTGGTCAAATCCTTGGTGCGCAGCGAGGTCTGATCCTGCCACCAGACGAAACCGCCGCCGATGACCGCAATCAGCAACAGCAGGCTGACGATCCGCAAAATGGTGTGGGACACCCGCACCGGCTCTTCAATACGACCCAGTGCATGCACATTGCTGCCTTGTGAGTCGGTGCCGGTGGACTGGTCGAACTGCTGGACCAGAACGGTCTGGTCCATGCCGAGCAATTTGGCATAAGCGCGAATGTAACCGCGAGCGAAAGTATGCCCCGGCAGCTTGTCGAAAGCGCCAGCCTCAAGATTGCTCAGGGAAGTCACGGTGAGGTTGAGCTTGAGGGCCACTTCGGCCAGCGACCAGCCATTGCTTTCGCGTGCCTGGCGCAAGGTCTCACCGGGATTAACGCGAGTCGCTGCTACAACTTCGGGATGCGCCGCTTTCATCATTGCTCCGACAGGTATTGCTGATATTCCGGCGTACCGGGATAGAGTCGTTTTAATTGCAGGCCGTAACTGGCGGCCTTGTCGCGATCTTCAAACACTTTTGCCAGCCGAACGCCGAGCAATAGACTACGTGCATTTTGCTCGGTTAGCAGGCTGAAACGGTCGTAATAGTCACGCGCGGGCACATAATGCCTGTCTTCGAAGGACAACTCAGCCATTTCCAGCAAAGCGCGCGGTTGTTGACGGTTCAGCCGCAGGGCTTTTTCCAGTTGCTGTTGTGCCAGATCCCGCTGCCCGAGCTTCGAGGCGGTCATGCCGAGGTTCTCGAACACCCGCGAACGCTCAGGATACAGGGTATCGCCGGCGGCCTGCTCAAAACGCTCGTAGGCTTCCTTGTAACGCTGTTCTTCGTAGAGAAAACTGCCGTAGTTATTGAGGATTCGTGCATCGGCGGGACGCGAGGACAGGGCCTTGCGGAAATGCTCATCGGCCAGTTTCGGCTCCATTTCGGCCTGGAACACCAGCCCGAGGGCAGCATTGGCATCAGCATCGGAGCCGTCCAGCTCCAGCGCCTTCTTCAGCGGTACCTTGGCGCGCTCTGTCATCCCTTGCTGCAAGTATCCCAGTCCCAACTGCACGTAGGCGGCACGCGCTTCGTCGCGGCCCTTGCTGGTCTTCATCGGGTTGTAGTCACCCGACAGGACACAACCAGCACACAGGCTGGCCATCAGCAACAGCAGCGCAAAGCGCAGGGACATAGAGATCCTCTCTTAGTTAGTGTTCGCGGCGTTCTGTGCCAGATCGCTGTCGGCGCTTAACTCGCGCACGGCGATGTAACGTTCGCTGCGACGGGTGCGATCCAGCACCTGCCCTACCAATTGACCACATGCGGCGTCGATGTCTTCACCACGGGTGGTGCGGACAGTGACGTTAAAGCCGGCCTGATGCAACTGATCCTGGAACCGACGAATGGCATTGTTGCTCGGCCGCTCGTAACCGGAGTGCGGGAACGGGTTGAACGGAATCAGGTTGATCTTGCACGGAATGTCTTTGAGCAACTCGATCATTTCCACCGCGTGCTCAAGCTTGTCGTTGACGTCCTTGAGCAAGGTGTACTCGATGGTCAGCACACGTTTCTCGCCCAGGGCGGACATGTAGCGCTGGCACGACTCGAGCAGCATCTTAAGCGGATATTTCTTGTTGATCGGCACCAATTGGTTACGCAATGCGTCATTCGGTGCGTGCAGGGACAACGCCAGGGAGACGTCGATGTGCTTGGCCAGCTCATCGATCATCGGCACCACGCCCGAGGTGGACAGGGTTACGCGGCGCTTGGAGATCCCGTAGCCCAGGTCATCCATCATCAGATGCATGGCGGCCACGACGTTGTCGAAGTTCAGCAGCGGTTCGCCCATGCCCATCATCACCACGTTGGTGATGGCGCGGTCGATGGTAGCCGGAACACTGCCGAAGGATTTGTTGGCAATCCACACCTGACCGATGACTTCGGCGGCGGTGAGGTTGCTGTTGAAGCCTTGCTTGCCGGTGGAGCAGAAACTGCAGTCCAGGGCACAGCCTGCCTGGGACGAAACGCACAGAGTGCCGCGTTTGCCCTGGGGAATGTACACGGTCTCGACACAGCTGCCGGACGCCACGCGCACCACCCACTTGCGGGTGCCGTCGCTGGAAATGTCCTCGCTGACCACTTCGGGACCACGGACCTCAGCAACAGCCTTGAGCTTTTCGCGCAAGGCCTTGCTGACGTTCGTCATGGCGTCGAAATCATCGACACCAAAGTGGTGAATCCATTTCATTACCTGACCGGCACGGAAACGCTTCTCCCCGATTGAGTCGAAGAATTTTTCCATTTCCGGCTGGGTCAGACCCAGCAGGTTTGTTTTCACAGTCGATGTCGTCATGGATTCACCTTCACTCTTTAAGCAATGCTTAGCGAGTGGTTACTTCAGTAGCTGCGAAGAAGTACGAGATTTCGCGAGCAGCAGCGGCTTCGGAGTCCGAACCGTGAACGGCGTTGGCGTCGATCGACTCGGCGAAGTCAGCACGGATGGTGCCGGCAGCAGCTTCTTTAGGGTTGGTAGCGCCCATCAGCTCACGGTTGCGAGCGATAGCGTTTTCGCCTTCCAGAACCTGGACAACCACTGGACCTGAGATCATGAAAGCAACCAGGTCACCGAAGAAACCGCGCTCTTTGTGCTCAGCGTAGAAGCCTTCAGCTTCGGCTTTGGACAGCTGCTTCATTTTCGAAGCAACCACTTTCAGACCAGCCTTTTCGAAACGGGTAACGATTTCGCCGGCAGCGCCTTTAGCAACGGCGTCAGGCTTGATGATGGAGAAAGTACGTTGAACAGCCATGGTGTAACTCCAGAAACAGTAATTTGCGAAAAATTAAACCCGCGAATTATACGCGGGTTCTTGGGTATTGCCTAACCTGCGAGGACGATCAGTCCAATTCTTCAGCCCAGAGCGTCTGAACCGCTTCCAACACTTTCTCGCCGACCCGGCCAGAGGTGTTGTCAAAATCCGGCAGCTCTTTGATCCATTGCTGCAGATCGACGAAATTGACAGAAAACGGGTCTACGCCCGGCTTGGCTTCGGCCAATTCTTCTGCAATACGTTGAACATCATTCCAACCGTAGCTCATGACAGTCTTACCAGTCAGTGCGGCGCTTCGGCCGCATGGTTAAGCGAATATTTCGGGATCTCGACGGTGAGGTCTTCTTCACCAACGATAGCCTGACAGGCCAGGCGCGATTGCGCTTCCAGACCCCAGGCGCGATCGAGGAAGTCTTCTTCCAGTTCGTCGGCCTCTTCCAGCGAGTCGAAACCCTCGCGGATGATGCAGTGGCAAGTGGTGCAGGCGCAGACGCCGCCACAGGCACTTTCCATCTCGATGTGGTGCTCGTGAGCCAGCTCGAGAATCGAAGTGCCAGGCTCAGCCTCGACGACCATCCCTTCAGGGCAGAACTTCTCGTGGGGCAGAAAAATGACCTGCGGCATCAGATATCCTCGATTTCATTCAGATTGCGCCCCGACAGAGCGGCTTTCACCGTCAGATCCATGCGGCGGGCAGCAAAAGCATCGGTCACTTGCGACAGACGCTTGGTCTGCTGCTCGATGGCGTAACCATCAGTGCCCTTCATCAGTTCGGCCAGTTCCTGCATCTGCAACTCGATGACCATGCGCTCTTCGGCGTCGAGCAAGCGCTCGCCATCGGCCTCCAGAGCGCCCTGCACCGCCTCGATCAGACGCTGGGCATCGACTTGCTGCTCGCGCAGGACGCGGGCGACCTTGTCGTCATTGGCGTGCTGGAACGAGTCCTTGAGCATCTTGGCGATTTCGCCGTCGGTCAGACCGTAGGACGGCTTGACCTGAATGCTCGCCTCAACGCCCGAACCCAGTTCACGGGCAGACACGCTGAGCAGACCGTCGGCATCGACCTGGAAGGTCACGCGAATCTTCGCCGCACCGGCCACCATTGCTGGAATACCGCGCAGCTCGAAGCGCGCCAGAGAGCGGCAGTCACTGATCAGCTCGCGCTCGCCCTGCAACACGTGGATCGCCATGGCCGACTGGCCGTCTTTATAAGTAGTGAAATCCTGCGCGCGGGCCACCGGAATGGTGGTGTTGCGCGGAATCACCTTTTCCATCAGCCCGCCCATGGTTTCCAGCCCAAGGGACAGTGGAATCACGTCGAGCAGCAGCAGTTCACCGCCATCACGCTTGTTACCAGCCAGCGTATCCGCCTGGATCGCAGCCCCGATGGCCACCACTTGATCCGGGTCGATTTCCGTCAATGGCTGACGACCGAAGGCTTCGGCGACCGCTTCGCGAACGCGCGGCACACGGGTCGAACCGCCGACCATGACCACGGCATGCACGTCTTCCAGTTCGACACCGGAATCACGCACGGCGCGGCGGCAGGCTTTCAGACTGCGGGCAATCATTGGCTCGATCAGCGCATCGAAGGCTTCGCGGGTCAGCTGCGCTTTCCAGTCACCGTAGGCGACTTCGACGCTGGGCGCATCGGTCAGGGCCTCTTTGGCCGCGCAGGCGGTTTGCAGCAGATTGCGTTGCGCACCCGGGTCGAGATCGGCGGACAAGCCGGCGCTCTCGATGATCCAGCCAGCAATCGCGTGATCGAAGTCATCGCCGCCCAGCGCGCTGTCGCCGCCGGTGGCCAGCACTTCGAATACGCCGCCAGTCAGACGCAGAATCGAAATATCGAAGGTGCCGCCGCCCAGGTCATAGATTGCGACCAGACCTTCGGCGTGTTGATCCAGACCATACGCCACCGCGGCAGCAGTCGGCTCGTTGAGCAGGCGCAGCACGTTCAGACCGGCGAGTTTCGCCGCATCCTTGGTGGCCTGACGCTGAGCATCATCGAAATACGCCGGAACAGTAATCACCGCACCGACCAGTTCGCCACCCAGGGTCGCTTCAGCACGCTGACGCAGCACCTTGAGGATGTCGGCGGAGACTTCGACCGGGCTTTTCGGGCCTTGCACGGTGTCGATGAACGGCATGTGCGATTCGCCACCGACAAAGCGGTACGGCAGTTGCTCGCCCAATTGCTTGACGTCGGACAGACCACGGCCCATCAGGCGCTTGACCGACAGTACAGTGTTCAAGGGATCGGAGGACGCGGCCAGCTTGGCCGACTCGCCAACCTCGACGCGGTCGGCGTGATAACGCACGGCGGACGGCAGGATGACCTGCCCGTCAGCGTCGGCCAGTGGTTCGGAAAGACCACTGCGCAACGCAGCGACCAGCGAATTGGTAGTGCCCAAGTCGATCCCCACAGCCAGACGACGCTGGTGCGGTTGAGGACTTTGGCCGGGTTCGGCGATCTGCAGTAGGGCCATCGTGATCAGGACTTATCTGTATATCAGGCGTGCGACCGGAGCGGCACTGGGTTAATCGTCGAGGCGCTCTTCTAAATGGCGCACTTCGTAGGTGAGCTTGTCGAGGAACTGCATGCGCCGCATCAGGCGTTCGGCCTGCTCGCGCTGCGCTGCATCATCCCAACAGGCTGCGAAGCTTTCGTTCAACTGTTCCTGAGCGACTTTCAAGCGACGCTTGAATACCGCGACACCGTCGAGGTCGGCGCTGTCCTGGAGGTCTTCGAGCTCTTCGCGCCACTGCATCTGCTGCAAGAGAAACTCGGGATCATGCACCGTGACTTCCATCGGCACTTCATGCCCGCTGATGGTCAGCAGGTAGCGTGCGCGCTGGGCAGGACTCTTGAGCGTCTGGTAGGCATCGTTGAGCCGCGCAGACTGCTCGAGCGCCGACCGCTGCTCGCGCTCGGAAGCGTCGGCAAAGCGGTCAGGATGAACACCGCGCGCCAACTCACGATAGCGCGTGGCCAACTGCTCGAGATCCAGGCGGAAGCTCGGTTGCAGCTCGAATAAAGCGAAATGACAAGGAATACCCACGACAAGCCTCAGATGTTGAAGCTTTCGCCGCAGCCACATTCACCGCGTACGTTGGGGTTGTTGAACTTGAAGCCTTCGTTCAACCCTTCCTTGACGAAATCAAGCTCGGTGCCGTCCAGATAGGCCAGGCTTTTCGGGTCGATGATCACTTTCTCGCCGTGACTTTCGAACACCTGATCCTCGGCAACCACCTCGTCGACAAACTCCAGCACGTAGGCAAGGCCGGAACAGCCTGTGGTGCGAACACCCAGACGAATCCCTTCACCTTTGCCGCGCCCGTCGAGGGAGCGTCGCACGTGTCGAGCAGCCGCTTCTGTCATGCTGATAGCCATCGTTGACTCCTTACTCGTCGCGCAATGCTTAGATCAAGCCTTTCTTCTGCTTGTAGTCGCGAACAGCCGCTTTGATAGCGTCTTCAGCGAGTACCGAGCAGTGGATTTTCACTGGCGGCAGGGCCAGTTCTTCGGCCAGCTGAGTGTTCTTGATGGTCTCGGCTTCGTCCAGCGTCTTGCCCTTCATCCACTCGGTGGCCAGGGAGCTGGAAGCGATTGCCGAACCGCAGCCGTAGGTCTTGAACTTGGCGTCTTCGATAACGCCCTGATCGTTGACCTTGATCTGCAGACGCATCACGTCGCCGCACGCCGGAGCGCCAACCATGCCGGTGCCGACATCCGGATCTTCCGCGTTCATCTTGCCGACGTTGCGCGGGTTTTCGTAGTGGTCGATGACCTTTTCACTGTAAGCCATGGTGCTTAATCCTCACTCATCAGAGAGTCGCTCTTTAAACCCTGCAACCTTGGGTCGCAGGGTCGGTTCGCGGCGACTTGAAATCAGTGTGCCGCCCACTCGATTTTCGAAATGTCGACACCGTCTTTGTACATGTCCCACAGCGGCGACAAAGCGCGCAGCTTGGTAACGGCCTCGCAGACCTTCTGCGCGGCGTAGTCGATTTCTTCTTCGGTGGTGAAACGGCCGAAGGTGAAACGGATCGAGCTGTGTGCCAGTTCGTCGTTGCGGCCCAGGGCGCGCAGAACGTACGAAGGCTCAAGGGACGCCGAGGTGCAGGCCGAACCGGACGATACCGCCAGATCCTTGAGCGCCATGATCAGCGACTCGCCTTCAACATAGTTGAAGCTCAGGTTCAGGTTGTGCGGAACGCGGGCGGTCAGGCTGCCGTTGACGTACAGCTCTTCCAGATGCTCGACCTGCTTGTAGAAGCGGTCGCTCAGGGCTTTGATGCGCACGTTTTCGGCAGCCATGTCTTCCTTGGCTACACGGAACGCTTCGCCCATGCCGACGATCTGGTGGGTCGCCAGGGTGCCGGAGCGCATGCCACGCTCGTGACCACCGCCGTGCATGGTCGCTTCGATGCGCACACGCGGCTTGCGGCTGACGTACAGCGCGCCGATGCCTTTAGGGCCGTAGGTTTTGTGGGCGGAGAACGACATCATGTCGACTTTCAGCTTCTGCAGGTCGATCTCGACCTTGCCGGTGGACTGAGCCGCGTCAACGTGGAACAGGACGCCCTTCGAACGAAGCAGTTCGCCAATGGCAGCGATGTCGTTGATGGTGCCGATTTCGTTGTTCACGTGCATCACCGACACCAAAATGGTGTCTTCGCGCAGTGCCGCTTCGATCATCGCCGGAGTGATCAGGCCGTCTTCGGTCGGCTCGAGGTAGGTCACTTCGAAACCTTCACGCTCCAGTTGGCGCATGGTGTCGAGGACAGCCTTGTGCTCGATCTTGGAGGTGATCAGGTGCTTGCCTTTGGAAGCGTAGAAATGTGCCGCACCCTTGATAGCCAGGTTGTCGGACTCGGTAGCGCCCGAGGTCCAGACGATTTCACGCGGGTCGGCGTTGACCAGATCGGCCACCTGACGACGGGCGTTTTCGACGGACTCTTCAGCTTTCCAGCCGAACACGTGGGAACGGGACGCCGGGTTACCGAAGTTTCCGTCGACCAGCAGGCATTCACTCATCTTTTGCGCAACGCGCGGATCGACCGGGGTGGTCGCAGAGTAATCAAGGTAAATCGGCAATTTCATGGACTATCTCCTAAATCAGGGCTGGCGTTCCGCTAGCTCTTCGGCTGTCATTCGACGGCGGACGCTTCAATCTTGTCCAGGCGTGGCGCCTTGCTGTTGCAACGGCGCTGGTCCTGACGCTGGGCTACTTCTTGCACCTCACGGCGAGTTACAAGATCAGCCAAGCTGATACCACTTAGAAATTCGTGAATCTGCAGGCTCAGGTCGCACCACAGGTGATGGGTCAGGCAGGTGTCGCCGGAATGGCAATCGCCCTGGCCCTGGCACTTGGTAGCATCAACCGATTCGTTGACCGCATCGATCACCTGCGCCACCTGGATACCCTGCATGTCGCGCGACAGCTGATAACCACCGCCAGGACCGCGAACACTGGAAACCAGGTTACTGCGGCGCAGCTTGGCGAAAAGCTGTTCGAGATAGGACAGGGAGATGCCTTGGCGCTCGGAGATATCGGCCAGGGACACCGGCCCGTGCTGCGCGTGCAACGCCAGGTCAAGCATGGCGGTCACGGCGTATCGGCCTTTTGTAGTCAGTCGCATGGACAATTACCACGGAGTTCGGAATGGGCGGGAGTATGCAATTCCCGAGCATTTAAGTCAACTATAAGACCTAGTGCTTTAGTCGGGTTTACCCGCAAAAGAGCGCGCGCATGATAGCAGGGTCTGCGGCTTAATGGCACACCGGTTGCCGCATGCCTGTGTAGGAGCTGCCGAAGGCTGCGATCTTTTGATTTTGCTGTTAATTAGATCAAAAGATCGCAGCCTTCGGCAGCTCCTACATAGACGTGTCAGCCCGCTTTGGATTCGTCTTTGCCTTTGACGCAGGCGAAGTCTTCTTCGCGCAGCTCAGGCAGATCTTTCGCACAGTAATTACTGCCCAGATCCTTCAGCGCGCCGCACATCCCCTCCAGCCGCCCGTCCACCGCCTGCAGGTGATCGAGCAACTGACCGATGGCACGCGCCACCGGGTCAGGCATGTCTTCGCTGACGCCATAGGCATCGAAACCGATCTTCTCGGCCATGGCTTTGCGCTTGGCGTCCTGTTCTTCATCAGACTTGACGATGATCCGACCCGGAATCCCCACCACTGTGGCGCCCGGCGGCACTTCCTTGGTGACCACTGCGTTGGAGCCGACTTTGGCACCCGCCCCCACCGTGAATGGCCCGAGTACTTTGGCACCAGCCCCCACGACAACCCCATCACCCAGCGTCGGGTGGCGCTTGCCCTTGTTCCAACTGGTGCCGCCGAGGGTGACGCCCTGATAAATGGTCACGTCATCGCCGATCTCGGCGGTTTCACCAATGACGATGCCCATGCCGTGGTCAATGAAAAAGCGCCGACCGACCTTGGCACCCGGATGAATCTCGATCCCGGTCAACCAGCGACCGAAGTTCGACACCAGCCGCGCCAGCCATTTCAGCTCGTGGCGCCACAGCATCCCGGCCAACCGATGAATCCAGATCGCGTGCATACCGGGGTAGCAGGTCAGGACTTCAAAAGCGTTACGCGCCGCCGGGTCTCGATGGAATACGCTCTGGATATCTTCACGCAAACGCTCAAACATCATTCAGTCCTTCCGCTTAAGAAGCTCACCACGGGCCGCTTTCTGGGTTTCCGTGAGGATGCCACGCAAAATATTCATTTCCGCCCGGCTGACCGAGCTGCGTCCATACAACCGGCGCAGGCGCGCCATCAAGTGCCGTGGCTTTTCCGGATCAAGAAACTCGATGGCGACCAGCGTCTGCTCCAGATGCTCATAAAAGCGCTCCAGCTCATCCATCGTCGCGAGCTCGGCACTTTTCACCGAGGCCACTTCTTCTTTCTCGATCTTGGTCGGCTGCCCTTGAGCGGCCAGCCAGGCCATGCGCACTTCATAGCTCAACACCTGCACCGCCGCCCCGAGGTTCAACGAACTGAACTCAGGATCGGAGGGGATGTGCACGTGAAAGTGACATCGCTGCAACTCCTCATTGGTCAGGCCGGAGTCCTCACGACCGAACACCAGCGCGATCTCCGCGCCCTGCCCGGCCTCCTCGACCACTTTGCTCCCGCATTCGCGGGGATCGAGCAGCGGCCAGGGAATGCGCCGGTCACGGGCGCTGGTGCCGAGCACCAGATTGCAGCCGACCAAAGCGTCTTCCAAGGTGGCGACGACTTGTGCGTTTTCAAGAATGTCCCCGGCACCGGAAGCACGGGCATCGGCTTCGTGGTGCGGAAACAGACGCGGCTCGACCAGCACCAGCCGCGACAGCCCCATGTTTTTCATGGCGCGTGCGGCCCCGCCGATGTTGCCGGGGTGGCTGGTATTGACCAGGACGACACGAATGTTCTGCAACAAGGGAGGCGCTCTCGGACACAGGAAAGGGGTGCAAATCTTACAGAACAGCCTACCGTTAAGCTATGAAAGCGAACAGCGACCTTCACCTGAAGAAAAGTTCTGATAGAATGCGCGGCTTTCTTTAACAACCTTAGGTGACACATCCATGCAGCCCATGCTGAATATCGCGCTGCGCGCCGCCCGCAGCGCCAGTGAACTGATCTTCCGCTCCATCGAGCGCCTGGATACCATCAAGGTCGACGAAAAAGACGCCAAGGATTATGTATCCGAGGTCGATCGCGCCGCCGAACAGAAAATCATCGATGCGCTGCGCAAGGCTTACCCGAATCACTCAATCCAGGGTGAAGAGACCGGCATGCACGTCGGTAACGGCATCGAAGGCGAAGAGTACCTGTGGATCATCGATCCGCTGGACGGCACCACCAACTTCCTGCGCGGCATTCCTCACTTTGCGGTCAGCATTGCCTGCAAATACCGTGGCCGCCTGGAACACGCAGTGGTTCTGGATCCGGTTCGCCAGGAAGAATTCACCGCCAGCCGTGGTCGCGGTGCGCAATTGAATGGTCGCCGCCTGCGCGTCAGCGGTCGCACCAGCCTCGAAGGCGCCCTGCTGGGTACCGGCTTCCCGTTCCGTGACGACCAGATGGACAACCTCGACAACTACCTGGGCATGTTCCGCGCCCTGGTTGGCCAGACTGCCGGCATCCGCCGCGCCGGTTCCGCCAGCCTGGACCTGGCCTATGTGGCCGCCGGTCGTTTCGACGCGTTCTGGGAGTCGGGCCTGTCCGAGTGGGACATGGCGGCTGGCGCCCTGTTGATCCAGGAAGCAGGCGGCTTGGTGAGCGACTTCACCGGCGGCCACGATTTCCTTGAAAAAGGCCATATCGTTGCCGGCAACACCAAATGCTTCAAGGCAGTGCTGACGGCGATCCAGCCGCACCTGCCGGCCTCGCTGAAGCGCTAAGCTTCCCGCGAAACGCAAAAAGCACCCTTCGGGGTGCTTTTTTTATGCCTGCGACTTCAGCCTCCACTCGAATCCACTGTGGGAGCGAGCTTGCTCGCGAAGGCGGCGGGCCAGCCAATATCAATTCTGGATGGCAGATCGCATTCGCGAGCAGGCTCGCTCCCACAAGGGGTCATAGCGCGGCCAAAAATTGCGAGCACAAAAAAGCACCCCGCAGGGTGCTTCTTGTTAAACAGTCAGCGCTTACTGACCCGGCTGATTCTGCGACAGAATCAACTTGCCTTCCTTGTCGACCGGAATCTGGTTGCCCGGATCACGATCCATCCGCACTTTGCCTTCCTTGCCATCCAGCGAATAACGCACGTCGTAACCGACGACCTTGTCGCTGATGTCATTCACCGTGTTACAGCGAGTCTGGGTGGTGGTGTAGGTGTCACGGTTCTGCATGCCTTCCTGCACCTTGTTACCGGCATAACCGCCACCGACCGCGCCAGCAACCGTCGCAATCTTCTTGCCGGTACCGCCGCCGATCTGGTTACCCAGCAAACCACCCGCTACCGCACCAATCGCGGTACCGAGAATCTGGTGTTGATCCTTGACCGGCGCCTGGCGGGTTACAGCAACATCCTTGCACACTTCACGTGGAGTCTTGATCTGTGTTTTGACCGGTTCTACGGCCAGTACTTGCGCATACTCAGGGCCGCTTTTAACCAGGCTGTAGGTGGCAACAGCACCCCCGGCAGTCACACCGACAGCACCCAATACCGCACCAACCAGCAACGACTTGTTCACATGAACCTCCTGACCATCACATGCGGGACGCGCCCGCGCTTCTCCCAGCCTTGGAGCATAAAAAAAGGCGCGAGTTCAACTCGCGCCTTTTCTGGGCTGACAACCGCTGAAGCGATGGCCGTTATGGACGGTCGTCGACTTCCTTCTCGGTGTTGGCCGGAGGAATCAGATCCTCGGTGCTCAGGTTCAGCCAGATCAGCACCACGTTCGCGATGTAGATCGACGAGTAGGTACCCGCCAGCACACCGATGAACAGGGCGATGGAGAAGCCGAACAGGTTGTCGCCACCAAAGAACAGCAGCGCGGCGATCGCCAGCAAGGTGGAGATCGACGTTGCCATGGTCCGCAGCAGGGTCTGGGTGGTCGAGATGTTGATGTTCTCGATCAGCGAAGCCTTGCGCAGCACACGGAAGTTCTCGCGAACCCGGTCGAATACCACAATGGTGTCGTTCAGCGAGTAGCCGATGATCGCCAGTACCGCCGCCAGCACCGTCAGGTCGAAGGTAATCTGGAAGAACGACAGGATACCGATGGTCACGATCACGTCGTGAATCAGCGAAACGATGGCGCCGACCGCGAATTTCCACTGAAAGCGGAAAGCCAGGTAGATCAGGATGCCGCCGAGCGCCAGCAGCATGCCGAGACCGCCCTGGTCGCGCAGCTCTTCACCGACCTGCGGGCCGACGAACTCGACGCGCTTGACCGTCGCCGGGTTGTCGCCGCCGACTTTCTGCAACGCGTCTGCTACCTGATGGCCCAGCTGCGGGTCTTCACCCGGCATGCGCACCAGCAGGTCGGTGGTCGCACCGAAGTTCTGCACGATGGCTTCGTGGTAACCCGAAGTCGCCAACTGCTCGCGCACCTTGGTGACGTCAGCCGGACGCTCGTAGGTCAGCTCGATGAGCGTACCGCCGGTGAAGTCCAGGCCCCAGTTCATGCCCTTGTGGAAGACGCTGAAAATAGCCAGCAACGTGAGAAACACTGTGACGCCGAACGCGAAGTTGCGAACGCCCATGAAGTTGATTGTACGTAACATGGCAGCCCCTTAAATCCACAACTTCTTGAAGTCACGTCCGCCGAAGATCAGGTTGACCATTGCGCGGGTCACCATGATGGCCGTGAACATCGAGGTAAAGATCCCGAGGGACATGGTCACTGCGAAACCCTTCACCGGGCCGGTGCCCATGGCGAAGAGGATGCCGCCGACCAGCAGAGTGGTCAGGTTGGCGTCGAGAATCGCAGTGAATGCCCGGCCGAAGCCTTCGTTGATTGCACGCTGTACGGTCATGCCGGCGGCGATCTCTTCACGGATCCGCGAGAAGATCAGCACGTTGGCGTCGACCGCCATACCCATGGTCAAGACGATACCGGCGATACCCGGCAGGGTCAGCGTTGCCCCCAGCAGCGACATCAGCGCCAGCAGCAGCACCATGTTCACCGCCAGCGCAACCGTGGCGATCAGGCCGAAGAAGCGGTAGATGGCGATGATGAACAGCGAGACGAACAGCATGCCCCACAGCGACGCATCAATACCTTTGGTGATGTTGTCAGCACCCAGGCTCGGGCCGATTGTGCGCTCTTCAGCGAAGTACATCGGAGCGGCCAGACCACCGGCACGCAGCAGCAGCGCCAGTTCGGACGATTCGCCCTGGCCGTTCAGGCCGGTGATACGGAACTGCGCACCCAGCGGCGACTGAATGGTCGCCAGGCTGATGATCTTCTTCTCTTCCTTGAAGGTCTGTACCGGCACGTCTTTCTCGACGCCGTCGACAACCTGCTTGGTGTAAGTGGTCACCGGACGCTGTTCGATGAAGATCACCGCCATGCTGCGACCGACGTTCGAACGGGTCGCGCGGCTCATCAGCTCGCCACCGTGACCGTCCAGACGGATGTTCACTTCAGGCGTGCCGTGCTCGCCGAAACCGGCCTTGGCGTCGGTCACCTGGTCACCGGTGATGATCAGGCCACGCTCGATCTGCGCAGGAGGACGCTTGCCTTCACGGAACTCGAAGGTTTCGGAAGTGGCTTTCGAAGCCCCCGGCTCTGCAGCCAGACGGAACTCGAGGTTGGCGGTCTTGCCGAGAATACGCTTGGCTTCGGCAGTGTCCTGCACGCCCGGCAGCTCAACCACGATGCGGTTGGCGCCCTGACGCTGAACGATCGGTTCGGCAACACCCAGCTCGTTGACGCGGTTACGTACCGTGGTCAAGTTCTGCTTGATGGAGTATTCACGGATTTCCGCCAGCTTGGCCGGGGTCATCGCCAGACGCAGCACCGGTTGACCGTTGAGGTCGGCCGGAACAATGTCGAAATCGTTGAAGTTCTTGCGGATCAGCGCACGGGCCTGTTCGCGGGAGTCAGCATCGCTGAAGCCCAGCTGAATGGCGCCGCCCAGTTGCGGCAGGCTGCGATAGCGCAGTTTTTCTTTGCGCAGCAGGCTCTTGACGTCGCCTTCGTAGACTTTCAGGCGGGCGTCGAGGGCTTTGTCCATGTCCACTTCCAGCAGGAAGTGCACACCACCGGACAAGTCCAGACCCAGCTTCATCGGGTGCGCGCCGAGGTTGCGCAGCCATTGCGGAGTGGTCTGTGCCAGGTTCAGTGCGACGACGTAGTCATCACCCAATGCCTTGCGCACAACGTCTTTGGCCGGCAGCTGGTCTTCAGCCTTGGTCAGACGGATCAGGCCGCCCTTGCCGTTGGCGGCCAGCGAAGCTGCCTTGACGTTGATCCCGGATTCACGCAGCGCGGTGCTGACGCGATCCAGATCGGCCTGATTGACCTGCAGAGCCGTGCTGGCGCCGCTGATCTGAATGGCCGGGTCATCGGGGTATAGATTGGGAGCGGAATAAATCAGACCGATCGCCAGCACCGCCAGGATCAGAATGTATTTCCACAGAGGATATTTGTTCAGCATCACGCCGCCCGTTATGAACGCGGGGCGCCTTGCGCGCCCCGTCGATTGAGTAGAAGTTGGAACCTTAGATCGCTTTCAGCGTGCCTTTTGGCAGCGTGGCGGCGATGGCGCCCTTCTGGAACTTCATTTCCACGGTGTCGGAAACTTCCAGAACCACGAAGTCATCGGCCACTTTGGTGATCTTGCCGGCGATGCCGCCGGTGGTGACCACTTCGTCGCCCTTCGCAAGGCTGCTCAGCAGGTTCTTCTGCTCTTTGGCGCGCTTGGCCTGTGGACGCCAGATCATCAGGTAGAAGATGACCAGGAAACCGACCAGGAAAATCCACTCGAAGCCGCCGCCCATAGGCGCAGCAGCCGGTGCAGCCGCGTCAGCCATGGCATTAGAGATAAAAAAGCTCATTTAGCACTCCAGTTGCAAATGTTGAATCTTGGGGTCAGAAAACTCAGTCCAAAGGCGGAACGGGGAGCCCGCGTTTGGCGTAGAAGGCATCGACAAAGGCGGCCAATGTACCCTGTTGAATAGCCTCGCGCAAACCAGCCATCAGCACCTGATAATGGCGCAAGTTATGGATGGTATTGAGCATGCTGCCGAGCATTTCGCCGCACTTGTCCAGGTGATGCAGATAAGCGCGGGAGAAGTTCTGGCAGGTGTAGCAATCGCAGGTCGGATCCAGCGGCGAATCATCATGGCGATGGAACGCGTTACGGATCTTCAGCACGCCTGTATCAATGAACAGATGCCCATTGCGGGCATTACGGGTTGGCATCACGCAATCGAACATGTCCACACCGCGGCGCACACCCTCAACCAGATCTTCCGGTTTGCCAACGCCCATAAGGTAACGAGGTTTGTCAGCGGGCATCATGCCCGGCAGATAATCCAGCACCTTGATCATCTCGTGCTTGGGCTCGCCCACCGACAGACCGCCGATGGCCAGGCCATCGAAGCCGATCTTGTCCAGACCTTCCAGCGAGCGCATGCGCAGATCCTGATGCATGCCGCCCTGAACGATACCGAACAGCGCCGCGGTGTTGTCGCCATGCGCATTTTTCGAGCGCTGGGCCCAACGCAGCGACAGCTCCATCGAAACGCGAGCGACATCTTCGTCAGCCGGGTACGGCGTGCATTCGTCGAAGATCATCACGATGTCGGAACCGAGATCGCGCTGCACCTGCATCGATTCTTCCGGCCCCATGAACACTTTCGAGCCGTCGACCGGGGAAGCGAAGGTCACGCCCTCTTCCTTGATCTTGCGCATCGCGCCCAGGCTGAACACCTGGAAACCACCGGAGTCGGTGAGGATCGGGCCCTTCCACTGCATGAAATCGTGCAGGTCGCCGTGCTCCTTGATCACCTCGGTGCCCGGGCGCAGCCACAGGTGGAAGGTGTTGCCCAGAATGATTTCCGCGCCGGTGGCCACGATGTCACGCGGCAACATGCCCTTGACCGTGCCGTAGGTGCCCACCGGCATGAAGGCCGGGGTCTCGACAGTGCCACGCGGGAAGGTCAGCCGACCACGACGAGCCTTGCCATCGGTGGCAAGCAGTTCAAAGGACATGCGACATTCGCGACTCATTCTGTTTCCTCTGGGCCTGTGTGTTCAGGGGCAGTCGGGGCGGGATTACGGGTGATGAACATCGCATCACCGTAGCTGAAAAAGCGGTACCCGTTGTCGACGGCGGCTTTATAAGCGGCCATGGTTTCGGGATAACCGGCGAACGCCGAAACCAGCATCAACAGCGTCGATTCCGGCAAATGGAAGTTGGTGACCAAGGCGTCGACCACATGGAACGGCCGGCCCGGGTAGATGAAGATGTCGGTGTCACCGCTGAACGGCTTGAGCACGCCATCGCGCGCGGCACTTTCCAGCGAACGCACGCTGGTGGTGCCCACGGCAATCACCCGCCCGCCACGCTCGCGGCACGCGGCAACGGCGTCGACCACGTCCTGGCCGACTTCCAGCCACTCGCTGTGCATGTGGTGATCTTCGATCTTGTCGACGCGTACCGGCTGGAACGTCCCCGCACCGACGTGCAGCGTGACGAACGCGGTCTCGACGCCCTTGGCGGCAATCGCCTCCATCAGCGGCTGATCGAAATGCAGCCCCGCCGTCGGCGCCGCCACCGCACCGAGACGCTGGGCGTACACGGTCTGATAGCGCTCGCGATCCGAACCTTCGTCCGGGCGGTCTATATAAGGAGGCAACGGCATGTGCCCGACGCGATCGAGCAGCGGCAGCACTTCTTCAGCGAAGCCCAGCTCGAACAACGCATCATGACGCGCGAGCATCTCGGCTTCGCCACCGCCGTCGATGAGGATCTTCGAACCCGGCTTCGGCGACTTGCTGGAGCGCACATGGGCCAGCACGCGGTGCGAATCGAGCACGCGTTCGATGAGGATTTCCAGCTTGCCGCCCGAGGCTTTCTGCCCGAACAACCGCGCCGGAATCACCCGGGTATTGTTGAATACCATCAAATCGCCCGGGCGCAAATGCTCAAGCAAATCAGTGAATTGACGGTGTGCAAGGGCGCCGCTCGGCCCATCAAGGGTCAGCAGGCGACTACCGCGACGCTCGGCCAGAGGGTGGCGGGCGATCAGCGAATCAGGAAGCTCGAAGGTAAAGTCAGCAACGCGCATGATGGGGTTCGTCTAGCAGGGCCGGAAAGTCTAGCGGAATTATCAAAAATTGACCATGAAACGTGATTGACCAACGGTAATCACCTCTCTATACTTCGCCGCCATTGAGCCCTGATGGCGGAATTGGTAGACGCGGCGGATTCAAAATCCGTTTTCGAAAGGAGTGGGAGTTCGAGTCTCCCTCGGGGCACCAAAATCAAGAAAGGTCTTGCTTAGCAAGGCCTTTTTTTTCGTCTGCAGGAAAGTGGGGCAAATATTTTTTCACACCCATGAGACGAGAAAGCTGCCGCGTAGAGGTTCAAGCCGACGATGTCGAAAGCTGGGAACGTCAAATAATACGTAATGAGAAAAGGCCTCCACCGAGGCCTTTTTCTTTGTTTCACCCAGCTATTTTTTCCTGCAAACCTCAACGTCGTTTTGGGTTTTCAGATCCGTGTCGATGCCGAGGCGATACCTGCAGTAATCAATGATCCACTTACGCTCCTGCTCCGAGAGTCGTTCGACTTGACGAATCTCCCCGTCATTGGCGTGGATATTGTAAAACTTCATCTGAAAAGTCGGATGCTTCTTGATGAACAGGATCGTTTCGATGTCCCCATCCTCAAGCGCTTCGTAATACCCAACGTAAAGCACTGTCACCAGAACCAGAACTATCAGGGCAGTCAGTTTCTTCATTGTTGCGGCGCCGGAGGTGGGAGTAGTTGAGTTTTCGCTCTGAGATTCCTGACCAACTCCATGCCGATATTTCCGGGACATATCTTCCCTTCAGATGCTTGACCTGGGTATTCCCGGTGACCGCCAAAATGCTTGATCACGAAGACACTCTTCAGCGCGTCGATCAGATGCATCAACGCGGTGATCTGAGCAGCAGGTATCACATTGGTCGTGCTGTATCCGAGACTGTCGAGCGCAACCCGGCCCTTGGCGACCCAATCACCGCCCTCTTCTGGAGTCGTTAGGTTCTCCAGCAACACAATGCCAATCAATCCTGTATTGAATTTCAGAACACTCGAACCTTGAAGCCGGATGTCCCGCCCCTCGTAGACTTGCCCCGTGCAATCGATGCCGAAGTGATACCCGATATCGTCGTATTTCTGACTTAGGTGACCCTTCTGGATTTCCTGCATCTGCTCGGCACCAGGTGTGCAGCTGTGGCTACGGCCGGCGTGGTGCAGCGCGATCATGGTGTAATCCCAGTCCATCACCATATCCGGCTTGCCCTTCACCGCTCCCCACGAGGATCGCTCTACAAACGTCGTGTTCAGTGAACGGACCTTCTTGATGATCGCTTCACGCGTCGCCGCTCGATCATTCACGGTAATCGGTATCGGACACATGAACTCGACGGGCTTGAGCTCCTGGGCGGTGGCTTGAGTTGCAAACGGATTGGTCATTGCACTCCCTCCGCCAGCTCATGGAGAGTCCGAGCCGGAGCGCTGAACATGACGTGCAGTGAGATCTTCGCACCGGGAGTCGGTGTCTTGACGTGGGCAATGCCATTGGCATCGGTAACACCCGTGGTCTCTATACCGTTGACTGTCGCCACGAAGTCTCGGAAAGCCAACGGTGTGCCTGTCTCACTGTCGGTGATGCTGAAGGACTGGCCGTAGGATTTCTGGATGGCAAGCGGAATCGGAGGCACGAACGGGGCTGGCGTATGCGAATCACCGATGATTACGGTGCCGGAGCCGCCGACTACGACGTCACCATGCGTTCCGACAGTATCAACCAAAGCTGCGTTTTTCCCGTTGATAAAAACGGTCGCTGAGACGCCGGAAACCAACGCGCTACCGCACGTGCAGGTATCGCCCTTTCGAGCGGCGGCAAGACCATCGAAAAAAACATCGGGAGAGCCGGACGCAATGGATTGGGCACCGTGCCCTGGCATTGGGCAACTTGTCGGATCGGTTAAACGTGCTGCGGGCTTCGCCACAATTGACTCCTTGTCATGATCGTCTATGAACGCGACCTTATCAGAAATCAATAAACCCGGTCCGCCTGGGCTTGCGCAATAGCCAGTAGCATGGATTCTGGGCCCCGGAATCTCCGCTTACGGCCATAAGCGGCCGTCCGTGCGCGGCAGCTTCCGGCCAAAAGCAGCCACTCAATTGGTGTCTATTAAACCAAGGGCGATTCACAGCCTCGGCCAAAAGCGGGCATTTGCGGGCTGAGCAATCAAGCCAAGTCGGCCATAGACACATTGCCAACTAGTTCGTACCCTTTGGGCAGATACCACTGTTTTTTCTCGTTTGCCCATGTCGCGTTTCTGACGCAGCAATCAAAGGGCAAGGAATGCCGATCAAACCAAAACATACAGAGGACAAAAATGATTCGAACAAATACCATTTGCCCAAAATGCGGTTCAAAAAGCACCCCTATAAAAGAAAAAATTATGGGCCAAGACACCCAGGATCTTATCTGTTACGACTGCAAGCACATTGGATGGTGGAAGGATTTCCAGCCCAAAGAGCAAGAAGAAAATAAGGGCGAGCAAGTCTAAGCGCATAACAATTGGCTCAAGTTGTTTGCTGCGCTCACTTGGGGCGAACATTAGCTGAGCTATTGTACGCCCTTAGCCAATCATTATACTTAAAACTCATTAAGTTGCAGGCGCTTGAGTGGCCCGACGATAAAAACAGGAAAGAAAACACGCGAGCAATCCCATGCCCGCCAAGGAAGGGGCAGATTTATTTTTAGAAAAATGGAAAATAATTACGCCCGCCTTTTTTACTTAATGAAAAACGGAACGGGGTACAAGAACACCTCAGAGGCTGTTAAAAAATCTCAATAGAGAAGACTTTCGAATGACGAAACCTATAAGCACTAGAAGACAAAAACAGGAAGCTGAAGAGGACCGCGCGCTAGAATTGACCGCCCCTCTTCTCAAAGAAATATACAAAGACTACATTATTGACGAAAGCCAAAAAGACAAGCCGGACAAAGCAATTCTTCTTCTAAAGCCACCTGCTAGATTTGGAAAGCCTAAAAATAACCCCAGAATAGGCATAGAAATCACCACTGCCGACCCACCCGAATATTTGTCTTATATAAACGAAAGAAAGAAAGACAAAGCAATTGTTGTTGCCCAGATACAGGAAATACTCGACAAGGGCACTACCCCACAAAGTCCGATGAAGAAAATCGGAAACAGGATTTCGCGCGACTGGATATATAAAGGAGTCATAGATAAAGCAAAAAAACATCTGACCTATACAAACGCCGGAAGGTTTGACGAACTCATCCTGCTTTGTCACTCCGATGTAATAATGACAACTCAAAGACTATTCCAGGAAGGGCTAAAGGACTGGACCAATTATCTATTGAGCATAGAAGACTTCCCCTTTGACAAGGTCTTATTTCTTGGGCACGACAATAAAGCCATTCAGATTTATAACAAAAGTAAAAAGCTAGCGATAGAGCCTGATCCTTATATACACGAAGGTAGCGTAATAGATTCAATTCAATATGGATTCATTCCTACGGGGGTGTCAGTAAATTTAAAGGATATCGGTTCCGCAGCTCCGAGAATTGAACCTCAAATGCCTATAGTCGATCGCGGAGAATCACCCTCAAGCTGATAGGATGGCTCTAAAGATGACGGTCAGCTGCCTATAGGCGAATATGTTAGTTTAATCTTTTTGCAATATCTTAGTGCCACATCGACGAAAGCCCCGCTCCATGCACCCCATGGAGCTTCCTCCTCACCTCATTTCTTGGTTCCGCCGTAAATTGGTCAAAGCAATTCCAGAAGCTTCTTCGCAGAGCGCAGTTAGAAGGCCAAAAGCAGACAGTTGATGCGGTTCTGGTTTCTTCCGATCCTTAGGGCATGCACTATAGACGACTATTACTAGCGTTAGAGTCTGGCGCCTTAGTTGGGGACATTCCCTTTCACGATTTTTTCAATTGAGCAGTCTTGTGAACTCAATCCTCATCCTATCGTTTTCCAATAAACGAGCCGCCAAATAGATGGCTTTTGGTCGCATGGCTGATTAACATCGGGATGCCTCGCCTGCTTGCTGGTGCAGCCGCCTCACAGCACTGAACCAAGTTTGACAGACGCCAGCCATCTCTCTTCGGAGGTTGCTGTCCGGGTCGCGACCAAGATCGCCGTTAAGGCTTCGCGGTCTCCCGAAGGTTGAAGGTCCCCTGTAGCAGTTGGGTGAGAGTTCACTGGTGTCTCCCAACAAACAAGGAGTTTTTGTGGCCTCGTCGCTTTACCGTAGGATCTATAGCGGGGATTCGTTGTATTCGGCCTGGAGGAAGGTCAAAGAAAGCGCCTTTTCTTCATCATCCGAAACTATCCGAAACGAAGCCAAGGATTTCGAGAGCCAACTCCCCCGGTCGCTTTCCGACATCCAGCGCGCGCTATCCAAGAAGACCTTTACCTTCCAAAAGCAGACTGGCGTGGCAAAAACCAAAGCCAACGGAAATTCTCGCCCGATTGTGCTTTCGCCTATACCCAACCGGATCGTCCAGCGGGCTCTACTCGACGCCTTATCCCGTATTAAGTTCGTGAACGAAGCGCTGTCTACCCCTACGAGCTATGGAGGCATAAAAAATAAACGGGTCTCGATGGCGATAGCCGACACCAAATCAGTCATTGCCAAAGGAGCCGCCTTCCATATCAGGTCAGATATCGCCGAGTTTTTCACTAGAATTGACAAGGCCCGTGTGATGAGACTCGTGGCCCCTCACATCATCTGCCCTGACACGATTGCATTATTCCGAGCAGCGATCACCACAGACCTTGCGAACATTGACGTGCTTCGACGACAAGGTTTGGATGAGATTTTCCCCATCGGGGTGGAGGGTGTAGCTCAAGGGTCTCCCCTATCCCCACTCATAGCCAATTTGTACCTGAATGACTTTGACAGGGCCATGAACGATGGTGAAGTCACTTGTCTTCGGTACATCGATGACTTCCTGATCCTCGGGAAGGACATGGGCAGTGTGGATCGTGCTTTTAGCAAAGCACAGACTGAGCTCAAAAAGCTCTCACTTGAAGCGTACCGGCCCCTAGCAACAAGCGACAAAGCTTCAAGGGGGCTTACAGCTAAAGGATTCGATTTCTTGGGCTGCTTCGTTTCGGCAGGATTGGTCCAGCCATCTACAGCTACGAGGGAGCGATTCAAGAAACGGATCAAATTCGATTTAGACGCATCGATACGCATGATGAAATTCAGTATCGAAGCTGGAGAGATATCCCAAAAGGGGTCCTACTCTGGCGCGCTACAGAATCTCGACCGAGTAATCCTAGGTTGGGGAAAAGCCTTTTCCTTTTGCAGCAATGGCCAGTGGATAAAGAGCTTGGATGACTACATCACAAGTGCATTGGCGCAGTATGAAATAGAGAAAGCGAATCTCTTTCAAAAAACAAATGGCACGGCTCAGCGTGGGATGTTGGGGGTAAGGCTGCTAGCAGCGGTCCACTCGGAGCGCAGAGAAACGGAGTGACCGCTTTTGGCCGAAAGCGGCCTGTTGCGACTGCCGGCCGGGAAGCACTCTACCCTCCTGCATCATAGGCACAACCTAGTTCGTTCCTCTTTCAAGCACCGGAAGCGTTACACCAGATGGATGAGTTACACGGCTAAAGATTGGCGTACGAAGTCGATGTAACATTTAAAATATTAAATAAATACAGTTACTTAGCTTCCATCGTTACACCAGTTACACGAGTTACACCGCATTATGAGGGGTACATCCCCCCGCCCCCCGTGTGCATCAATCCCACCAGCGAACGTCAGGTGTCTCTCCCGCAATGTGCCGGGGCCCCTGAGGTTTTCTTCGAGACACGGGCTCGGAAACCCGCGGAACCTTGTTAGCGGGAGAACTCCCAGCTTAGTGAACAGGTGAACTCGGTGAACTGCCTGTTTACCTGTGCATTTGCCCTATGAATTCACCGCTCAGAGATCACCGTTACCGTTCCGGTAACGATGCCCCTTTTTCTTCAAGATCCTTTCGATTTCAACGATTGAATTTCAGTAAGCTGGAGCACCTTCCGCTACTAAAGTCCCGCAGGTTTCCGACCCCGTGCGAGAGGAAAACGCCCAGGGGCCCCCTCCCTTTTTTGGCTAGGTTTTGGCAGCATCGGCTACCAGTCACTAACCCCACTGAACTCAATGAATTAGGAGATGGTATGGAGCAGGTTGAATCAACAGGAACACTTAATGTAATTGAGATCAACACGGGAGGTGACACCAAAAAAATTGAGATCAAACCAGGCTGCCCAGTTTTTATTCTCGGTCGAAACGGGACTGGAAAATCCGCTTTAGTGGGGATGCTCTCTACAAAACTAGGTAAAAACCTGGTTTTTATGCCAGGTTCCCGGCCCGGGTACTTTGAGCATGAAGGTCTCAGTTTGTCACCTGCAGCCAGGAGAGACCTCGCTGTAAACTTTCCCCATTGGGATGCAAATCCAGACACTCGTTGGAAAGTCATTTCAGGAACAGCGAGAAATGAAAAAGCCATACATGACCTGCTAAGTGCAGAATTGCAGTACAAGCTCGATGCCGCGAACGAAATCAAAGCGGAGGGTGCCGAGTCAGGCGCTATTGCCCGACTCCAGTCAAATAACGCCCCTTTAGATCGCATCAATGCACTGCTATCCCAGTCAAATCTGCACGTTCGGGTTTTGATTTCTGAGGGTGAACTAAAAGCCCAGCGAGACGGTGCTGTTTACAGTTTTGCTCGAATGTCCGATGGGGAGCGGGCCGCGCTTATTTTTGCAGCCGAAGTGGTGGCAGCTCCTGATGAAGCCATTTTTTTAATTGATGAGCCAGAACTCCACCTTCACCCCGCAATCGTCGTTCCGCTCCTAAAAGCGCTCATTGCTGAACGCCCAAAATGCGGTTTCGTCATCTGCACGCATGAGCTAGGGCTTCCGAGTACTTCCATTGAGTCGAAAATCATCCTCGTTCGAGGTTGTGAGTGGTCCGGCAACGTAGTTGAATCGTGGCAAGTGGACGTTTTGGATGCCCCTGAGGAAATACCAGAATGGTTACGCGTCGATCTAATCGGCTCGCGCCAGAAAATCTTGTTCATAGAAGGAACAACCAACAGCCTTGATCATCCGCTCTATTCACTACTGTTCCCTAAGGTTTCAGTGAGATCGCGTGAAAGTTGCCGAGAGGTTATGAGGGCGGTAGATGGTTTGCGAGCAATGGAAAAAATGCATCGAGCGCAAGCCTTCGGTCTCATCGATCACGATGGGATGGATGAAAAACAGGTGCTCGACTTCGAGTCCCATGGCATATATCCGCTACCAATTTTCGCAGTTGAAAGCCTTTACTATTCCGCTGATGTATTAGCAGGACTGGCCGCCCAGCAAGCCAGAACGTTCGGTCAATCAGTGGAACAGTTACAGCAGGAAGTTAAAATGGCAGCTTTACAGGCAATGGCTGCCAAAGGAATTTGTGAGCATTTGGCAAGCCGCATATCTGAGCGGCACATTCGAGACCAGCTCCTGCTTGCTCTGCCTGATAGAGGAATGATGGTAGAAGGGGCGCAAAAGCATATCGAGTTCAAACTTGAGTCACCATATCCAGGTGAGCTAGAGCGCATCAAACAGATGGTCAGCGCTGAGGACATTGACGCAATCGTATGTCGATATCCCGTTAGAGAATCGGGGATGCTAAACGGTATTGCGAAGGCGCTTCGTTTCAATGGTCGAGCCGACTACGAGCGGGCGGCTCTGATCCTTATTGGAATCAATGATGAGCTTCAGCAGTCGCTGAGGCAAAAGCTGGGGAAATTGTCTGAAATGCTCGTATAGTTCGTCATTGCGAATTCAGCGGGCAACACCCTGTATCCCTACTTGTATCCCGAAACGTATAATCACGCTGCAAGCCACGTTTTGTATGGAACCCGACGGTCTCCCTCGGGCACCAAAATTAAGAAAGGTCTTGCTTGGCAAGGCCTTTTTTTCGTCTGCTGAAAAGTTGGGCAATTATTTTTGCGTAACCGTGCTACGAGAAATGTGGGCTAAACGATGGGCGGTTCATCACAGCAATATGCAGGAGAATCTGCAGGTACTCCTTGTCATGGTCACCTGGTTCATTGAACGCTTGGGTTCAAAGCCTACTGGCGATTTCCTTCCAGATGTAGGCGTAGTTGTATTTCAGCCAACGAACCAGCACTTTATCGAACTGCCTACGACACCAGTTGCGCTCTCTGGCTGCCAGCCTTTCTTCTATCGACTGTCTGAGTTTGTCGGGGTCGAACCCAGTCCAAATCGGAGGCACAGCTGCAACGAGATTGGTAACGCACACCGGCGCAACCTCTGAATAGAGAATTTCGTAAAGGGTTTCAGGGGTGACGCCTCTTACCTGATTCGCCACATAGTCATATTCGACGGGAAAATCGTTGAATGGCTCAGAAAGAGCAGCTCTCACTATTGTCAGTTGTGGCTCAGTTAGAAAATGCTCCAACGGAGAAACTCCTCCAGTTGCGTTGCGCTGGCGCGGCCCGAATCGAGTGATTAGCCAAACCAGGACCTCAGATATCCGGGTCAGGCGCACGCTGGGCTTGAACACCTCCCCCAAACAAACGCTCGGCTAGCTGACGACCCCGTTCCTGGCCCTCCTCCGTCAACCAGATCGATTTGTTCTTGTTTACCGGATTACTGATTAAACCCTGCTCATGCAATCGGTTCATGACTTCAAAATCGAACCCTTTCCATGCATTGCCGCTGTCGGAACTGAAGGTGGCCAAAAGGGCAAGTAGGGCGTCTTCAATCAACTTTTCGTCGTATTCCATGATCGTCGCTCCACTCATGTGCCTGAATTAACGTTGAGTTTGTCTGGCACCTCATACTCGCTGGCCATCCTGAGAAACTCGTTCTGTTGCTTAGGTCATTGAATGTCTCGGCGCTGTCCGTGCAACCTGTTTTGCCTAAGGACTGCACCTGATGCGTCCGCTCAGTATAATCACGGCCGCCCGCACGCGGTCTGCCGCCCGATGCGGCTTTCGTTGGTCGTACCGAACTTCAAGACTCATGCTCAAGGATCTCCAAGGCCAACCATGGAAACGTCACTGGAAACCGTCGCCCTGTTCTCCCTCAAACTCGCTTACGAGGAGGAAGGCCTGAGCCCGATTCTGCGGGATGACATGGTCATGGGTGACTATCAGAAAGACGTGTTCGAACTGCTGGTGCGCCGCGGGGATGTCGAGACCATCCAGTTCAAGATGAACCAGTGCCTGGGCTTGGCGATGGATGCGTTGGGCGGGGTCGAGAAACCGTTGGGGCGGGAGCTGCACAAGCTGTCAGCCGATTTCCGTCAGGCGCAGTCGCTGGAGCAGCTTGATCAGCCGCTCCTCGCGCTCAAGGGTTATTTGAAGGACATTCTGTAATCAGACGCGCAATCTGTAGAAACAGCCCTGCGGATTACTGCCGCACTTTTACTACTCGAATGTCGACGGGAAACCCACCTGGCCCTTCCAGCTTCTTCCATCCCACGTATTGAAAAATCGCGTCCTGATCGATGGTCTCGCCCCTCTCCACCATCTCTCCGCCAAGCACCGCGACCTCTTTATAGACGGCGCAGTTGCCCTCATCGGGATGGGCGGTGTAGATCACATAGGGTTTGACGTATCTCACGGCGCGGAAATGTCGGCCGCAGCCCCAATCGACCGTGATCATCAACGTCTTCAGATACGCTTCGCCATCCGTTTCCGATTCCTCGGCGAGTTCCTTGAGCTTGCCAATTCCGCCGACGTCGCTAAAGCCCAGATCGAGGGCGCGCTTGTATTCCGGGGACTTCTCGTGCTCGGCCTGAGCCTTGAAGTATTGCTGTTGAAGCTCCGCGACCAGTACCTCCTCTTCCTTGTTCCGGATCACGAACGCTTGAGCAATGACGTTTTCACAACGGGCATATTCGGGAGAGGTAAGGCTTTCCTGGGAGAGGTGATCGCGATGGACATAAACAGTGCGATTCAAACTGTCGACGCGCTCCATCGCTTGCCTGGTAGTCATGACCCCTTTTTGAACGTTGTTCACTACTTGCTGAAAACGCTCGCAATCGGCGAGGTACTCCTTCCAGGCGACCTCTGGGGTTTCATCCCAGTCGGCAAGCGCCGGGGTCATTACGATGGCGAGAAGGAACGCGCTGAGCAGGCGCGGTGTAAAAGAAACATTCGGCATGCGTAGTCCGTTACGTGTTTGAAGAAAGTGGCGCGAAGCTACTATTTTGCTATCTTGCCGTCCACTGTCGGCAAGCTGCCGAGCGTTTGTACCGCGACGGGTTTCGAAGGATGGATACGATGGATGTAGCGTTTTTCTTTATCGCCTGGATAGGCATGTGGGTCTGGGTCGTCAGGCAGCGTGGTGCGTGGAATCTGCTGCTCGCCAATGTGTTGGGCGCGGCCAGCGGCATGATTGTCGGCCTGGTGGTTTCGCAGCTTTGTGTCGGTCTGTTCGGCTCTAGCCGGCCACCGGTCCCGGGGGTCATGGGATCGCTTCTGGAAATGCTCGCAACCGCTGCGGCGCTGAGTGGCGTATGGATGCTGGTGGCCCGTCGCTCGCAAGTCGAACATCCCGTAGCGCGTCAGCTGCTGGCCGGCCTTTGCGGCGTTGTGGCCGGCATCACGGCGATCATGTTTTTTGTTCAGATCAATCCGCCCAATCTCGGCATGTGAATGTCTTCGTGGCGTCAGACCTCTATTTTGATATCTTGCCGTCCATCTCCAGCACTCACCGCCAGTGAATGCTGTTTGGCAGGCTATTGAAGGGTTAAGGAAAGGATCGAATGGAGTTTCTGAGTTTTCTGGCATTTGTTGCGGCCTGGGGTTTCATGTGGCGCTGGGTGGTGAAAAACCGCGGCAGCTGGAATCTGTTTTACGGCAACATCGTTGGCGCGGCGGGTGGTTTTATCGTCGGCATGGTGGTGCTGTCGATCTTCCTGTCGTTGTTCCCGTCGGCGCATAAGCCCAAACGGGCGCCCACCGAAGAGGTGATCACCCAGAACGAAGTGACCACCAGTCTGCTGCCGGAAGCCGAGTCGGATTCGACGCCCGTGGCATTGGAAAATGCTCCGGGGTTCGCCGCTATCGAGCCAGACAATCAGCCTTCGCCGCCCGACTCCGCACTGCTGCCGAACTACGCCAACCGGGCACCGAAATCGATGGCGGAAAAAACCGTTCTGGATCAGAGCGACGCGCAGGGCCGCAAAGCATTCAGCGCGCTGCGCGACAAACTTGCTCAGAATGGCGACAGCGACAAATCAATGCTCGCGTATGTCATGTGCAGCCCTTACGTGACCGGTGCCTTGCGCTTCCCGGCGTCGGCGCGCTTCGCTGACAGCACCGCCGTGGTCACCCAACGCTTCAAGGGCCAGGTCTACACCCTCAGCAACAAGGTCACCGCGCGCAACATGAATGGCGATGACGTCACTTATCGCTTCGAGTGCTCGGTGCAGGAGCAACCTGCTACCAGCGAATGGCGACTGCTGGCGCTGAAGCTGCAGAAGGCTGACGCTTAAGCCTCGTTTAAGGGTTCAAGGCGCCGGCTGCGCTATCATCGCCAGCCTGTGCGCCTTGAGCCTTGCCTGCGAATGTCCTCGATACCTGCTGACCTGAATCCGTTGCCTCCTGTCTTGGCCGGCCCGCTGCTGCGCCGGTTGGAACCGACGCGAATCGTTCTGTGGCTGGTCGGCACCCGCGCACTGGCGCTGACCCTGCGCCTGCAAGGTGTAGGAGACATCCCTCTCGATGCCGGGAAATGCACGGTCATCCCCGTCGGCCGTCACGCGTTTGTCCATCTGATCGACGTTGTACTCGACAGCGCCCTGCCCTGCGACACGTGCATCGACTACGACCTGTTGATCGACGGCCACTCGCCCATCGCCGAATGGGCGCCGCACCTGCTGTACGCTAACGCTGGTTGTCCGAACCTTGTCGTGCGCTCACGGATCGATCAGTTGCTGCACGGCTCCTGCCGCAAGCCGCATCATCCGGCGGCAGACGGTCTGCTGTGCGTTGACCAACTGCTGTCCAGCGAAACCGATCCGCAACAACGCCCGACCCTGCTGATGATGAGCGGCGACCAGGTTTACGCCGACGATGTGGCCGGCCCGATGCTGCGGGCGATTCATGCGTTGATCGCGCGCCTTGGCCTGTTCGACGAACACCTCGAAGGTGCCGTGGTCAGCGACAGCGCCAGACTCTACGAACACCCGGCCAGCTACTACCACCGCGCGGATTTGTTACCGGCGCTGGAGAGCAACGAGACCTTGCGCGAGCGATTTTTCGGCGGTGCGCGTAAGCCGATTTTCACCAGCAGCAGCGCCGACAATCACCTGGTGACCTTCGCCGAAGTGATGGCGATGTACTTGCTGGTATGGTCACCCGTTGCGTGGACGCTGATCAATCCCGCGACTCCATCGCTGACGCCTGAACGCTTGCAGCGCTACACCCTGGAGCAAACCCGCATCGATGGCTTCAAGGCCGGTTTGGGCAAGGTCGCCCGAGCCTTGGCGCATCTGCCGAGCCTGATGATTTTCGACGATCACGACATTACCGATGACTGGAATCTTTCCGCGCAATGGGAGGAAACCGCCTACGGCCATCCGTTCTCCAAACGCATCATCGGCAACGCCTTGATCGCCTACATGCTGTGTCAGGGCTGGGGCAACAATCCCGATGCGTTCAAGGATGTGCTGGGGAAAACCCTGGGGCTGAGCGCCAGCGGTGATGACCAGTATCTCGACAGCCCGGTGCAGGACGCGCTGATCGATGATTTGCTGCGCTTTCAGCATTGGCATTTCGTGCTGCCGAGCAGCCCGGCGCTGGTGGTGCTCGACACCCGCACCCGCCGCTGGCGCAGCGAGATGGCACTCAAGCAACCCTCGGGGCTTCTGGATTGGGAGGCGCTGTGCGAGCTGCAGCAGGAACTGCTGGATCATCCGTCGGCGATCATCGTGTCCCCCGCACCGATCTTCGGCGTGAAGCTGATCGAAACCGTGCAGAAGGTTTTCAGTTGGTTTGGTTATCCGCTGCTGGTCGACGCGGAAAACTGGATGGCCCACCGTGGCGCCGCGCAGGTGATCCTGAACATTTTCCGACACACCCGCACACCCGGAAACTACGTGGTGCTGTCCGGTGACGTGCATTACTCCTTCGTCTACGAAGTGCTTATCCGACACCGCAAAGCCGGGCCACGGATCTGGCAGATCACCAGCAGCGGGATCAAGAACGAGTTTCCGAAAACCCTGCTGGAATGGTTCGACCGCCTCAACCGCTGGCTCTATTCGCCGCGCTCACCGTTGAACTGGTTTACCAAACGCCGACGCATGCGCATCGTGCCCTATACGCCGGAACATGCCGAAGCGGGGGAGCGGCTGTGGAATTCAGCGGGGATCGGCCAGGTGTTTTTCAATGCGCAGGGACAGCCGAGCGAGATCATTCAGCACAATTCGAACGGGGCGCTGAAGACGCGGATGCTGGCGCCGGAGTTGGGAGATTATCCGGACTAGAGGCTTCCCGTGTGGGAGCGAGCTTGCTCGCGAATGCGGTCGAGCATTCAACATTACTGTCGACTGTGACGACGCCTTCGCGAGCAAGCTCGCTCCCACAGGGTTATCGGATATCCATTAATTCGCGGAAACAATCCGTCCAACTCCTCTAGCAATCATCCCCACCTCCCGCTCATCAATCGTCAGCGGCGGCAGCAGCCGTATCGTCTTGCCCCGTGTCACGTTGATCAGCAGCCCATGATCCCGCGCCGCAATCAACGTCAGATCGCGGATCGGCTGTTTCAACTCGATGCCGATCATCAAGCCCTGCCCACGAATCGCCATCACGTTGGGGTTGTCTGCCAGTTGGGCGCGCAGGCGGGTCAGCAGGCGCTCGCCCTGTACCCGGACATTTTCCAGCAAGCCTTGCTCTTCGATGATGTCCAGCACCGTGCAGCCGACCCGGCAGGCCAGCGGGTTGCCGCCGAAGGTGCTGCCATGGCTGCCGGGCGTGAACAGGTCCGCCGCTCTGCCCCGTGCCAGACAGGCGCCAATCGGCACGCCGTTGCCGAGGCCTTTGGCCAGGGTCATGACGTCCGGCACGATGCCTTCATGCTGGAACGCAAACCACTGGCCGGTGCGGCCGATGCCGGTCTGGATCTCGTCGAGCATCAGCAGCCAGGCGTGCCGATTGCACATTTCGCGCAGGGCTTTGAGGTAGCCGGGCGGCGCCAGTTGCACACCGCTTTCGCCCTGGATCGGCTCGACCAGAATCGCCACGATGCGCGCGCCGTGCTTTTGCTGCAGCTGATCCAGCGCCGCCAGATCACCAAAGGGCACTTTGGCGAAATCCCCCGGCAGATCATTGAAACCCAACCGCACCGCCGGGCCATCGCTGGCCGACAAAGTGCCTAACGTGCGGCCATGAAACGCGTTGGCCATGACCACCACCAGCGGCTGTTCGATACCTTTGCGCCAGCCGTATAACCGAGCCAGTTTCAGCGCAGTTTCATTGGCCTCGGCGCCGGAGTTGTTGAAGAACGCCCGCTCCATTCCCGACAGCTGCGTGAGTTTGCGCGCCAGTTGTTGCTGCCAGTCGATGCTGTACAGGTTGGAGGTGTGCAGTAGCATTGCGGCCTGTTCGCTGATGGCAGCCACGATGCGCGGATGCGAGTGCCCGACATTAGTCACCGCGACGCCTGCGACGGCATCCAGGTATTCACGACCGGCCTGATCCCACAGGCGAGTGCCCAGGCCTCTGGTGAAACTCAAGGCCAGCGGTTGGTAGGTGTTCATCAGGGCGGCGGTCATGACTTCAAACTCCAGTGAAGGTCGGTGTGTTTGCAGTATGGTTAGCCACCAGAACTGGATAAACTCGGCAAAACTTCAATCATTTAACAGTAGAGCTTGATAATGGACCTGTTGCAGGCGATGAGCGTCTACGTGAAGGTCGTGGAAGCCGGAAGCATGACGGCGGCTGCGTTGCAGTGCGAAATGTCCACGACCATGGTCGGAAATCACCTGCGCGCACTGGAGCAACGGCTCGGCGTGCAACTGCTGCAGCGCACCACCCGCCGCCAGCGGCTGACCGAATTCGGCAGCGTTTACTATCAGCGCTGCCTCGACGTTCTGGGTTTGGTGGCCGACTCCGAACGCCTCGCCGAACAGGCCCTTGATGAACCCCGTGGCCTGCTGCGCATCACCGCGCCGCTGACCTTTGGCGTCGAGCGTCTGGCCCCGGCACTCAGCGAGTTTTCCCTGCAATACCCGCAGGTGAAAATGGATGTGGTGCTGACCAACAGCCGACCGGACCTGCTGGAAAGTGGCCTCGACGTGGCATTTCGACTGGGGCATTTCGAGCAGTCGAACCTGATCGCCCGACCGCTGATCGACTACACCCTCACCGTCTGCGCCTCGCCGGCCTATGTCGCCCGGCGCGGCATGCCGATCACCCCGCAAGAGCTGCAGCAACACGACTGCCTGTCGTTCGCCTACCCTGCCGGCGACGACTGGCAATCGGTGGAAAAGCGCTGGCGCCTCAGCGGCCCGCACGGCGAGATTCTGGTGGATGTCAGCGGCCCGATGCTGATGAACACCTCTGCCGGCCTGCATCAGGCAGCGCGCACCGGCATGGGCATCGTGATGTTGCCGGATGCGCTGGTGGAACAGGACCTGCGCGACGGCAAACTGGTGACGGTGATCCCCGATTACCAGCCCCCGAGCCGCCCATTGCATTTGCTGTACGCGCCGGATCGTTATCGTTTGCCCAAACTGAGGCGCTTCGTCGAATTCGCGATGAAAACCTGGGGCAGAGCCTGACTTGGTTGCTATCGACTACGCTCCGGTGATTGCCGACAAGGATGCTGCCACGTGATGAAGAACGACCTTACCGTACGCGATCTGTTGCCCGACGAAGTGGAGCCAGTTCGGCTGTTTCTCGGCCTACATGGCTGGGGACACCGGACAGGCTCCAGCGACTATTTCGCCCAACTCATCGAAAACTCGCAACGCACTACCGTCGCACTGAGCGGCGAGCAAATCATCGGTTTCGCCCGAGGCATCACCGATGGTTTGTCCAACGGCTATCTGTCGATGGTGGTGGTCGATGACCAGCATCGACGCGCCGGCGTCGGCCGCGCGCGGGTCGAGCATGTCATGGGTGACAACCCGGAGATCACTTGGGTACTGCGCGCCGGACGTGAAGGTGCGGAGGCGTTTTTTGCCAGTTTGGGGTTTGAAACATCGGTGATTGCCATGGAGCGACCAAGGCTCAAGCAACACATCTGAATCAGCTCCCGCTTTTCACCAACACTGGCTTCTCTTGATAACGCTGCGCAAACAACTGCTTCAACTGCGCGACCTTGGGCATGTCGTTGATCACGATGTACGGATAGCTTGGGTGTTCGGTCAGGAAGTCCTGGTGATAGTCCTCCGCCGGGTAGAAACCGTTGTAGGTTTCCAGTTTCGTAACGATGGGTTTGTTGTAGGCATGCGCCGCGTCGAGTTGAGCGATGTAGGCCTGGGCCACCCGTTGTTGATCGGCATTGACTGGGAACAGCGCCGAGCGATATTGCGTGCCGCTGTCCGGCCCTTGGCGGTTGAGTTCGGTCGGGTTGTGGGCCACCGAGAAGTAGATCTGCAGCAGGCTGCCGTAGCTGACTTGCGTCGGATCGAAGGTGACTTGCACTGACTCGGCATGACCGGTGTCGCCTTCGCTGACCCGTTCATATTGCGCCGTATTCGCCGCGCCGCCGGCATAACCGGAGACGGCTTTCTGCACGCCTTTGACGTGCTGGAAAACCCCTTGCACACCCCAGAAACAACCACCGGCGAACACTGCGGTTTCGCTGTGCGCCTGAGTGGTTTCGTCGAGGGCTGGCGGCGGGATGACCACCGCATCCTCGGCACCGAAAGAGAACGCCGAGCATTGGCCGATCACACCCGCCATGGCGACACCGAGCAACGCACGGCGCCAGTTGTTTTGAGCTTTCATGTTGCGCACTCCCGATCAGCCGAAGGTGAAGGCGTAAGCCGATACGCCCGGGTCAAGAAATTCGATGGTGAAGGTCCGATCCTTCACCGCATCGGTTTGCCGCACCAATTGGTACAGGCGCTGTTCGGTCACGCGACCGCTGCCATCCGCAGCGACATCCACACCATGAGCGGCACCCGGCGCCTGACCATCAATCGAGACTTTGAAACGCACCGGTTTGCCATCCGTGCCCGGGCCCAGCACCAGATGCAGGTCGCGGGCATGGAAGCGGTAGACGATGCGGCTGGCCGGCGCGCTGGCGGTAGCGCGTTCGGCACCGACGGCCCACTGGCCACCAAGGCTCCAGTCATTCAGGGTCAGGTTGGCCGGTGGGTTATAGGTCGCGACCTTGTCAGGCACCAGGCCGGTTTCCGGTACGAAATGTTCCGCACGCTGGTAGCCGACATAGGTTTCCGGTGACAGCACCTGATTCATATCCGGCGCCTGTTGCACGCCTTGGGCGTCAGCGTTGATCAGGCCGTCGGCGACGGTTTTCGCCCCGGCTTCACGCAGTAACTGCTGGATGACCCGCTCCGATTCGGCGTAGTCGCCTTCGCCAAAATGGTGGTAACGAATCCGTCCCTGAGCATCGGCAAAATAATGCGCCGGCCAGTATTCGTTGTTGAAAGCGCGCCAGATCTTGTAGTCGTTATCGATGGCCACCGGGTAGTTGATGCCCAGCTCCTTCATGGCCTTAGTGACATTGCCCACATCGCGCTCGAAAGCGAACTCCGGGGCGTGCACGCCGATCACCACCAGGCCTTGATCGCGGTACTTCTCGGCCCACGCTTTGACGTACGGCAGCGTGCGCAGGCAGTTGATGCAGGAGTAGGTCCAGAAATCCACCAACACCACTTTGCCCTTTAATGCCTGAGCGTCCAGCGGTGGCGAATTGAGCCATTGCACGGCGCCGTTGAGCGCCGGCAACTGGCCTTCGACTGGCAATGTTCCCGGGGTTTTGTCGGCGATTTTCATCGCCCCGCCGGCAGCAGGAATCTGCGCCATCATCGTGCCACTACCCGTCGGCGATTTGCCGGACAACTTGCCGACCAAGGCCTGTTCAATCCCGCCCGTGGACGCCGTCGAAATCCGCGCCAGAATGCCGGTATCGAGGCCCAGCGCAATCGCTGCGACGCCCGCGAGCATCGCCGCCCCCAACCCGCGCCGGATCCATTCACCGGTGCCAATCGAGCGCTTCATCAACGCAAAGACCTTACCGCCCAGCAGCAGCGCCGCCGCCAGTGAAGTCGCGGCGCCCGCCGCGTAGGCGAGCAACAACAGCGTGGTGGCGATGCTTGCCCCTTGCAGCGCGGCGCCGGTCAGAATCAAACCGAGGATGGGCCCGGCGCACGGCGCCCAGAGCAGACCCGTGGCGACGCCGATCAGAAACGAGGCGCCGGGACGCGGACGATTGTCCTGGCCGGCGGCCTCGGACAGCCGACTGCCGGCCGACACCAGCGGTCGCGTCAGGCGCTCGGCGAGGCGCGGCAGCAGCAGTGTCAGCCCGAACAGTGCAACGAACAGCAACGCGAGCCAGCGCCCGTACTGATTGACTTGCACCACCCAGCCGCCGCCCACCGCCGCCAGTGTGGCGACGAGGGCGAAAGTCAGCGCCATCCCGGTCAATAGCGGCAAGCCACTCTTGATAAACGGCTGCCCGCTGCGAGCGAAGACAAAAGGCAGAACAGGCAGGATGCACGGACTGACGATCGTCAGCACACCGCCCAGATAAGCGAGAACCAAGAGCCACATGGTGTCGTCCTGTAGAAAGTGAAGATCGAAAAAGTGCCATAGCTCATGCCGCCACGGGTTTGAACGTCATCGCCAGGCCATTCATGCAATAGCGCAGGCCGGTGGGTTTCGGGCCGTCATCAAAGACATGCCCCAAGTGCCCGCCGCAGCGCCGGCAGTGCACTTCATTGCGGACCATGCCGAAGGAACGGTCCTGACGCGTGGCCACCGCCTGTTCCAGCGGTGCCCAGAAACTCGGCCAGCCCGTGTGGCTGTCGAACTTGGTTGCCGATGAAAACAGCGCCAGGGCACAGCCCGCGCAGGCGAATGTGCCGCTGCGATGTTCGTTGTTGAGCGGGCTGGTGTAGGCCCGTTCAGTGCCTTCTTCGCGCAGGATCGCGTATTGCTCATCCGAGAGCAGCGAGTGCCATTCGCTGTCGCTATGGGTCACCTCAAACGCCTCATCCGCTTGCGCCTGCTCGACCAGCGCGGTGCCCGGGGACAATTTTGGCAATACACCCGCCACCAGGGCTGCGAGCCCCAGCCCGCCGCTCGCTACGAGAATCTGTCGCCGTGAAAACATGGCCGTCTCCAAAAATTCCAGGTGCCTGTCATGGAACACAGCCTAGGCTTGGGTTGATCGCCAAATCCTCACGGGAAGTTAACGAATTCGTGATAACTCGCCCCGAGGAAAACCCGCACAATGCACTCACTGCGCCGAAGGATTGAAGTTGATGGAACCGACCAGACGCATCCTCGTGGTCGAGGATGATCAACACATCGCTGACCTGATTTGCCTGCACCTGCGCGACGAGCATTACGACGTCGTGCACAGCGCCGACGGCGATGAAGGCATGCGCCTGTTGCAGCAGGGGCAATGGGATGCGCTGATCCTCGACCTGATGCTGCCGGGCGTCGACGGCCTGGAAATCTGCCGCCGCGCCCGGGCGATGGCGCGCTATACGCCGATCATCATCACCAGCGCGCGCTCCAGCGAACTGCACCGCATTCTGGGTCTGGAACTGGGGGCCGACGATTACCTCGCCAAACCGTTTTCCATGCTGGAGCTGGTGGCCCGGGTCAAAGCCTTGCTGCGCCGGGTCGACGCCATGGCGCGCAATCTGAAGATGGACGCCGGCAGCCTCAGCCTCGATGGTCTGAACATCGACCCGATCACCCGCGACGTCACCCTCAATGGCGCGCGTCTGGACCTCACTCCGCGAGAGTTCGACCTGCTGTATTTCTTCGCCCGACAACCGGGCAAGGTCTTCTCACGCATGGACCTGCTGAACGCGGTGTGGGGCTACAGTCATGAAGGTTACGAGCACACGGTCAACACCCACATCAATCGCCTGCGGGCGAAGATCGAAAGCGATCCGGCACAACCGACCCGCATCCTCACCGTGTGGGGTCGCGGCTATAAATTCGGCACGGAACAACCATGAGACTGAACCTGTCGCAGCGCCTGTCGCTGGTGTTCGCCGTTTTGCTGCTGGTGTGCTGCGGCACCTCGGCATGGCTGCAAGTGCGCTCGAGCAAGATGCATGAACTGGAAGTGGTGCAAGGCCTGTCGCGGGATCTGGCGCAGCACATCGCCCATGACACGGTGCTGATGGACAGCAATGGCCTGATGCCCGGCGCCGTGCGCGAACTGTTCAGCAAGCTGATGCTGGTCAACCCGAGTGTCGAGGTGTACCTGCTCGACAGCGAGGGGCGGATTGTCGGCAACGCGGCGCCGGAAGGCCATCTGCGCCGGGAAACCGTCGATCTGGCGCCGATCCGCCGCCTGCTCAATGACCAGCCGCTGCCGATCCTCGGTGATGACCCGCGCAGTGCCGACGGGCGCAAGGTGTTCAGTGCCGCGCCATTGAAGGTCAACGGCAAGTCCGCCGGTTATCTGTACGTGGTGTTGCTCAGCGAAGAACACGATCGCTTCGCTGAACGGGGCGCGACCAGTGCCGCACTCAATACGGCGTTGCTGTCGATCGGGCTGGTGGCGCTGTTGTGCCTGATCGCGGGTCTCACGGCGTTCAACCTGATTACCCGACCCTTGCGCCGATTGACCGAAACCGTCAGCCGCTTCGACATTGATGGCACGCCGCAACCTCTGCCCGCTCCGTCAGCAGCTGTGGATAAAAGCGCTGACCCGGATGAGATCGCCGTGCTTGATGGCGCCTTCCGCCAAATGCAAAAACGCCTCGGTGAGCAGTGGCGCTCATTGACCCGCCAGGATCAGGAGCGACGCGAACTGGTGGCGAATATCTCCCACGACCTGCGCACGCCACTGGCCTCGCTGCACGGTTATCTGGAAACCCTGTCACTCAAGGACGCTACGCTCACCGCCGAAGAACGCCGCCGCTATCTGGGCATCGCACTGGATCAGAGCCGCAAGGTCGGCGGATTGGCGCAATCGCTGCTGGAGCTGGTGCGTCTGGAACACGGTTTCGTGCAACCGGTACTGGAACGCTTTTCGCTGATCGATCTGCTGCAGGACATCTTCCAGAAATTCGAACTGGCCGCCGAAGCCCGCCATGTCGAACTCAAGGCCACCTTCGTGCCCAACCTGCCAACGGTCTGCGCCGACCTCGGGTTGATCGAACGGGTGCTGACCAACCTGGTGGATAACGCCTTGCGCTACACGCCTGCGGGCGGTGAAATCGAGCTGGATTTGAAACCCCTGGGCGCCTTGGTCGAAGTCACGGTCAGCGACTCCGGCCCCGGCATCGCTCCGGAGCTGCGCGAAGGTCTGTTCCTGCGTCCGTTCAATATTGGCGGGGCGCGACGTGACGGTGGACTGGGCCTGCGCATCGTCCACCGCATCCTGCAACTGCACGGGCGTGAGATTCAGTTGATCGATGTCGCCGGGCGCGGGGCGACTTTCCGCTTCACGCTGCCGACCGATCAGCAAACCGCTGAACACTGGATGGTGCGCTCGATGAACCTGAACACGCCGGACAAATAATCCGCACCACCGGACTGTTGTTCCGTGACAACGCCGCCCCGCTCCCCTAAATTAACCGGCCTGAAAAAGACCTCGCGCTTTCTCGTTTCCACTCAAGTTAAAAAAGTAGTGAAATTTCAATGTCCGATTTCAACACCGCTGAATCCGTAGTTACCGAATCGTCCAAAGCGGAATACGAAAACTCCATCAATCTTTCACAACACCTTCCACAAGCCAAAATCATCAGCGAGATGGTGCTGGACGCCTTCCAGTCGACCCGCGAAAGCGACCAGATCCGCGAACTGCGCGCCGCGATCCGTCAGGCACACGACAGCTTCGACGACGACAAGGCCTATGAGCTGATGGGCGAACTCAAGCGCCTCAAGGACGCCGAGGCCGCCGACATCGCCGCCCTCGAAGACCTGAGCAGCAAGTTCTCGATCGGCCGCATCCTGTCCTGCTTCAAGGACGATCCGGCGTTCCAGGAAATCGTCTACGGCCTGGCCCTCAAGGTGCTGAACCAGACCCACCAGGCGATCAGCAACCCGAGTGGCGGCAAGGGCAAAGCCGCTCGCGCCAAGAAAGAAGTCGAAATCTTCACCATCAGCAAGGACGGCAGCAGCGTGACCCTGCCGCTGCGGACGCCGCGCTCGCGCATGAACGTTGACCGTGAGGCGCTGGAGTTCCTCGGTTTCACTTTTGTTGGTGAAGGCGAAGAAGCCGAGCTGGAAGGCGAAACATTTGTCGACAACGCCGGCACCGAACACGCAATCAACCGCAAGAACATCATCACCGCCCTGCAACAGCAGACGGCGTTCGACGGTTACAGCATCGCCGCGCAGTAATCCCGACGCCGACAAAAAAGCCCCGCTCTGAGATTCAGGCGGGGCTTTTTGTTGGGCGCCAGAGCGTCAGACTTCCGGCTGCACCGCAACGATCATGTCGACTTCAATCGCGGCGTTCTTCGGCAACTGATACACCCCGACCGTGGTGCGGGTGTGCCGGCCAGCATCGCCGAGCACATGGCTGAACACGTCCGATGCGCCGTTGGCCACCTCGCTCAGGTCAACGAAGTCCGGGGTCGACTTCACATACACCGTGACCCGTAATAACGCCCGGATCTTGTCCAGCGAACCCACCGCATCGACGATCAGTGCCAGGCAGCGCATGGCACTGATGCTCGCGGCTGCCTGGGCATCCTTGAGCGTCAACTCCAACCCCACACGACCGGGATACAGAATCCTGCCATTGACCCGCGGCACCATGCCGCTGATGTACAACTCATCGCGATGACGGATCAGCGGCGCGTAATTGCCGCCGGCGGTGTTTTCGCCATAGATGTCGTAGTTCAGCTCTTGTGCCAGGGCAATGAAGCGTTCGTCGCAGGTCATCCTCTCAGTCATTTCGCCCAGCCTCTCGATTGATGCATGAATAACAGTGTCCCTGCGAAGTGGCATGGCGCTATCACCGTTATGGTTGGATCCAAATCTAGGGGGTTTACGCCGATATCGCAACTAAACCCTGTAGGAGCTGCGGCACGCTGCGATCTTTTGATTTTGATTGTATTTTTAAAGATCAGGATCAAAAGATCGCAGCGTGCCGCAGCTCCTACAACGGTATCGCGTCGAAGTGGTATCTGCTCGCGGTTGCCGACGCCTGATCACCGAAAGCCACCCCAAAAAAAACCCGCACATCTCTCGATGTGCGGGGTTTTTCGTGAAGCCATCCAGCCTTACGGCGCGTACGTCAGCAGCAGCTCGGCAGGCACCTTGAAGTCCAGGGACATCATGACGCTCAGGGCGGTGATGGTGAAGATCGAGAACACGAACAGCTTGCGTGCCCAGACCGTGTCATCCACCGCCTTGTAGCCGGTCCAGGCCATGTACAACCAGTACATGCCCATGGCCGCGGCGACGGCGAGGTAGCTCATGCCGGCGTAACCGCTGAAGGTCAGCATCAAGGTCGCCACGAGGAACGCCAGGATGTAGAGCAGGATGTGCTTCTTGGCCACCTCGATTCCGCGCTTGACGGGCAACACCGGAATCGATGCGGCCAGGTAGTCGTTGAAACGGAAGATCGCGATGGCGTAGGAATGCGGCATCTGCCACAGGCTGAACATCACCAGCAGGGTCAGTGCGGCCATGTCGAAGCTGTTGGTCACGGCAACGTAACCGATCACTGGCGGCATGGCGCCCGACAGACTGCCCACCAGCGTGCCGTGAACCGACTTGCGCTTGAGGTACAGGCTGTAGAAGCCGACGTAGATGATGAAGCCGATTACCGCGAACAGGGCGGCCAACGGGTTGGCCACCTTGTACAACAAGGCAACGCCGAGAACACCCAGGATGGTCGCGTAGACCAGGGCCAGTTTCAGGGAGATCAAGCCCTGCACCAGCACACGGTTCTTGGTGCGTTCCATCTTCAGGTCGATGTCGCGGTCGATGCAGTTGTTGAACACGCAACCGGAGGCCACAACCAGGGATGTGCCGATCATGGCGGCCAGGAACACCGCCAGATCTACATGCCCTTTCGAGGCCAGGAAGAACCCGCCTGCCACAGAAAGCACGTTACCGAAAATGATCCCCGGTTTGGTGATTTGGATAAAGTGCTTGAGCGACATCGGGTCTACCTCACTTCGCCATCATGTACGTGTGGATGCTGAACATGATCCACAGCGACAGGCCAACCAGCAGCAGGATCACGATGGCCGTAAAGACAAACGCGATCACGTTGTTACGTTGTGCAATCGAACGGTCCAGGTGCAGGAAGTAGTACAGGTGAACGATCACCTGGATTACCGCGAACAGCAGGACGATTGCCAGCGTCGTGGACTTCGGCAAGGTCGGGTACATCACCAGGCCGAACGGGATGACGGTCAGGATCACCGACAGGATGAAGCCGATGGCGTACGACTTTACGCTGCCGTGGCCAGCATCATGGCTGTCATGGGAGTGTGCATTAGCCATTACAGGGTCCCCATCAGGTAAACAACGGTGAATACGCAGATCCACACCACGTCCAGGAAGTGCCAGAACAGGCTCAGGCAGCTCAGACGGGTCTTGTTGGTCGCCGTCAGGCCGTGCTTGTTGACCTGGTACATCATGATGCCCATCCAGATCAGACCCGCGGATACGTGCAGACCGTGGGTACCGACCAGGGTGAAGAACGCCGACAGGAAGCCGGAACGGCTAGGACCGAAGCCCTCGGAGATCAGCAGGTGGAACTCGTTGATCTCCATGGCGATGAAGCCTGCGCCGAGCAGGAAGGTCATGAACAACCAGCCCAGAACCTGCTGCTTCTTGCCTTTGTACAACGCCAGCATGGCGAAGCCGTAGGTGATCGAACTGAACAACAGCAGAGCGGTTTCGCCCAGCACGTATGGCAGTTCGAAGATGTCGTGGCCCGACGGGCCACCGGCAACGTTGTTTACCAGTACTGCGTACACCGCGAAGATCGACGCAAACAGAATGCAGTCGGTCATCAGGTAAAGCCAGAAACCGTATACGGTCATCTCGCCCGAGTCGTGGTGATGGTCATCGTGCCCATGGTCACCATGGGCGTGTCCAACATTGGTCACTAAGTTCGACATGGTTTAAGCCTGTTCCAACGAGGTTACACGGGTGGCATTGGCCGGGATTTTCCCTGCCGCGACCAGACGCTTGTGCTGCTCGGCTTCGATGCGCTCGATCGTTTCAACCGGAACCATGTAGCCCTGGTCGTCACGTGCCGCGTGGATCACGAAGTAGATGACAGTGCCGGCCAGGCTGGCGATCGCCAACCACCAGATGTGCCAGATCATCGCGAAACCGAAGACGGTCAGCAGTGCGCCCATCACCACGCCAGTGGCGGTGTTGTTCGGCATGTGAATCGGCTCGTACTTGGCCGGAGCCTGGTACGCAGTACCGTTTTCCTTGGCTTCGGTGAACGGGTCGATGCAGTCAGCCTTAGGCAGCACAGCAAAGTTGTAGAACGGAGGTGGCGACGAGGTCGACCATTCCAGAGTGTGGGCATTCCACGGGTCACCGTGTTCGCACATGTTCTCTGGCTTGTTGCGGTCACGCACACTGACGTACAGCTGGATCAGTTGGCAGGCGATACCGACAGCGATCATCACCGCACCGAACATGGCAACGTACAGGTACGGTACCCACTCAGGGTTGGTGGTGGCGTTCAGACGACGGGTCATGCCCATGAAGCCCAGTGCATAGAGCGGCATGAACGCGACGAAGAAGCCCGAGATCCAGAACCAGAACGCTGCTTTACCCCAGCCTTCGTGCAGCTTGAAGCCGAACGCTTTCGGGAAGTAGAAGCCGAAACCTGCGATGTAGCCGAATACCGCGCCGCCGATGATCACGTTGTGGAAGTGCGCGATCACGAACAGGCTGTTGTGCAGAACGAAGTCAGCACCCGGAATGGCCAGCAGTACGCCGGTCATGCCGCCGATGGCGAAGGTCACCATGAAGCCCAGGGTCCACATGACCTGGCTGGTGAAGCGCAGACGGCCCTGGTAGATGGTGAACAGCCAGTTGAACAGTTTCACACCCGTCGGGATGGAAATCAGCATCGTCGCCAGACCGAAGAAGGCGTTGACGCTGGCACCCGAACCCATAGTGAAGAAGTGGTGCAGCCAAACCATGAAGCCCAGTACCGAGATCGCGCCCGAAGCGTAGATCATCGAGTGGTGGCCGAACAGTTTCTTGCCGGTGAACGCCGAGATCACTTCCGAGAAGATGCCGAATGCCGGCAGGATCAGGATGTAAACCTCAGGGTGGCCCCAGGCCCAGAACAGGTTGACGTACATCATTGGATTGCCACCAAGTTCATTGGTGAAAATGTGGAAATCCATGTAACGGTCGAGGGTCAGCAGTGCCAGGGTAGCGGTCAGGATCGGGAACGAAGCCACGATCAGGACGTTAGCCCAGGTGCAGGTCCAGGTGAAGATCGGCATGTCCATCAGTTTCATGCCAGGGGTACGCATTTTCAGCACGGTGGCGAGGAAGTTGACCCCCGTCAGCGTCGTACCCAACCCGGATAGCTGTAGCGCCCAGATGTAGTAGTCCATCCCCACGCCAGGGCTGTATTGCAGACCCGACAGCGGCGGATAGGCAACCCAGCCGGTCTTGGCGAATTCGCCGACGCCCAGGGACAGGTTGATCAGCACCACGCCGGACACCAGCAGCCAGAAGCTCAGGGAGTTCAGGAACGGGAAGGCAACGTCACGCGCGCCGATCTGCAGCGGCACTGCAAGGTTCATCAGGCCGGTGAAGAATGGCATCGCCATGAAGATGATCATGATCACACCGTGAGCGGTGAAGATCTGGTCATAGTGTTCAGGCGGCAGGTAGCCAGGCGAACCCTCGGTGGCCATGGCCAGCTGGGTACGCATCATGATGGCGTCGGCAAAGCCACGCAGCAGCATGACCATGGCAACGATGATGTACATCACGCCGATTTTCTTGTGGTCGACCGACGTCAGCCACTCGGTCCACAAGTAGGTCCACTTCTTGAAGTAGGTGATTGCAGCGAACAACGCCAGACCACCGAGCGCGATCATCGAGATGGTGACCATCACGATCGGCTCGTGGAAAGGGATCGCTTCCCAACTTAATTTACCAAACATCGTTTACTCCTCTGCCCCGGCAGCTGAATGCGAATTCGAGTCCATGTCCGTTGCCGCCACTTCTTTCTCTTTCTTCTCGTGCTTCAGCGGCTTGCCCGGTTTCATGCCTTCGTACTTGTCGACGATGGTCTGGAACAGGTTCGGCGTGACCGAGGAGTAGAGCTCGACTGGATTGTTCTGGCTTGGCTTGGCAAGGGCTGCGTATTCAGCTTGTTCAAGCTGTTTAGGTGCCTTTTTGACTTCACTTACCCAGGCGTCGAAATCTTCCTGAGAAGTTGCGATCGCTTTGAATTTCATACCGGTGAAACCGGCACCGCTGTAGTTGGCGGAGATACCGTCCATTTCAGCGTTGCGGTCAGCGATCAGGTGCAGTTTGGTGGTCATGCCCGCCATCGCGTAGATCTGGCCGCCCAGGCCCGGGATGAAGAACGAGTTCATCACGGCGTCGGAGGTGATCCGGAAGTTGACCGGGGTATGCGCCGGGAACACGATCTTGTTGACCGTGGCAATGCCTTGTTCCGGGTAGATGAACAGCCACTTCCAGTCCAGCGCAACGACTTCGATGGTCACCGGCTTGACGTCGGATTCAATCGGACGGTACGGGTCCAGTTTGTGGGTCGAAATGTAGGTGATGTAACCCAGGGCGATGATGATCAGAACCGGGATGGTCCAGACCGCCACTTCGATTTTGGTCGAGTGCGACCATTTCGGGGTGTAGACGGCATCCTTGTTGGACGCGCGGTACTTCCAGGCGAACAGGAAGGTCATGACGATAACCGGCACAACGACCAACAGCATCAGCAGCGTGGCGGTGATGATCAGGTTGCGCTGTTCCAGGCCGACCTGGCCCGTTGGATTGAGCAGGGTCATGTTGCAGCCTCCCAGCAACAACGTGCCGAGCAGCGGCACTAGGCCTAGTAATCTGGGGTACCTGTTTTTACTCATCTCACGACCTCTAAAGCAGCTTGCGCAATGCAGTTGGGTTTTGATCGCCAACACTTCACCCTGCCAAGGGTTGGCATTTTCTTTGGATTGAATAAGGGCCGCCCGTCGCGCGTCAGACGCTCGACAAAACCTTGGGACAGCGGTCAGTTCTTATTCGAATTCGTGGTCAAAGGCCTTGTTACAGACCAATTCCATTTGGTGCGGAAAGTTGGAAGGCACCGACACCTGGGTGTCTCGAAAGCCTTTCGGCCTGCTCGACACCCGACTTCCTGTCCAGTTCCTTAATAAAGGTTGAACAGTGCCGGGAATTCAGTGCGGGCGATTGTAGATAGGTAGCGCCCTATACACCATGTCTTATCCCGAAATAATTTTTATCGCTCAGAGCAACAATCCATCACCGTTTTTGCAAAAGTTCCGCATGTTATCGAAATCGATTCTCAACAAAAACACCAAAAAATGTAGGCCTATACACCTCAGTTCAGACAGCTCCTAAGGCTTTTTCCCGACACCGAATCGGCGCAAAGCCCGATATTCAAAGGCCTCTGGCCATCTGCCAGAGCCTGTTAAAACTGCCTGATCTGGCACCCACGTGCAAAACCAGAAAAATGCCGAAACAGACCAATCCTTTTTTGTAACATTACGCCAATCCGGGTTGCTGAAACGCCCTGCGACACGGCGTGTGTGACAACATGTCGCACACCTGTCGCACGCTCCATTGCCGTTCGTCACGGTGATTTCACAAACTCTCTGAAATGCAAAACGCCCCGAGCGGCTGATCCGCAAATCGGGGCGTTTTCTGTATCGGCCAATCTGCCGAAGAGTTGACTCAGCGCAGTGCTTTTCGGTTACGCGAGGTCAGCAGCGGCACCAGGATCACCACCAGCACGAAGGCCACCAGCGCCCATTGCGCCAGCGACAGGCCGAGGATCGGCGGGTACGGCGTCGAGCAGAAACCGTCGACCTGGAAGCCCAGCGGGAAGATCTTCGCCAACGGCAGGTCGTCGACAATCGGCTGCAACACATCGATGCCGCAGCTCACCGCCGGATAGAACTGGGTGTACACGTGATGCCCGGCGACGCCGGCCCCGGCGATCGCGCAGATCACCACCAGCACCTCAAACACCGTGATGCTGCGGCGGGTGCGCATCGCCGCGCCGATAAACGCGAACAGCGCAATCAGCAGCAATGCATAACGCTGCAGGATGCACAGCGGGCATGGCGCCTCGCCCAGCACGATCTGCATGTACAGCGCACCACCGATCAGTGCCAGGCAGATGATGCCCAGCAGCACCAGAAAGCGCCGCTCACGTCCCAGTCGAATCGTTTCCTCGCTCATCGCGTTTCCCTTGTATGTCCATGGTTCAGCTGGCTGGCGGCTGCGCTTGCAGTTGCGCCATCAGACTGATGTTGTCTTCGATATGCCAATTGGCCGCGATGCGACCGTTGTCGATCTGATAGATATCGGTTGCCCGGAAGTCTACACGCTGGCCCTGCCCTTTGAGAGCCTTGAACGTACCGCTGAAGTGGCCGCGAAAGTGCAGATGCACCACCACGCGGTCACCGGCAATGATCATTTGCTCGATCTCGCAGCTCAGGTCTGGCACCGCCGTGCGAAAGAACTTCGATGCCAGCAACGGCCCGCTCGGGCCCTGCACCCGACCTTCGGGCGGGGTCTTGTCGACAAACTGCGGCGACAAGGCTGCCGTGGCCAGGGCCTCTTCCCCACTGTTCCAGAAACTGCCGTAACGCCGCGCCGCCAGTTCCATTGCATCACGTTGAGCCTTGGGCAGGCTCTGATCGACGATCAGGGTCTGTGGTGCGATCAACGCCGATTCGGCCGAAGCAAACGGACTGGCCAGCAAAGCAGCCGACAGGCCAAGCATTGCCAGGCTCGAACGAGAGGAGAAGATGATGTGCGACATGGGGGCGATCCTGATCAGTTAAACGAACGAGCGCCTATCATCAGCATCGGGGAATAAACGATAAACCGGTTAAGAAACGATTAACCTTTAAACACTTTTTAAGAATCAAGGTTGCGTAACGGCCATCGCGGGCAAGCCCGCTCCCACAGATTCAGCGTCGTTCACACATTCTGTGCACGCCACAAATCCTGTGGGAGCGGGCTTGCCCGCGATGCAGGCGACTCGGTGTTGACAATTACTCCAAAGCCGCCGCCGGCCCGAAGAACTCATAACGGCTCTGCTGCTCAGGCACACCCAGTGCTTTCAGATGCCGCTTGATCGCGCCCATGAAGCCCTTCGGCCCGAGGAAGTAAGCATCGACGTCACGTTGCGCCGGCAGCCATTCAGCCAATTGCTCTTGACTGAGCATTCCGACCTTGTCCGCCGCCGGGCTCACGCCGTCATCTTCGGCGTAGCAATAGAAGCGCTTGAGCTGCGGATGACGCGCCGCCAGCCCGTCGATCCAGTCGCGGAACGCATGCACGCTGCCGTTGCGCGCGCAGTGGATAAAGTGCACCGGGCGCTCGGTTTGCAACGCCGCTTCGAGCATCGCCAGGGTCGGGGTAATGCCGACACCGCCGCTGATCAGCACCAGCGGCTTGTCGCTGGCAGTCAGGGTGAACTCGCCCGATGGCGGGAACAGTTGAATGCTCGCGCCGACGTGCAGTTGATCGTGCAAATGGTTGGACGCACGACCACCCGGTTCGCGTTTGACGCTGATGCGGTACTGACCTTTATTGGCCAGTGCCGACAGCGAGTAATTACGGCGGATTTCTTCACCATCGAGGATCAGCTTCATGCCGATGTACTGACCCGGCTCGGCGGCAAGGATCGGACCTTTGTCCGCCGGCTCGAAGTAGAACGAAATGATTTCCGCGCTTTCCTCAACCTTGTCCACCACGATGAACTCCCGCGCCCCGCGCCAGCCGCCAAGCGCTTGTTCCTTCTGGTCGTAGATCGCCGCTTCAGCGCCAATCAGGATCTCGGCCAGTTGCCCGTACGCCGCGCCCCACGCGTTCATCACTTCCGGCGTGGCGATCTCGTCGCCGAGCACTTCGGAAATGGCGCGCAGCAGGCAGGTGCCGACAATCGGGTAGTGCTCCGGGAGGATTTGCAGGGCGACGTGTTTGTTGATGATCTTCGCCACCAGATCGCCCAACTGGTCGAGCTGATCGATGTGCCGGGCGTACATCAACACGCCATTGGCCAAGGCACGTGGCTGGTCGCCGCTGGCCTGATGCGCCTGATTGAACAACGGGCGGACTTCAGGGTATTCGGAGAGCATCATGCGGTAGAAGTGGGTGATCAGCGCTTCTCCGCCGCTTTCCAACAGAGGCACAGTGGATTTGACGATGGCACGATCCTGGACGCTAAGCATAAGAATGACTCCTGAGCTTTTTGAGAATTGCCTTAGGCTTATCAGCTTTCATGCCAGATATTTTATCGTTATAAATCAATAGCTTAATTTTTACGTAGTCATTTTGACACGAAGCACTTTATAGTCATATCGACCACATCGAGTCTCTTTGACTACATACCATGACCGCCAAATCCCTGCTCACCGCTTTACTGCCGCTGGTCTCCGACCTGTCCCGCGAACTGCCCGAAGGTGAACGCTATCGACGCCTGCTCGAAGCCCTGCGCGCCCTGCTGCCGTGCGATGCCGCCGCGTTGCTGCGCCTGGACGGCGAATGGCTGGTGCCGCTGGCGGTGGATGGTTTGAGCACCGACACCCTCGGCCGGCGCTTCAAGGTCAGCGAACATCCCCGTTTCGAGATCCTGCTGGACGGCGCCGGGCCGACACGGTTCGCCGCCGACAGCGACTTGCCCGATCCTTACGACGGCTTGGTCGATGGTCTGGGCGATCATCTCGAAGTGCATGACTGCCTCGGCTGCCCGCTGTTCGTCGACGAAAAACTCTGGGGCCTGATCACCCTCGATGCGCTTGATCCAGAGCGTTTCGAACCGATCGAACTCGACGCCCTGCAAGCCTTCGCCAGCCTCGCCTCAGCCACGGTCAACGCCGCCGAACGCATCGAACGCCTGGCGCTGCGCGCCGAAGACGAGCATCAGCGCGCCGAGGTCTACCGCCAGGCGAGCGGCCAGCAGCAACGCGAAATGATCGGCCAGAGCAAGGCGCACAAACGGCTGGTGGAGGAAATCAATCTGGTCGGCGGCAGCGACCTGACCGTGTTGATCACCGGCGAAACCGGCGTTGGCAAGGAGCTGGTGGCGCAGGCGATCCACGCCGCCTCGCCGCGATCCGACAAACCGATCATCAGCCTCAACTGCGCCGCTCTGCCCGATACGTTGGTCGAAAGCGAACTGTTCGGCCACGTGCGCGGCGCCTTTACCGGCGCCACCAGCGACCGCCGCGGCAAGTTCGAACTGGCCAATGGCGGCACGCTGTTTCTCGATGAAGTCGGCGAACTGTCGCTGACCGTACAGGCCAAGTTGCTGCGCGTGCTGCAAAGCGGCCAGTTGCAGCGGCTCGGCTCGGACAAGGAACATCAGGTCGATGTGCGCCTGATCGCCGCGACCAACCGCGATCTGGCCGAAGAAGTGCGCAGCGGCCGCTACCGCGCCGACTTCTATCACCGCTTGAGCGTGTACCCGCTGCGGGTGCCGGCGCTGCGTGATCGCGGGCGCGACGTGTTGCTGCTCAGCGGCTTCTTTCTGGAACAGAACCGCTCGCGCATGGGCCTCAACAGCCTGCGCCTGAGCAGCGACGCCCAGGACGCGCTGCTCGCCTACACTTGGCCGGGCAACGTGCGCGAGCTGGAACACTTGATCGGGCGCAGTGCGCTGAAGGCGCTGGGCAACTGCAAGGTGCGACCGAAGATCCTCAGTTTGAGCGCGGCGGATCTGGATCTGCCGCGTGAGGTTGTGGATAACTCAATTGAGCCGGCTGCCGAGGTGCCCGCGATGCCGTTGATCAACGGCGATCTGCGCAGCGCCACCGAGCAATATCAGCGGCAGTTGATCAGTGCTGCGCTTGAGCGTCATCAGGATAACTGGGCGAGTGCGGCGCGGGAGTTGGGGCTGGACCGGGCGAATCTTGGGCGGATGGCAAAACGCCTTGGGATGAGATAGACCTCCATTGTGGCGAGGGAGCTTGCTCCCGCTCGGCTGCGCAGCAGTCGAAAAAACAGCGGACATGACCAACCTGATACACGGCGGTGGATGGTTATGGGAGCGCTTCGCACTCCAGCGGGAGCAAGCTCCCTCGCCACACCGTTTAACCCGGATTGGGGATTGAGCCTAAAGCCTGCCCCCGACAAGTCGATAACCCGGCATCAATAGTTTCTGGCGATTTGCACCCTCGCCCATCACCTTTTTCCACAGAAGGTTTATATGTCTTCCACCAAAGCCCGCGCAGATTCACTTTCGCTTCTGCTGTTTACCTTGCGCAGCGGCAAGCTGATGGCGATCAACCTGCTGAAAGTCAGTGAAATCATTCCCTGCCCGCCGCTGACCAAAATGCCCGAGTCACATCCGCACATCAAAGGCATTGCCACCCTGCGCGGCGCGTCGCTGTCGGTGATCGACCTCAGCCGCGCCATTGGCGAGCGACCGCTGGAAGACCCGAACGGCGGCTGCCTGATCGTTACCGACGTCAGCCGTTCGAAGCAGGGTCTGCATGTGCAGGCGGTGAGCAAAATCGTCCATTGCCTGACCACCGACATCAAGCCGCCACCGTTCGGCTCCGGCGGCTCGCGCGCCTACATCACCGGCGTGACCTCGGTCGACGGCACGCTGGTGCAAGTGCTCGACATCGAGAAAGTCATCCACAGCATCGCCCCGGCACAAATCGAAATGGCTCCGACCGACCTGAGCATGGAAGACGCCGAAGTGCTGGGCAATGCACGGATTCTGGTGGTCGACGACAGTCAGGTGGCGCTACAACAATCGGTGCACACTCTGCGCAACCTCGGCCTGCAATGCCACACCGCGCGCAGTGCCAAGGAAGCCATCGACTGCCTGCTGGATCTGCAAGGCACCGCGCAACAGATCAACCTGATCGTCTCCGACATCGAAATGTCCGAGATGGACGGCTACGCCTTCACCCGCACCCTGCGCGAGACGCCGGACTTCGCCCACCTCTACGTGCTGCTGCACACCTCGCTCGACAGCGCGATGAACAGCGAAAAGGCCCGCCTGGCCGGGGCTAACGCGGTGCTGACCAAGTTCTCTTCGCCGGAACTGACCCAGCGTTTGATCGAAGCCGCCAAACACGTCGCAGCCAACGGTCATTGAATCTTGAGCCAGACGTACTGCTTTTTGATGCGGCGCGACCTTCGTCAAGACGTGCCGCCGCCCCACTGGCCGGAAGGCATTGAACTGAGCGCTTACCGCCCGGAACTGGCGGCGGCGGTGCATCAGCTGATGCAACTCGGCTACCGTGAGGGCGGCGGTCGGGTGCCGGCACTGGAGGAATGGCAGCTGCGGTTTGAAAGCGATGCCGAATACGATCCCGAGTTGTGCTGGATTGCCACAGACGCCGAAGGCGTGATCGGTGTGGCGCAGTGCTGGACCAGTTCCTACATCAAGAATCTGGTGGTGCATCCCCGCGCTCAGGGCCGTGGACTGGGTCGGGCGTTGTTGTTGAATGCATTCAAGGTGTTTCAGCAAAGGCGCGAAGGATTTGTCGATCTGAAGGTGCTGGAAGACAATCTGCGGGCGCAGCGGTTGTATGAAAGTGCCGGGATGTTTGTGGTTCGCCGGGAAATCGTGCCGGACTGATTCAAAGTCAAAAGATCGCAGCCTTCGGCAGCTCCTACAATGGAACGCATTCTCTGTAGGAGCTGCCGCAGGCTGCGATCTTTTAGCGATGTCTCGACAACAAAATTCTTTAGGCATACTCCAACCTCTGGACACTCAAGACCAAGGATGCCGCCCCATGAAACCCCTCACCCTAAGCCTGCTCTGCCTCACCGCCCTCGCCTCACAGGCCCACGCCTCCAGCCCCGACGCCTGGGCCGCTTACGACAAAACCGTGCTCGCCAGTTGCACCAAGGCCAGCGGCCTGAAAGCTGCGAAACCGGTCGGCACACCCGCGCAATTCGATGACCGCGTTGGCTACACCGCCGTGCTGCTGCAAGGCCAATACCCGCAAAAACACATGAAAGGCCAGCAAGGCACTGAGCTGTGCCTGTACAGCAAAAAGTCGAAAACCGCGTTCGTCACCGAATGGGACTCGATTGGTCCGACCGCCAAGCCTTGAGGACTGGCGCACAACTTGCTTCGATCAGCCTCAGCCTGGCGACTTTATGTCGCCGTTTCACACTCTGATTGAAGATTGATCGTGCAATGAAAACGACATTTTCCTGCGTCGGTTGCGGCAAATGCTGCACCGACCACCATGTGCCCCTGACCCTCGACGAAGCCCGCATGTGGGCGGCGGACGGTGGTCAGGTGATCGTGCTGGTGGAGGCCTTTCTCGGCAACGGCCTGGGCCTGCCGGCGCAGCAGCGTGAACACGCCGAACGGCGTTCGCTGGTGGTACGCAGCGGCACGACCGAGGCCCACGTGGCAATCACCTTTGCCGCGTACAACGTCGGGCGCTGCCGGAATCTTGACGAAGAAAACCTGTGCCGCATCTACGAGCGCCGACCGTTGGTGTGCAGGATTTATCCGGCAGAAATCAATCCGCACATCCCGCTCAACCCGGCGGCCAAGGATTGCCCGCCAGAGTCGTGGCAACAGGGGCCGCTGCTGATTGTCGGCGGGGAGCTGGTCGATCAGGAACTGCTGGAGCTGATCCAGCGTTCGCGTCAGGCCGATCGCGATGACATCCGCATCAAGGATGCGATCTGCGCCGCACTGGGAATTCGCACCACAGCACTCAAGGGCGACGGGTTTACCGCGTATTTGCCGCAGATGGACGCTTTTGCGGCTGTGATCGATCAGGTGTCTTCACAGCCACTGAACACAGCATCCAGTGAATGGCTGTTTCATTTGTCCGGAGACGACGTGGCCGGGCAATTGCTGGCGGCCGGTGCGCAGGTAGTGACGGAGCCGGCGCAGACGTATGCGTTCATTTCGCTGCGGGCGGCTTGATCCAGATTTTGCAGAGATCGAACTGGCCTCATCGCTGGCAAGCCAGCTCCCACAAGGTTCCATGTCGTGCACAAGTCATGTGAACACTCGAGAAACCTGTGGGAGCTGGCTTGCCAGCGATGAGGCCAGTGGCAACAGCATCAATCCTGTCCTTGCCGCCGCCCCCAGAACTCCCGCGCCAGCAAGCGCAAATCCCCCGCCAACCCCGCCACATCCTCAGAGTTGCGCTGACTCAGCCGCCCCTCATCCACCGTCAATTCCGACGACGTGCGAATGCTGATGATATTGCGGTTGATGTCTTCGCTCACCGCGCTCTGCTGCTCCACCGCCGCGGCAATCTGCAGGCTCATTTCGGTGATCTGCTCGACCCGCTCGCTGATTCCATCGAGCGCCCGCGCCGCACGCTGTGCCTGTTCGACGCTGTTATCCACATGCTCACTGCTTTGCTGCATCACCAGCACCGCATCGCGCGCGCCATTTTGCAGGCTGCTGATCATCCGCTGGATCTCGTTGGTCGACTGCTGCGTGCGTTGCGCCAACCCGCGCACCTCATCGGCCACCACTGCAAAACCGCGCCCGGCATCACCAGCGCGCGCCGCTTCGATCGCCGCGTTGAGCGCCAGCAGATTGGTCTGCTCGGCAATGCTGCGGATCACCTCCATCACCCCGGAAATCTCGCTGCTGTGACCTTCGAGCTGATGAATCACCTCGGTCGCCCGCCGCAACTCCTCGGCCAGACGCAACACCGCACTGCGACTCTCGCCGACCAGCAAATGCCCTTCGCGGGTTTCCGTGCCGGCCATGTCCGCCGCCACCGAGGCCTGCTGCGCATGGCTGGCAACTTGCGCGACGCTGGCGGCCATCTGATGAATCGCCGCCGCCACCTGATCGGTTTCCGCTTGCTGCGCCAACGAACTGCTGTGGCTGCTTTGCAAATGATCAACCAGTTGCGCCGCATGCCCGGCCAACTGCTGCGATGCATCACCGATGCGCCCGACCACCGCGCCGACCTGGGCTTCGAGCATCTGCAGGGCAAACTCGATCTGGCCGAACTCATCGCTGCGCCCGGTGTAAATGCCCTGGCTCAACGGATTGTCCGCGATCTGCCGCGCCCGCTCGCTCAGCCGTTCCAGCGGACGCAGAATCCAGCGCACGCCTAATGCACAAACACTGCTGCCGACGACAAATGCCGTGCCATCGATCCATGCCGACTCCGGACGCAACCAGGCCTCGATCCCCAACACCAGACCCAGCAACGCACTGGCCAACACCGTGATCCTGCCGCGCAAACCTAGCCTGAGCAGCGGCCGCCGTCCCTTCATGTCGCCACGCAACTGCGCATAAACCCGCTCCGCCGCGGCCACCCACCGCGCATCAGGCCGGGTGCGCACCGACTGATACTCCACCGCCACGCCGTTCTGCGTGACCGGCGTGACATAGGCGCTGACCCAATAATGGTCGCCATTCTTGCAACGATTCTTCACCAGCCCCATCCACGAACGACCGCTCTTGAGCGTCTGCCACATATGGGCAAACGCCTGCGCCGGCATGTCCGGGTGACGCAACAAGTTGTGTCGCGTGCCGAGCAATTCGTCGCGGCTATAACCGCTGATCTGAATGAAATCGTCGTTGGCGTAAGTGATCGCGCTGGTCAGATCGGTGGTCGAAAGAATGTTCGCATCCAGCGCCACATCGACGTTACGGCCGGTTACCGGGAGATTGATCTTCATGGAAAGCGCGCTCGTTTTATGGGAAGAGTCGGCAGGGCTGCTGACTCTAAGCGCACCAATTGGTCAAATGTTGATCTGGCTCAGGGGATGAGCACTTAGCCATCACTGCGACCGAAAATCGCAGTGATGGCTGAAGGCGGGATGAAACTCAGCGCTTGCCCATCGAACGGCGGGTACCCGGCGGGGCCATGCCCGGGGTCTTGGTGTGGCCGTTCTTGGCGCCGTTCTTGTACCACGGCTGATTCGAACCCTTGGCAGCCGCCAGCTCCCCCGGTTTGAACGGGAACTTGAAAGCCGGGATCTCGGGTTTGGTTTCGCTGGCGTCAGTCAGCTCGGCCGGGACATCGCTCACGGCGTCGTCAACCGGCGGTTGGGTCGGGGAAGTCATAAAAGCTCCGCAAAGCAAAAAGTCGGGCCCGAACAGTGAGCCGCGAAGGCGCGCAGTATACCTGCGCGCCCGGACTCGGCACCTGAAGATTTGCAGCGTACGCCGAACGGTTTAGAGGTAAGTGATGGTGCCATGTTTCCCAAATCGGGAATGATCGGTCCCTTTTGGGGACCGGCTAACAACAATAGCCGGCAGAAATGTGTCGCCCGCACAGACGTCTTCGCGAGCAAGCTCGCTCCCACAGGTGGAGAGCGTTTCTCTGTGGGAGTGAGCCTGCTCTCGATGAACGATGACGCGGTGCTTGGGCGGATCAAGTGCGTGGATCAACCCGATCCAGCGCCCGGTTCACCGCCAGTTCGGCAAGCATGACGATTTGCTGGATCGCCAGCGCCGTGCTGCGTTGTGGGCCGCCGAGTTCGTTGGCGAAATTGCTGGCCATGGCACTGGCAGAGGCCAACGATTCGTAAGCGTGGGCGAGCAGGGTTTCGGTGTCGATGCCTGGGTTGACCAGAAACATGGTGCTTGGCTGTCGCGGCTGGACGGGTTGCGGACTGAGGTAAAAGTCGAGCACGCGTTTGATGGCTTCGCGGTTTTGGGCGAGGTCTTCAGCGCGGATGGCTTCGGCGAGCGGGGTTGTGGTTTCTACGGGAGGATCGGGTACGGGTTTCGACATTGAATTGATCTCTAATCATCTGATTAAAGCCATCTCTGTCGTTTCTCACGCGACGAAGAGGTGGCAGCTATGTGCGGAGTGAGAAACCGGTAAGAGATCAACCCGGCCGAACCGAAGTCCGCCCGCACACAGCCGCCATAGAAGATCGTCGGCAGCAAATAAGCTGGCGGCGATTATGGTGCGGCTGGCGCTTGATTAAAACCTCTTAGCGGGTTCTCACACCCGATCACCGATTTGCGGTGACAACCCAAGCCTAGAGACCGTGCTTCCGACGGACAACCTGAAAACCTTGTGGGAAGGTTCTGGTTTGCTCACACATTTTTAAACACAAACCCTCTCACTGTAGGAGCTGCCGAAGGCTGCGATCTTTTGACTTTGGCTTTCACAACTCAAAAGCGAGATCAAAAGATCGCAGCCTGCGGCAGCTCCTACAGGGAAAATAAGTACAACCCGCACGCGGCGCAGCCGCCCCACTCAACAGGATGAGCGCAAGCTCGGCTGCAGCTCTTGATCTTGATCCACGGGCGACATCGGAAGGCTGAGCGGAGGGATTGATCCGGGCGTGGGAGCGCAGCGACCGTTTGGCGCAGCCAAACACAGCGAGAGGAGGTGCAGCGAAGCAAACCGTAGGCGCTGCGCCCGGATC
>NZ_JTKF01000032.1:0-8029 GCF_000828175.1 Pseudomonas sp. W15Feb9B | reverse complement strand
GTGGGAGCTTGCCTGCTAGCGGTTTCGGTGCATGACCATCTCCAGCCCCTCGCCCATGTCTGGCGCCTTAAAGTATCGAGTGATCAAATCAAACTCCGCTCCGACGCCGCCAACTCATGCTCGGCCAGCGTGTTACGTGCATGCAACCGAGCACGGCAGATGGCGTCATCCACTTTTTACCCGAGGCGATCTTGCCGCACATCAGGTGTAGTGTGGGTGCACGCATTGGGGACGCTTCCTTATGTCGATTGCTGGATAATGCCCAACGCCTGTCGGCGAGGCAATTGATGCGCATGACCCAACGAGGAACCCAGATGACCACAATCACCGCACGCCAATGCTCGTCCTGGGTGCTACTTACCCTGCTCGCCACCACCCTGGCGCTGACAGTCGGCTGTTCGAGCAAACGCTACGCCACCAACGGCTCGAACTGCTACGCCAAAGCCGTGCCTACTTCCGGCGAAGGTGGTCTGGCCTGGGGCGACACCTTGAGCATGGCGCGCAAGAAGTCGATGAATAACTGCATGCGCTATGCGAGCCGCTCCGGAGGGACGCCGAACACTTGCCAGGTAGTGCAGGCGCAGTGCAAGCGCTGAAGACAATTGATGAGTTCTGCTCATGAACCCTAGCAATCAGAACCGTATTGTTGAGCAATGAACAGCCCTATAAGGTGAAGGAATACCTGGAAAGAGCTGCCCACCATGAAAAATCCTGCACAAGTGGTCGTCGTCATCGGTCCCGGTTCTATTGGCCAGGCCATCGCCCGCCGGGTCAGTGCCGGCAAGCATGTGGTACTGGCTGACCTGAAACAGGAGAACGCCGACGCAGCAGCCAGAATCCTTTTCGATGCAGGGTTTGAGGTCACCGCGACGGTCGTCGACATCGCCTCTCGTGAATCGGTGCAGGCCCTGGTGCAGACCGCCACCGCCATCGGCGAGATCAGCGGCGTGATCCTTGCCGCTGGCGTTTCCCCTTCGCAGGCGCCAGTCGCGACCATTCTTCGAGTGGATCTGTATGGCACGGCGCTGGTGCTGGAGGAGTTCGGTAACGTCATCGCCAAGGGCGGCTCGGCGGTGGTGATCGCCTCGCAGTCTGGCCATCGCCTGCCGGCTCTGAGTGTCGAGCAGAACAAGGCACTGGCCACCACGCCGGTGGAAGAACTGTTGGCGTTACCGATGCTACAAGCTGATCAGATCAGCGATCCCTTGCACGCTTACCAGATTTCCAAACGCGGTAACTCGTTGCGGGTGATGGCCGAGGCGGTGCGTTGGGGCAAGCGTGGGGCGCGGGTCAATACCATCAGCCCGGGGATCATTTTCACCCCGCTGGCACGAGACGAACTGAGCGGCCCGCGTGGACCCGGCTATCAGCGCATGATCGACTTGAGCGCCGCCGGACGCGGTGGCACACCAGATGAAGTCGGCGCGGTCGGTGCGTTGCTGATGGGGCCGGAAGGCACGTTTATTACGGGTAGCGATTTCTTGATGGATGGGGGTGTGACGGCGGCGTACTTGTACGGCGATCTGGCGCCGCAGTAATCATTCACTGAGACGACCTGTTCTTTGGCAAGCCCGCCCGCACAGGTTTACGCAACCGTGGAGAGGGGATTCAGCCCCTCGCCACAGGCTCCTCACTACGAAGTGACCGTCTGCTATCAGCGCTTCAACGCCGCCGCATTCGCCCGCGCGGTGTGCAGCTTTTTGTAACTGTCGATCAGACGCAAATGCCGATCCAGCCCTTCGAGCTTCATGCTGGTCGGTGTCAGACCGTAGAAACGCACACTGCCGTTGACCGAACCAATCGCCGCGTCCATGCGCTCGTCGCCGAACATGCGACGGAAGTTGGCTTCGTAATCGGCCAGTTCCAGGTCTTCGTCCAGCTCCATCTCCAGGCACACATTCACCGCCTGATAGAACAAGCCGCGTTCGACAGTGTTGTCGTTGTATTGCAGGAAGGCTTCGACCAGGTCCTTGGCCTGCTCGAATTTCTGCAGGGCGAGGTAGATCAGCAGGCGCAGTTCCAGAATGGTCAGCTTGCCCCACGGCGTGTTGTCGTCGAACTCGATACCGATCAGCGTGGTGATGTCGGTGTAATCATCGAGCTCGCTGTTTTCCAGGCCTTGGGCCAGGTTGCGCAGACCAACTTTGCTCAAGCTGTGCAGGTTGAGGATGTCGGCGCGGAATTGCAGGGCCTTGTTGGTGTTGTCCCAGATCAGATCGTCGACCGGATAGATCTCCGAGTAATCCGGCACCAGGATCCGGCAAGCGTTGGCGCCGAGATCGTCGTAGACCGCCATGTAGGCTTCTTTGCCCAGGTTTTCGAGAATGCCGAACAGCGTTGCGGCTTCTTCGGCGTTGGAGTTTTCGCCCTGCCCCGAGAAGTCCCACTCGACGAATTCGAAGTCAGACTTGGCACTGAAGAAGCGCCACGACACCACACCGCTGGAGTCGATGAAGTGCTCGACGAAGTTGTTCGGTTCGGTCACTGCCTGGCCGGAGAACGTCGGTTGCGGCAAATCGTTCAAGCCTTCGAAGCTGCGGCCTTGCAACAGCTCGGTCAGGCTGCGCTCCAGCGCCACTTCCAGGCTCGGGTGCGCGCCGAACGAGGCGAACACGCCACCGGTGCGCGGGTTCATCAGGGTCACGCACATCACCGGGAATTCACCGCCCAGCGACGCATCCTTCACCAGCACCGGGAAGCCCTGCTCTTCCAGGCCTTTGATCCCGGCGAGAATGCTCGGGTACTTTTCCAGTACTTCCTGCGGCACGTCCGGCAGGGCCATTTCGCCTTCGAGGATTTCGCGTTTGACCGCGCGCTCGAAGATCTCCGACAGGCATTGCACCTGGGCTTCAGCCAAAGTGTTGCCGGCGCTCATGCCATTACTCAGGAACAGGTTTTCGATCAGATTCGACGGGAAGTACACCACCTCACCATCCGACTGGCGCACGAACGGCAGCGAGCAGATGCCACGTTGGGTGTTGCCGGAGTTGGTGTCGTACAGGTGCGAGCCTTTGAGTTCGCCGTCGCGGTTGTAAATGTCCAGGCAGTAGTCGTCGAGAATCTCTGCCGGCAACTCGTCTTTCGGGCCGGGCTTGAACCAGCGCTCGTTCGGGTAATGCACGAACTCGGCGGTGGCGATGTCTTCGCCCCAGAATTGATCGTTGTAGAAGAAGTTGCAGTTCAGGCGCTCGATGAACTCGCCCAGCGCCGAGGCCAGTGCGCCCTCTTTGGTCGCGCCCTTGCCGTTGGTGAAGCACATCGGCGAGTGCGCGTCACGGATGTGCAGCGACCAGACGTTAGGCACGATATTGCGCCACGAGGCGATCTCGATCTTCATCCCCAGATCCGCGAGAATCCCCGACATATTGGCGATGGTCTGCTCAAGCGGCAGGTCTTTACCAACGATGTAAGTGCCCGCCGCCGACGTCGAATGCGGCATCAGCAGCGCCTGCGCGTCGGCGTCGAGGTTTTCGACTTCCTCGATCACAAACTCGGGACCGGTCTGCACGACCTTCTTCACTGTGCAGCGATCAATCGAACGCAGAATGCCCAGGCGATCCTTTTCAGAGATGTCCGCCGGCAATTCGACCTGAATCTTGAAGATCTGGTTGTAGCGGTTTTCCGGGTCGACGATGTTGTTCTGCGACAGGCGAATATTGTCGGTCGGGATATTACGCGTCTCGCAATACAGCTTCACAAAGTAAGCCGCGCACAAGGCCGACGACGCCAGGAAGTAGTCGAACGGCCCCGGTGCCGAGCCATCGCCTTTGTAGCGAATGGGCTGATCGGCGATCACCGTGAAGTCGTCGAACTTGGCTTCAAGTCGAAGGTTGTCGAGAAAGTTGACCTTGATTTCCATGCGGGTTTACCAGAGAGCAAAAACGAATTGGCGGCCATTATCCGGGTTTTCAGCCTGACGTCTTGTGCTTTTGCGTAATCATCGCCGAGTGGGCTGTGCGGCGCCTGTGCGGCTGCGGACGACAAAAATGCCACGAGCAGTGAATTATTTCGTGTCTTCTTGTATCTGACGGAAAGAACCCATGCCACCAAAACAATGGCATCGAATCCGTTCAGCTATGAGTGACCCGCATGAAATCAAGGAAAAACAAGGTCAATCCCATCGGATTGAAAGACATCACCATTGTCGACGACGCCAAGATGCGCAAAGCGATCACCGCCGCCGCGCTGGGCAATGCCATGGAATGGTTCGACTTCGGGGTCTACGGATTTGTCGCCTATGCACTCGGCAAGATCTTCTTCCCCGGGGCTGATCCTGGCGTACAGATGATTGCAGCGCTGGCGACCTTCTCGGTGCCGTTCCTGATTCGTCCGCTGGGCGGGCTGTTCTTCGGTGCGCTGGGCGACAAATACGGGCGGCAGAAAGTGCTGGCCGCGACCATCGTGATCATGTCGCTGAGCACCTTCGCCATCGGCCTGATACCGTCCTATGAGTCGATCGGCATCTGGGCGCCGATCCTGCTGTTGCTGGCGAAAATGGCTCAGGGTTTTTCGGTCGGCGGTGAGTACACCGGCGCCTCGATCTTCGTTGCCGAATACGCGCCCGACCGCAAACGCGGCTTCCTCGGCAGCTGGCTGGACTTCGGTTCGATTGCCGGCTTCGTCCTCGGTGCCGGCGTGGTGGTGCTGATCTCGACGATCATCGGCGAAGAGAAATTCCTCGAATGGGGCTGGCGCCTGCCGTTCTTCCTCGCCCTGCCGCTGGGTATGATCGGCCTCTATCTGCGGCATGCACTGGAAGAAACTCCGGCATTTCAGCAGCACGTCGAAAAACTCGAAGAAGGCGACCGTGAAGGTCTGGCGGGCGGGCCGAAGGTTTCGTTCAAGGAAGTCGCGACCAAGCACTGGCGCAGCCTGATGACCTGCATTGGCGTGGTGGCGGTGACTAACGTCACCTATTACATGCTGCTGACCTACATGCCGAGCTATTTGTCGCACAACCTGCACTACAGCGAAAACCGTGGCGTGCTGATCATCATCGCGATCATGGTCGGCATGCTGTTCGTGCAGCCGGCGATCGGCTTTATCAGCGACAAGATTGGCCGCAAGCCCTTCATTGTTGTCGGCAGTATCGGTCTGTTTCTGCTGGCGATTCCGGCGTTCATGCTGATCAACAGCGGCAAGATCGGCCTGATCTTTTCCGGTTTGCTGATCCTCGCGGTGTTGCTGAATTTCTTCATCGGCGTCATGGCCTCGACCCTGCCGGCGATGTTCCCCACGCACATCCGCTACAGCGCGCTGGCCGCTGCATTCAACGTCTCGGTGCTGATCGCTGGTCTGACCCCGACCGCCGTGGCCTGGCTGGTGGAAAGTACCAACAACCTGTACATGCCGGCCTACTACCTGATGGTGATTGCTGTGGTCGGCCTGATCACCGGCGTGACCATGAAAGAGACCGCCAACAAACCGCTACGGGGTGCTGCACCGGCGGCGTCTGACCTTGAGGAAGCCAAGGAACTGCTCAAGGAACACCACGACCACATCGAGCAGAAAATCGAAGACATCGACGCCGAAATCGCCGAACTGGAAGCCAAACGCAAGGAGTTGGTGCAGCAGCATCCGCGCATTAACTGAGCCGTTTGCAGCGCGGCCACTCGAAACAGAGTCGAGTGGCCGCATAAGCGCCGTGCAACTCAATCCGCAGACGACCACTCACTGAATTGACGAAGGTTGCGCCATTCTAAGCAACCTCGATATCGAAGGTGCCAGCGTGGACACTCACTCCGATCGTCGCAACAACCTCTCGCTGGACAGCCTGAACTTCTTCCTCGCCGATGTGCGCGACGGACTCGGGCCGTATCTGGCCATTTACCTGTTGGCCGTGCATCACTGGGAACCGGCCAGCATTGGGCTGGTGATGACCCTCGCTGGCGTCGCCGCCCTTGTCACCCAGACGCCCGCCGGTGCACTGGTCGACAACACGCGCAGTAAACGCGCGGTCATCGCGATTGCCGCGTTGCTGGTGACCGGCAGTTGCGTGGTATTGCCCTTCGTGACGTCCTTCAGTCTGGTGGCGATCACTCAAGCGCTGAGCGCCGCAGCGGCATCGGTGTTCGCACCGGCCATCTCGGCGATCACCCTGGGCATCACCGGCCCGCGCGCGTTCACCCGGCGCACCGGACGCAACGAGACTTTCAACCATGCTGGCAACGCCTGCGCGGCGCTGCTGGCCGGTGGGTTTGCCTACTTGTTCGGGCCGGTGGCGGTGTTCTACCTGATGGCGGTCATGGCGCTGTGCAGCGTGATCGCCGTGAGCTTCGTCGACAGCAACGCCATCAACCATGATCTCGCCCGTGGGCTCGACCCAAGCGACGCCGCCCACGGCAAGACGCCATCGGGATTGACGGTGTTGCTGACCAACAAAGCGCTGCTGATGTTCGCTATCTGTTGTGCCCTCTTCCACTTGGCTAACGCGGCAATGCTGCCACTGGTGAGCCAGAAGCTGGCGCAGGTCAACTTGCAAATGGCGACGCCCCTGACTTCGGCCTGTATCGTCGCCGCGCAACTGGTCATGGTGCCGGTCGCCCTGCTGGTGGGGGTCAAAGCCGATGTGTGGGGACGCAAGCCGCTGCTGCTCGCGGGCTTCCTGATTCTTCCGTTGCGCGGTGTGCTCTACACCTTGTCCGCCGACCCTTACTGGCTAGTGGCGGTACAGATGCTCGACGGCGTCGGCGCAGGGATCTTCGGCGCGCTGTTCCCGGTGGTAGTGAAAGATCTGACCTTGGGCACCGGCCACTTCAACGTCAGCCTGGGTGCCCTATCGACGGTGTTCGGTCTGGGCGCAGCATTAAGTGCCAGCGTTGCGGGTGTTGTATTGCAGGAAGCCGGTTACAACGCGGCATTTCTGACCCTGGCGGTGATTGCCGGGGTGGCGCTGGTACTGTTGTGGATGACGGTGCCGGAAACCTTGCGGCAGGTGGGGAATGATGTGAATGTTCTTGACCGTGAGGCGCCCTTCACTGCTCCGCCGTAACACCCTATATCGTTAAGTGGGAATTGCTGACGAGGGAGGAAGGATTTGGCTGATAACAAGCTTGTGTTCACCGAAAGTGATTTGGCGCAAATGCAGCGCTTCAACCGCAAACTCGCCTGGTTGCCGCGGTTTCGCGTTCGCAATCGGCTGACGCCGCGTTTGATCCAGACATTGCTGCGCGTCAGTCAAATGCTCGGCGCGAACAAACCGGTCAAACACGGCCTTCAAGTGCAAAGCACTGTGGTTCATTCGCACGCTGCTTCAGTGCCTGTCCGAATCATCCGCCCACAAGGAAAGCCCAAGGGTGTGGTACTTGATTACCACGGTGGCGGCTGGGTGATCGGTAATGCACAGATGAACGATGACCTTAACATCGCAACGGTCACGGCTTGCAACGTGGCAGTGGTGTCAGTTGACTATCGGTTGGCAGTCAATACACCGGTTGAGGCGTTGATGGCGGATTGTCTTTGCGCCGCACGCTGGCTGCTGAGCGACGATTGCACGGAATTCGTTGGTCTGCCGGTGATCGTTGTCGGCGAATCAGCGGGTGCGCACTTGGCAACCGCAACGTTATTGGCACTCAAACCAGCACCCGGTTTGTTGCAGCGCGTCTGCGGCGCCTTGCTCTATTACGGCGTCTACGATCTCGCGGGCACCCCAAGCGTACACGGCGCACCTGCAGAAACGCTGGTGCTCGACGGCCCGGGCATGGTTGAGGCGCTGCGCCTGCTGACTCCAGGATTGAGTGATGATGAACGCCGGCAGGCGCCACTGTCTCCGCTTTACGGCGATTTGAGCGAATTGCCACCGGCGTTGATGTTCACCGGCGAATTGGATCCGCTGCGCGATGACACGCTGGAACTCGCTGAGCGTTGGCAACATTCGGCACCGGTTGAAGTACATCTACTGCCCTCGTCCGCCCATGGCTTTATTCATTTTCCTACCACCATGGCTAGTCGTGTTCTGGACTACAGCCGGGCGTGGCTTTCGCATCAGATCGGGGCAATTAAGGGCTAATTGGCGAGCCAAGCACTTTCC